>JADKFU010000001.1:600000-805231 GCA_016717285.1 Chitinophagaceae bacterium
AAAATTGTTCCGGGTTTTAAGGTAGATGGATTTTGGTGGGCGCTTTTGTTCTCTATTATTCTTTCCATCATCAGTTCAGTTTTTGAAGGAATGGCAAAGAATAACAAATAGAGATTGATTACAAGTTCATCATCAGTACGGTATTATTTTTATCGTTCATTTTTGTTTGGATGGAATATATTTGTAACCCGCGATGGAAAATTTCATTGTATCAGCCCGAAAGTATCGCCCCGCACGATTTGAAGATGTGATTGGTCAGCCACAGGTTACCAACACGTTAAAGAATGCTATTCGTACCAATCAACTGGCGCAGGCTTTTCTATTCTGTGGTCCTCGTGGCGTTGGTAAAACCACCTGCGCAAGAATTCTTGCAAAGGCAGTGAACTGCGAAAACATCACTGCTGATTTTGAACCATGCAATGAATGCCCGGCCTGTGAAGCATTTAACCACAATGCTTCCTTCAATATTCATGAACTCGATGCTGCTTCAAATAATTCAGTAGAAGATATAAGAGCATTAATTGAACAGGTTCGTTTTGCCCCGCAAACCGGAAAGAAAAAAATATACATCATTGATGAGGTGCACATGCTTTCACAACAGGCTTTCAATGCCTTTTTGAAAACACTGGAAGAGCCCCCGCCATATGCTATTTTCATTCTTGCTACTACCGAGAAGCACAAGATCATTCCAACTATTTTGTCGCGTTGTCAGATTTTCGATTTCAACCGTATCAAAACGGAAGACATGGTTAAGCATCTCGCAGCAATAGCTAAAAAAGAAGACATTGCTGCAGAAGAAGATGCTTTGCACATTATCGCGCAGAAAGCGGATGGTGCTTTGCGCGACGCATTGTCGATGTTTGACAGGATCAGTATTTTTGCCAATCGGAAAATTCAATATGCTGCAACAGTTGAAAATCTGAACATTCTCGATTACGATTATTTTTTCAAGCTAACAGATTATTTTCTTGCAACTGATACATCATCTACGCTGCTTACCTATAACCAGGTGCTTCAAAAGGGATTTGACGGAGAAAATTTTCTCGCAGGATTATCTGATCATTTCCGGGATTTGCTGGTTGCCAAAGACGCGGCCACACAGGTGTTGATGGACTTTTCAGAAAATATCCGTAAAAGATATGTTCAGCAGGCAGCTTATACTCCTGCAGCATTTCTTATTTCAGCTCTTGCAATTCTTAATGATGCGGATTTGCAATATAAGGCCAGCAAAAATAAAAGGCTGTGCGTTGAGCTCGCACTCATTCGGCTTTGTCATTTACAACAGGTGATTGACCTGATTAATGAACCGGTTGCCGGAGTAAAAAAAAAATCCCTGAAGGCAGATGAAGAAATAATAACTGCTTCGGGCGAAACTATTACCGCATTTCCTATAGCAAGTAAGGAAGATCCTGTTATTGTTACTGCTGAAAAAAAAGCGGAAGCTAAAAAACCTGTAAAAACCGGTTCATCAGTCCGGCTTACCTCGCTCGATAGTATCAAGAAGGAACTTCTTGAACGACCAAAAGAAGAAGAGCAACAGCCGTTGAAACCAATGGAGGAAGCGGTATTTGATGAGATTGATAATTATGCTTTTCAACAGGTCTGGAAAAGTTATCTGAAGATTATTGAAGGTGAAAAAAAGCAGGTGATCCTGAAAATACTGGAAGCTTTTCCTCCTGAAATAGTCGGTAATAAGACGGTGCTCATCAGGGTTGGTACAGAATCATATCTCAATACTTTAAATGGGGAAAGAGAAGAAATGTATTATTTCCTGAAAAAGGAATTGGATAAAAAGGCGATTGACCTGGTGATACAGGTTGATAAGCAAAAGTCAAGGGCTGAGTCTTCGCGGAAGCCATATACCACCGGTGAAAAATTCAACCACATGCTGAAGAAGAATCCGAAGTTGCAGGATTTAAAGGACCGGCTGAAACTGGAGCTTGATTATTAATTCAGCAAACTTCGCATAATCATTCAAGTGAAATTGATCTTCAACAATCTTAACCATTTTCATAAAGTTTAGAATGGACAGGTTTAGAATGTGATTATTCACCACGTTTTGCAAATGCCATTTCAATACAACATTATTATAAAGGAATTTTTGCTTTGCAATCGAAAAATAAGTAAAGCAGAAACGCAACCATAATGATGGACTGCATAGTATCAATTGTGAATTAGATACGCTTTTTCCTATTTTTGGCTCACTAAAATTTAATCGTAACATGGCTGATGTAGTACGCATGCCCAAGATGAGCGATACGATGACAGAAGGAGTGATCGTGGCGTGGCACAAGAAGGTGGGTGATAAAGTGAAGTCTGGTGATCTGCTTGCGGAAATTGAAACCGATAAAGCGGTGATGGAGTTTGAAAGTTTCCAGGAAGGAACATTGCTATACATCGGCCCGGGAAAAGGTGCATCAATAAAGGTTGATGAAGTAATAGCTGTAATCGGAAAGGACGGCGAGGACTATAAATCGTTGCTTGAATCTGCGGGAAATGGTGTTGTTGAATCAAAACCTGAAGGCGGAGAAAAAGAAGTTGCTGCGAAGAAAGAAGACGTTGCGAAAAAGGAAGAAGCTATTGTAACAGAAAAGCAAGCACCGGTTTCTGCTGATAATAAAGTTGATGGTGATAAAGAATCAGGACGTATCAAAGCGTCACCACTTGCCAAAAAAATTGCCAGTGAATCGGGCGTTTCTATTTCTCAAATAAAAGGTTCAGGAGACGAAGGCCGCATTGTAAAACGTGATGTAGAAAAGTTTATCACTGCAGGTACTGATGGAGGAAGCAAGTCTGTTCCATTTGTTGCAATTGGATCAGAGTCATTCGAAGAAGTGCCGGTTTCACAGATGCGTAAAACAATCGCGCGTCGTTTGGCGGAAAGCAAGTTCAGCGCGCCGCATTTTTATCTTACCATGGAAATCAATATGGATCGGAGTGTAGAAGCGCGTTCTGCACTCAATGAAAATTTTCCTGATAAGAAAATTTCTTTCAACGATATCATTATCAAAGCCGCTGCGCTGGCACTGAAGAAAAATCCTAAGGTGAATGCAAGCTGGCTGACGGATAAGATCCGGTACAATCACCATGTGCACGTCGGTATGGCCGTAGCAGTGGAAGAAGGTTTGCTCGTGCCTGTAATTAAATTTGCCGATCAGAAATCATTATCGCAGATTAGTGAGGAAGCCCGCGCCTTCGCCGGAAAAGCAAAAGAAAAGAAATTACAACCTGAAGAAATGCAGGGCAACACATTCACAATTTCCAACCTGGGAATGATGGATATTGATCAGTTCACAGCCATCATCAATCCGCCGGATGCATGCATTATGGCGATCGGAAAAATTAAAAAAATTCCTGTAGTGTTAAATGATCAGGTTAAGATTAGCAGCATGCTTACAGTAACACTCTCCTGTGATCACCGGGTAGTGGATGGAGCAACAGGTGCAAGATTTCTGCAAACGTTAAAAGCATACCTGGAAAATCCGCTCAGCATGTTGTATTAATAATGCCGGAGGAAGATTTTTCACAGGAAGTAGCAGACATAACAATAAAAAAACCTTCGACATCCGAAGGTTTTTTTTTCTTTTATGACTATTGTTAATAGTAAATACCTGTCCTTAAAGTTTTATGATTTTTCTGGAAACCGATTTTTCTCCGGCTTGTAATTCCAGGATGTAAACACCTTTTGCATATCCTTCCATAGGAAAAGACGGATGGTAAATGCCTGAAGCTTGTGATTCATTCTGTAGTACACCGATCATTTTTCCTGATAAGCTGAACAATGAAACAACAACCTGCTGTGGTTGATCGAGCGAATAGGTAAGATGAACCTCATTCGCAGCCGGATTGGGATAAATATTAAATGCCGCAAGATCGCCTGTTTCGTCAATTCCAACGCCAAATGATTCCGGTATCGTGAGTGTGGAAGTATGAATTACATCTCCACTGGTGTTGTTATTGTTGTTGGAAAAATTAAATGCGCCATAAAAAGTTACGGCACCGGTTCCGGCAATCGGTGCTGTCCATGAAAAACTCCAGGTAGCAGTATGCCCGGGGAAACTTGTTCCGCCACTTTTA
Organism: Chitinophagaceae bacterium; assembly: GCA_016717285.1. Taxonomy (NCBI): domain Bacteria; kingdom Pseudomonadati; phylum Bacteroidota; class Chitinophagia; order Chitinophagales; family Chitinophagaceae; species Chitinophagaceae bacterium. Next base: position 604,078 of record JADKFU010000001.1, read on the forward strand.
TGAGTAATGTATTTATTGGAGGTAGTGGTAAACTTTGTTTTGTTGGCATCGATCAAAGCCATCGTGCCTAAAATGGTTCCTGTGCTGCTTTGAGGAGAAATTTCAAATCCGAACTTAACCAAAGAAGGATCTGTAACGGTGGCTGTGATTGTATAAGTACTTCCGGGCTCATAACCTTCTAATGGCACATTTGAAGTAATTACATCAAATATAGCTGTAGCGGTTCCCGGATGGCAATTGTTTTGAGCGCATGTCTTATTATCGCTTGGTGAACCGGTATTCCCGGATGGTGCCCCCGAACCGTTGCTCGTTGCAGTGTTTAATGAACTGCCGATGATTCCTGCAGTGATGGTAAATGCAAGTAGACTGAGAAGTATTTTTTGGGTCATTCAGATAGCTATTTTCGCGCAAAGCTAATCTACCGCAGTGATATTCAAAATATATTCATTGTTAACGGGTGTATGACCAGCTATAATAATAACAGGTTATGATATCTTAACGATTAGCAAAATACCAGCAGTTGGTCAGGATTTGGTTTCAGCTTGCAGGACAGTAATGCATTAGCAAAATGTTTAAAAGTGAGTCGTTCGGAAAGTCGCAAAGGCGGCAATGGAAATAAGGGAATAGAATTTTAAAATTATTTTATCAGTTGAAAGTAGTTACATACGCTGGCTGTGAATAAACCAACTCCCGCGAAGTTGCTGTCGTATGTTGCTTCACAAACAATTACGATAAACATCGAAACTATTTTTAAATAGCTTCTTAGAAAATAATAGGGTTTAGCTGTATTCCAAGTAACTCCATCTTTGAAACGTCAGTTCATCGGCACATCATCAACAAAAAACAAACCCCTTCCGGTTATGAAGGGGCTTGTATTCACTGAATTGAGAGGGAATTTAGAATCTGATATTAAAGTTTTACAACTTTTCGTGAAAAGGATTGCTTGCCTGTTTCAAGTCGCACTACATATAGACCTGATTCAATTTTATCAAGTGGATATGAAATGTTATAAGTTCCGGCCTGTTGTGTTTCATTTGTAAGTTGACTTATCCGTTTTCCTGCTATGTCATATAATGAAATAGTTACGGGTTGTTGTTGCTTTAAATAATAAGTTATGATGACATGGTCAGTAGCAGGATTGGGAAATACAGTTAATGAGTTAATTTCAACCACCTCATTTATGCCTACACCAAAAGCTTCCGGTATCGTTAGTGTTGATGAATAAGTTACATCTCCGCTTGTGCCGCCATTATTGTTTGAAAAATCAAATGCGCCATAAAAAGTTACGTCGCCGGTGCCTGCAGCCGGTGCTGTCCAGTTAAATGACCACGTTCCTGTATGATCCGGAAAACTTGTTCCATTGGTGGTATGCGTAATGTATTTATTTGAGCTGCTCGTAAACTTGGTTTTTACAGCATCTGAAAGTGCCATTGTTCCCAGCAAACTTCCGGTAGCACTTTGCGGTGTAATCTCAAAACCAAATTTCACAAGCGCAGGATCTGTAACAGTGGCAGTTATCGTATAGGTATCGCCGGGAACATAGCCGGTTACCGGAACGTCAGAAGTGATCACGTCAAATATTGCTGTCGCGGTTCCGGGATGGCAACCGCTTTTTGCGCAGGTCTTATTATTATCATTGGGAGCACCTGCAACTGATGATGGAGCACCGTCCGGATAGCTTTTAGCAGAATTTAGCGAAACGCTTACAATGCCGGATCCGATCAAACAGGTAATTGCAAAAAAAAGTAGTTTCTTTTTCATAACAAATTTAATTTGAGTCAAATCTAAGAGCAGTTAATCTGATTGAAAAAAGTAGTGAGCTGAACAGGAGTTTTTGTACTTCGATTGGGAGAAATGACGGACTTGAGGAATAAGGGTTGAATTGGTCTATAGTCAATAGTCATTGGTCATTTGTCATTGTGAATTCTATGAAGTTTGCTGGATGTTTAAAGGGCAGTGCTCATGAGCCGTTAGTTGTTGGCAGATTCCAAATAAAATATTTCCTGCAATTATAGTTTGCTTGAGAGTTCATTTAAATAAAATTGATATTGGTAAAAACGGGAATGTTCGCGTAATAGTAAAAATAGTGGAACTGAAATTTCCTTCAAACTATTAATTGAAGGACTGTAAAAGGACCAAAAAAAGCAAAAGGGGCGATAAACCCCTTTTGCTTTTTAGATTCGGTGAAAAATTATTCTGATTTTACAATTTTAATTGTCTGCTGAAGTGCACCTTGTTCAACTCTAACAAAGTATATTCCGGGAGACAAATCTTCATTAATTGCTAATGGAACAGAAGGATCAATGCCGTTATATTCATGCAGTGTTCTTCCGCTGAGATCCATGAGTTTCACGGTAGTTTTTTCATTGGAAACTGACCCTATGTTTATAATAACTGAATGCGTGAATGGATTTGGATAAGCGGCTGCAGCGAGCGTGGCCTCTTCTCCAAGCTTGCAATTAATAGTTACGGCAGTTGCTTTGGAAGTTTTGTTGCAACCTGTAGCAGTGATCGTAACTTTTACAGTATAAGAACCAGCCAACGTAGCGAGATAAGTGCTATTGGTTGCTCCGCTTATATTAACGCCGTCCTTCAACCATTTGTAAGTAACGCCTGTAGTTGGAGTTCCTCCTCTTGTCAACAGTACACTACCTGCTGAACAGGCACCTGCTGATATAGTGGCAGTGGGTGCAGCATTTACGGTTATCGTAACGGTTTTGCTACATGCGCCACCATCACCGGTAACAGTGTAGGTAGTAGTGGTGGTAGGCTTCGCTGAAACAACAGCACCAGTGGTTACATCCAATCCGGTAGCCGGAGCCCAGGTATAAGTAGTGGCGCCGCTTGCAGTAAGTGTTTGCTTTTTCCCTTTGCAAATGGTTCCTGATGCCGGACTAACTGAAACATTACACGCAGAAACGGCTTCCTGCACTGTGTAGGTTGATGTTTTTACGATGTCTCCGCTCGTACCTCCATTGTTATTTGCATACATAAATGCGCCATAAAATGTTACCGCACCGGTTCCTGCTGCTGGTGCAGTCCAGTCAAATGACCACGTAGCCGTATGACCGGTCCAACTGTTTCCTGAAGTAGTGTGTGTAATGTATTTGTTATTACTGCTTGTAAACTTGGTCTTCACAGTATTTGTCAATGCCATTGTACCTAAAAGAGTACCGGTGATGCTCTGCGGTGAAATTTCAAATCCAAACCGTACAATGGATGGATCTGTTATACTTGCCGTAACAGTATAAGTTGTACCCGGCACATAACCTGAAGCAGGAATCGTTGAGGTCATGGCATTCAGCATGGTGGTAGCAGTTCCCGAATGACACCCGCTCTTCGTGCAGGTTTTGTTTGCATCGCCGGGCGAACCTGTAACTGTTGACGGAGCGCCGTCGGGATAGCTTGTTGCGGTAATAAACGTGGCGCTTATGATTCCGGTGGCAACTACACAGGCAATCATAATGGAAAGTAATTTGTTTTTCATTTTTGGGTTAGTTAAAAGATGAATTGATTACAACCAAAAATCGGTGGTACTTGCGACAACCCACAAACAACAATACTCAAACGGTGAATTGGAAAGTTAAACGGTTTATAACCAAACCTGAACGGAGAAATCAAGCTTACGCATAAATATAAATAATAATTTGAACTTATATTATTAATTAATTCAACGCGTTGTCATCAACAGTCTTAAGCCAATTTTCAATAGCAGTAATTGTTTGGGAAGATGATTTCGTATCAAAAGGAGATTTTAATCCCGCTACTGCTACGAGTTTCAAAAATGATTTGCTGCCGCCTTCCCTGCATAATCTGATATAATCTTCGATAGCGGCTTTTGGGTTCTCATTTGATTTTACCCAAAACTGAAAAGCACATAATTGCGCCAGTGTATAATCAATGTAATAAAAAGGGTGTTTGTAAATATGAGCCTGACGTTGCCAGAAACCTCCTGACTCTAAGAAGTCATTGTTTTCATACAAACGGTGTGGCAGGTATTTCTTTTCCAATGAGCGCCAGTAAATGTTTCTTTCTGCAGGCGTGAGTTCAGGATGTTCATACATGTGATGTTGGAATTCATCCACCGCTACACCATAAGGAAGAAAAATAAGTGAGTGACTCAGGTGTGCAAACTTGTATTTGTCTGTCTGACCGTTAAAAAATAAATGCATCCATGGCCAGGTTAAAAATTCCATGCTCATAGAATGTATTTCGGCTGCTTCGCTCGTCGGAAAATAATATTCTTCCATTCCAAGATGCCTGCTGCAATAGGTTTGAAAAGCATGTCCGGCCTCATGGGTCAGCACATCAATGTCACCGGAAGTACCATTGAAATTTGAAAAAATAAACGGGCTTCTTGTTTCACTGAGAAAGGTGCAGTATCCACCGCTTGCCTTGTTGGGCTTATTTACAAGATCCATCAATTCGTTGTCAATCATATAACTGAAAAACTCTCCTGTTTCCGGTGAAAGTTCATTATACATCTGTCTTGCATGCTCTACAATCCAGTCAGGTGATCCATGCGGCGTTGCATTTCCTGAGGTAAAGTCCAGCGGTTCATCAAAGTAAATTAGCTGATCAAGCCCGAGCCGTTTGCGTTGACGTTCTTTAAGTTCAGAAACGAGCGGTACAATTTTCACTTCCACCATTTTCCGAAAATCTTTTACCATCGCAGCATCATAATCTGTACGGCACATTCTGAGGTAGCCGACCTGCACAAAATTTTCGAAGCCAAGTTTTAAAGCTATGTCATGACGAACTTTTACCAGGTCATCATAAATCCGGTCGAGCGCTGCGGCATTTGCTTTAAAGAATTCATCAGTCTTTTCATGAGCGGCTTGGCGGATGTTACGATCTGTTGAAAGTTTATAGGGAACCATGCCGCTGAGGTTCAGCTTTTTTCCATCAAACTCAATCTGTGCCGTAGCAATCAGTTTGGTATATTCTGTAGTCAGTTCATTCTCCCGCTGAAGGTCTGCAATAATTGATGGAGAAAATGTCTGAAGGGTAACTTTTGCAATATCAAACAACTGTTGTCCATAATGCTTTTCCAGTTCAGGTCTGCAGGAAGAAGACAGCAACACTTTATAAAATTCGGAAACAAGATCAAGATAGTTAGGGTAAGAGTTGTCGAAGTATTCCTGTTCTGCTTCAAAAAAAACATCACTCGTATCAATAGTATGCCTGATGCTGGCAACGTTGCTCATGGTTTCAAAATGAGCACGTAACTTATAAATCTGATCAATAATGGAAATCTGAACGTCGCGTTCTTTTGACTCTTTAAGCTGCTCAAGTAAAGTGTTAAACTTTGTCCCGATATTTTCGAGATCAGGACGCACGTAGGTAATTTGGCTGAATTTCATAGTAGCGTAAAGAGCGCAAAAATAAATGGAATAAAGCGACCTTCAATATCTATTTATGAATATTTCTTACCCAATTGTCTTCTACCCAAACTTTTTTAACGCGGCCATGCAATGGTGGATTCAGCTTGGCTACTCTCACCTTCAAACTGTAAACCGAAGGATAGATATTTGATATACCGCTGATAATTTTTTGAACTGCAGTTTCCAGCAGATGCATGGGTTCGAGCATTACTTTGCGAACTGTTTCATATACTTCCTCGTAGTCAACAGTCCGGGTTAATTCATCACCGGTTGAACCCCCGGTAAAGTTGACCGCCATTTTGATGGAAACTTCTATTTCATTACCAAGCAATTGTTCTGCTTCATAATAACCAACGTGCGCATGAAACTTCATGCCTTCGAATGCAATCACTGCCATTCTCAAAAATAATTAGATGTGTTGAAGTGTCAAATATCAGCAAATATTAACGGCATGCAGAATCAATTGAAACAGTTTGTTAAAAAAGAAACGAATGACAACAATAATTGAGAATGAATGTGGTCATGAGCAGGTCAGCAATAAGTCCGTCCCTATTTATTTCGGGATTTTTCAAAAGTCATGCATTGTCTTATTTGCACTTCACTATTTTACACCCACATTGAAAGAGATGTTTCAGAATTGTTCAGTTCCGCTATTTTTTTAATCCTATTACAGGTAAGAGTTTGAATCATGGCCAAAAGGAAATTTCGTGTTGCATTCAGTACCATTGCGGCTGCATCATTCGGAATATTTTTTAAGCTGGTTGTAAAATATCCAGTCGACAAAAAATACCTGGGAAGGGGCTTATTGGCAGGAGCGGTGAGCTTATTGTCGGAACCATTTAGATGGATAGAGCAACTTTTATATTCCCGCAAATTGTCGCGTACTCCAATGCCGGAGTCACCTGTTTTTATTTTAGGACACTGGCGCAGCGGAACAACGCTGCTGCACAACGTACTTTGCAAAGACGAACAATTTGCATTTGTCACAACCTATCAAAGCGTATTTGTAAACCAGTTTTTTGCAAGCAGATGGTTATTCAGATCGTTAATGAAATGGCTGATGCCGGAAAAGCGACCTTCGGATAATGTGCTGTTGTCGCCTGACTTCCCACAGGAAGAAGGTTTTGCTTTGTGCAACATAAATTCCTATTCCTTTTACAATTACTGGTATTTCCCGCATCAATGGAAAATATTTTATGATGAATATGTTTCGCGAAATGGTATGTCTGAAAAGAAGAAACAAATCTGCAACAGGCAATACAAAAAGCTGATCGCGCAATCATTAATCGAACACAAACGGGATGGATTTATTTCCAAGAATCCAGCGAACACAGGCAGCATTAAACAGGTTCTTGAAATGTTTCCGAACGCAAAATTCATTTACATCTACCGGAATCCCTTGATGGTTTTTCAATCCACCCTAAATTTTTTTTCCGCAGTAATGGAAACATTGCAACTGCAGGAATTTACAAACGAAGAAATGGAAGAAATGATTTTTGAATTGTATGAAAAACTGATTAAAGATTATGAATTGCAAAAATCATTGATACCAGCACACCACCTTATTGAAATACGATATGAAGAATTTCTGAAAAGCCCTGTCGAACATCTGAAGCTGATTTATTCAACCTTGCAATTGAATGGTTTTGAAATGGCGCTTCCTCACTTCATTACTTATCTGGATACACAAAAGCGGTTTGAAAAAAATAAACATGAATTTGACAAGATGCAACTTGACAGGATCTTGAAGCGTTGGGATTTTGCTATGAAGCATTATGGCTATTTAACACCATCAACTGATGAACCTGCCTGAATTGTGCCACACCGCTCTAAACCCTCTAAACATTATAAACCCTTCAAACTCTTCAAGCCCTTCACTACCTGAACCATCTAAATCTTTCAACCCCTGAACCCATTAAACCTTTCCTTCTTTATTTCCCCAACTTCAATCCCTACATTTGCACCACAAAAAAGCAACCTATGCCCATAGATCGTTACCAGCAACCGGATTATTACCAGGTAGATGAATTATTAACCGATGAGCAGAAACTGATTCGAGATACAGTTCGTGCATGGGTAAAAAAGGAAGTTTCTCCCATTATTGAGGACTATGCACAACGTGCTGAGTTTCCCAAACAGTTGATCAAAGGGTTGGCAGAGCAAGGTTGTTTTGGTCCAACCATTCCGGTTGAATATGGCGGAGGTGGCCTGGATCATATTTCTTATGGACTGATGATGCAGGAAATTGAGCGTGGTGATTCAGGTGTTCGTTCAACGGCTTCTGTACAGGGTTCTTTGGTGATGTATCCGATTTATGCGTATGGAAGTGAAGAGCAACGTAAAAAATATTTACCGAAGCTGGCAAGCGGAGAATGGATGGGTTGTTTCGGATTGACGGAGCCTGATTATGGTTCCAACCCTTCCGACATGATCACCAATATTAAAGATGCCGGCGACCATGTGATTTTAAATGGCGCAAAAATGTGGATCTCCAATTCACCTTTTGCAGATATTGCGGTAGTGTGGGCAAAAGACGAAGCAGGCGTCATCCGTGGATTGATTGTAGAGCGCGGCATGAAAGGATTCACCACGCCTGAAACACATGGTAAATGGTCGTTGCGGGCATCCGCTACGGGAGAATTGGTTTTCGATAACGTTCAGGTTCCAAAGGAAAATATTCTTCCGAATGTAAAAGGACTGAAAGGTCCATTGGGTTGCTTGAGCAAAGCACGTTACGGAATTGCATGGGGCGCATTAGGTGCTGCGATGGATTGTTATGATTCTGCGTTGCGTTATTCACAGGAACGCATTCAGTTCGGCAGGCCGATAGGAGGGTTTCAGCTCACGCAAAAGAAACTTGCTGAGATGATTACAGAAATCACCAAAGCACAACTATTGGTTTGGCGATTGGGCGTATTGATGAATGAAAACCGTGCAACACCCGGACAAATTTCCATGGCGAAAAGAAATTCTGTGGAAATCGCATTAAACATTGCGCGGGAAGCAAGACAGATACACGGCGGCATGGGCATTACCGGCGAATATCCGATCATGCGACACATGATGAATCTTGAATCAGTTGTAACTTATGAAGGAACACATGATATTCATCTGTTGATTACGGGAATGGATGTTACAGGGTTGAATGCATTTAAGTAATAGAAGCCTGATAGACCTTTCAATCTATTTAGCTCTTCTTTGCCAAAGCTAAAACCACCTGTTCTTCTTTCTTCCATTCACGATCCATCACAAATGTGCCGAATGGAATTAAGGAAGCAAGAAAGGAGATGGCCGTTTTTTTCAGCGACCATGATTGTGTAATCTTCACAACCGTCAGAGCAAACAGATAGAAAATGAATAACAGTCCGTGCACCCAGCCGGTATATTTCACAGCTTCAGGAATATCTGCCATGTATTTTAATGGCATTGCTATAAATAACAGCACTAAAAAAGAAATGCCTTCCGTAATTCCTGCAAGCCTTAACCTTCCGATAGAAGTATTCGAAAAATTTAATTTCATATCACTAAGATTTTTTAAGCGTTACCAATTCAAACATTTAATTAACATTTGTTCCTGAAATTTCTAAACCGTTCAAACCCTTCCATCTCATCAGCTCTTCTTTCCCGGCAGCAATGGTACAAACTTAAACGTATCAAACACCTCTTCTTTAATTTCTGCTTCAGAAATTTTAGTGTATCGTTTCATAAGTTGCATTTCGCCGCTTCCAACCGGAATCACAAGTATGCCACCTGTTTTTAATTGTGTCAATAATTTTTCAGGGAGAAAAGGTGCTGCTGCAGTCACCAGTATTTTATCAAACGGTGCAAACGAAGTAAGTCCTTCATAACCGTCGCCATAGAAACATTTTACCTGCGAATAGCCAAGTGTTGGTAGCAGTGCTTTTGTTTTTTCATACAATTTTTTCATCCGCTCAATCGTAAATATACGCGCTTTCATTTCAGCGAGAATGCAGGCCTGGTAACCTGAACCTGTTCCTACTTCCAATAATTTGTCGCTCTTTTTCAGTTCGAGCAATTGAGTTTGATAAGCAACTGTGTAAGGTTGCGAAATAGTTTGGCCTTCACCTATCGGGAAAGCGGTGTCTTCATAAGCACGTTCTATAAAGGCGCTTTCAAAAGCAAACAAATGACGTGGCACCGTTTCCATGGCACGCAAAACCTCCACATCATGAATGCCTTTGGCTCTCACAACCTCCACTAATTTTTTGCGCATGCCTTTATGACGGAAAGTATCTGCTTCGTTCATCTGAAATATATTATTCGACTTGATTTGTTTGCAAAGATAATCGGAACACGATGGAATTGCTTGCACCTGAAATTTGGATGCGACAAATTATCCGAATAACTATTAAAGCAATTGGAACGATAACTAAAAGAGGAAGCAATGTTCAAAATTCTTAAAACCAACTACCTATTCTTTGCGGACTTTTGCTCCATTGCGATAAAGTTCATGATCGATGATAATGTATCTTACCGAAGTAGTATTTATATTTGTCACCTTCACCCGTACTTCAATCACAATACAACTCTATCATGACTCCCATAAAATTTGGAACAGACGGATGGCGCGCCATCATTGCACAGGATTATACGGTTGACAATGTTACCAGGGTTGCTTACGCAACCGCTTTGTGGATCAAAAAAAATTATCCGGAGCCCAAAGTGCTTATCGGCTATGATTGCCGGTTTGGCGGACAGTTGTTTGCCGAAACAACAGCAAAAGTGATGTGCGCCAATGGTGTTAAAGTATTTCTGGCCGAAGGGTTTGTTTCTACGCCAATGGTTTCTATGGGTACAAAACATTTCGGAGCAGGCATGGGAGTGGTAATTACCGCCAGCCACAATCCCCCTTCTTACAATGGATTTAAATTGAAGAGTGAAGCAGGCGGACCAAGTTCACCAGCTATTATTGCGGAAGTAGAGCGTATGATTCCTGATACCATCGAAGTGGCCACTGTTTCGTTAACAGCGTATGAATCGGGTGGATTACTGGAATACGTTGACCTTGAAACTTTGTACGTCGATTTAGTGCGTAAAAATTTTGACCTGGATGGAATCAACAACAGCAATGTAATAGTTGCGTATGATGCCATGTATGGCGCAGGACAAAACGTGATTCCGCAGGTTTTGAAAAGTCCGATCCTGTTGCATTGCGATTACAATCCTTCTTTCAAAGGTCAGGCACCTGAACCGCTCGATCGCAATTTACAAGAGCTTGCATCGCTCATTAAAAATTCTCCTCAAAATGTCTGCGGATGGGCGACTGATGGTGATGCAGACCGGATTGGGATGTACGATGAAGATGGAAATTTTGTAGATGCACACCACATCATCTTGCTGCTTATTCACTATTTGCACAAGTATAAAAATATGAATGGCAAAGTGGTGGTGGCATTCTCAGTCTCTGATAAAGTAAAGAAGATGTGCCTGAAATATGGATTACCTATTGAAGTCACCCAGATCGGTTTCAAATACATCAGCGAGAAAATGGTGAAAGAAGATGTGCTGGTAGGTGGAGAAGAATCCGGTGGCATTGCAGTGAAAGGACATATTCCGGAGCGCGATGGTATTTGGGATGGATTGATCTTACTGGAGTTTATGGCGAAAACCGGCAAGACGATGAAACAGATTATCCAGGAAGTGTATGATGTGGTTGGGTCTTTCAGCTTTGACCGTCTTGATCTGCACCTTGATGAAGCTTTGAAACAACAGATCGTCCAGAATTGCAAAGAAAATAAATACACTTCTTTTGGAAAATATACGGTGCAACGCGTCGAAGATATTGACGGTTTCAAATATCATTTCAGTGATAACGAATGGATCATGATACGCGCATCAGGCACAGAACCTTTGCTGCGGGTTTATGGTGAAGCGCCTACAAAAGCTGAGGTGACGGAATTGTTACAGACAGCAAAGAAGGCTTTATTAGGTTGATTGTTTATAGCCGATGGAAAGTAGTGAGTCCTTGGTCTTTAGTCTTTAGACTTTAGTCTTCAGTCATTTCTTGAAAACCACAAAATTTAACTTAATCTTCGAACACATGCCAACCAGATTTTTCATCGCATTTTCCCTCTTAATTACCTTCCACAACATTGCGCACTCACAAAATGTAATGACTCCTGATCTCTTGTGGAAGCTCGGAAGAGTGGCCGGTGAGAATATTTCTCCTGATGGCAAGAATGTGATTTATGGTGTTACCAATTATGACATGGAAGCGAACAAAGGTGAACGAAATCTTTATTCTATTCCTGTAAATGGTGGCGGAGCAAAGCAGATTACAACAACAGCCGGAACAGAATACAATGTGCAGGTAACACCTTCAGGAAAAATGGGTTACCTCTCCAATGGACAATGGTGGGAAGGAAATTGGGATGGAACAGATGCAAAACAAGTAACCACTATTGAAGGAGGAATTGACAATGTAAAATTTTCAACGGATGGAAAATATGTTTTGTTTTCACAGGAAGTAAAAATTCAAAATACAGTTACCGAACGCTATCCTGATTTGCAAAAAGCCAATGCGCATGGCGCTGACGATCTCATGTACCGCCATTGGGATGGTTGGGATGATGGCGCTTACAACCACGTTTTTTATGCAGCTTACACTGCTGTTGGCATCACGAATCCGAAAGATATTATGCAGGGTGAAGCATACGACAGTCCGCAAACTCCTTTTGGCGGTGCTGAAGATTTTACCTTCGATGCTGCAGCAACCGGCATTTTCTATGTTTGTAAAAAGAAAAGTGGAAAAGAAGCGGCTGTCAGCACCAACTCAGATATCTGGTATTATTCCATTGCCAACGGCACTACCGTGAATATTACAGTGGATGGAAAGGGATATGATACACAACCTCAGATGGCTCCCAAGTCCAACATGCTTGCTTTCACAAGCATGGCGCGCGATGGATATGAAGCGGATAAAAATGACCTGGTTGTTTTAAATATTGCAACCAGTAAAAAATACAACCTCACTAAAGACTGGGACGAAACAGTTGAATCTTTTCGATGGAGTAATGACGGTTCGAAAATTTATTTCCTTGCGGTGAAAGAAGGAACAGAGCAACTGTTTGAAATTTCCCTGCAAAAGGACATTGAAAAAAATACAGCAACAAATATCCGGCAGGTTACCAACGGACCATTCGATTTGAATGCAATCGTAGGTCAGTCTGGCGATTGGATCATTGCGTCGAAGAGCGATATGAATCATGCAAATGAATTGGTGCGCGTGAATTTAAAAACCGGTGAAGTAACTGTGCTTACATCCGTGAATAAAGTTGCTTATGAAGGCATCAGCTTAAGCCGGGTAGATAAAGTGTGGATGAAAACAACTGACGGACAAAAAATGCTGACATGGGTGATCTATCCACCTGATTTCGATGCAACTAAAAAGTATCCGACATTGCTTTATTGCCAGGGCGGACCACAATCTGCTGTTTCCCAATTTTATTCTTTTCGATGGAATTTTCAGTTGATGGCTGCAAATGGTTACATCGTGGTGGCACCCAATCGACGTGGTTTGCCTGGCTTCGGAACAAAATGGAATGAAGACATCAGCCAGGATTGGGGCGGACAAGCCATTAAGGATTATCTCACTGCTATCGACTCTGCGGCCACCTGGAGCTTCGTTGATAAATCAAGATTAGGCGCGGTTGGTGCGAGCTATGGAGGATATTCAGTGTATATGCTGGAAGGTGCGAGCAATGGGCGTTTCAAATCGATGATTTCTCATTGCGGTGTATTTGATCTTAACAGTTGGTACGCAACTACAGAAGAAATCTGGTTTGCAAACTGGGATGTCGGCGGACCATTCTGGTTGAAGCCCCAACCGAAAAGTTATATGCTTTCTAATCCTGTCAATTTTATTGACAGGTGGCGAACACCGATTATGGTGATTGAAGGAGAACGCGATTACCGCATTCCTTACACGCAAGGATTGGCAGCTTACCAATATGCACAACTCAAAGGCATAAAAAGCCGGTTGCTTGTTTTTCCTGATGAAGGACATTGGATACTGAAACCACAAAACAGCTTGCTGTGGCAAAGGGAATTCTTCAGGTGGTTGGATGAGACGTTGAAGAATTAGGTGGTTAAATTGTTAAATGGCTAAATGGTAGCGGCAAAGCCGGAACGTAGGATGACCGATCATTCAAGGCCGTCATCCTATGTTTGTAAAGCCCACGCACTTTATAACCCACTGCTTTTTGCGGCGGGAGCAGCAATCCTCAAGTATTAACAGCAAAAACACTATGACTTAGTTTCAGACTATGCACTTACTTTAAAGTACGTGCATTAAATTAGTCAGGCATCCCATACTAATCCTGCAATTCCACCAAATACCGTTTATTTTTGCGACACAAATTTTGTGAAGATGGAATTGCCCAAAACATTTGACCCAACCGGATTAGACGATCGCTGGTATCAGCGATGGATGGATCAACGCCTGTTCGAATCAAAACCCGACGAAAGGGAACCTTATACTATTGTAATTCCTCCACCCAACGTCACAGGTGTATTGCACATGGGTCATGCACTCAACAATACCATCCAGGATATCTGCATTCGTCGCGCACGCATGCAGGGAAAAAATGCATGCTGGGTTCCGGGAACAGATCATGCTTCTATTTCCACAGAAGCAAAAGTGGTAGCGATGCTGCGTGAAAAAGGTATTGAGAAGCGTGAACTTTCGCGCGATGAGTTTCTGAAATATGCCTGGGAATGGCGCGATAAATATGGTGGCATCATCCTGAAACAAATCCGCAAACTGGGTTGCAGTTGCGACTGGAACCGGACCACTTTCACGATGGACGATGATTATTATCGTGCGGTAATTCAAGTGTTCATTGATCTCTATAAAAAAGGCCACATTTATCGTGGTAACAAAATGATCAACTGGGATCCGAAAGCCAAAACATCATTGAGCGATGAAGAAGTGATTAAGAGAGAAGTGAAGTCAAAACTTTATTTTCTCCGATATAAATTGGAAGGTGATGGCGATGAATGGATCACGATTGCCACAGTTCGTCCCGAAACTATTTTAGGTGACACTGCAATTTGTGTGCATCCTGAGGATGACCGGTACAAAAATCTCATAGGTCGTTTTGCTTTGGTTCCGCTCATCAATCGACGTATTCCCATCATCGCAGATGAATATGTGGAGCGCGAATTTGGAACCGGTGCATTAAAGGTGACACCGGCGCACGACATGAATGATTACAACCTTGGTCTGAAACATCATTTGGAAGTAATTGATACCCTCAACGAAGATGGAACGATGAGTAAAGCTGCACAGCTTTACATTGGTCAGGATCGATTCGAGTGTAGAAAAAATATTGTGAAGGACTTAGAGGCGCAAGGACATTTAGTAAAAGTAGAAGAGTACACCAACCAGATTGGATTTTCCGAGCGAACAGATGTCGTGGTGGAGCCACGCATTTCTATGCAATGGTGGTGTAACATGAAGGAAATGGCAAAGCCTGCTTTGGAAGCGGTGATGCAGGAAGAAATTAAATTCTATCCTTCAAAATTCAAAAACACCTATCGTTTATGGATGGAAAGCATCCGCGACTGGTGCATCAGCCGTCAACTTTGGTGGGGACATAGAATTCCGGTTTGGTATGCACCTGATGGAAGATTCGCGGTAGCTGAAACTGTAGCAGAAGCATTAAACATTTTGAACCAGGAATCAACAACCAAAGCAACCAATTCCCTTCTCACAATTGACCATTCACCACTCACCATTCACGATCTCAAACAGGACGAAGATGTTCTCGACACCTGGTTTTCCAGTTGGCTCTGGCCTTTTGAAGTGTTCAAAGGATTGAGCAATCCCGGAAATGAAGAGATGAAATATTATTATCCAACGCAAACATTGGTTACAGCGCCTGAAATCATTTTTTTCTGGGTGGCGCGAATGATCATGAGTGGCTTTGAATACATGAAGGAAAAGCCCTTCGACCAGGTTTACTTTACCGGTATTGTTCGTGATAAACAGGGAAGAAAAATGTCGAAGTCATTGGGTAATTCGCCGGACTTACTGGGCTTGATTGATCAATATGGTGCTGATGCAGTGCGATTCGGAGTGCTCATTTCTTCTCCTGCAGGTAATGATATTTTGTATGATGAAAAGCTGGTAGAGCAGGGAAGAAATTTCAACAATAAAATATGGAACGTATTAAGACTGGTGAAAGGGTGGGAGGTTGCAGAAGATCTTTCAAAAAATCAATCGGAGAGTGCCGCTAATTTGTTTGCGACTGAGTGGTTTGAAAACAGGTTGAACGGTGCCGCACACCAGATTGAAAAATTATTCAAACAGTTTGATATTTCTCAGGCATTAAAGGAAATTTATTCGTTGATATGGGATGATTTCTGTTCGTGGTACCTTGAAATGATCAAACCTGAATTTGGTCAGCCGATTGATGATTATTCCTTCAATAAGACCATCGAATTTTTAGAACGGTTGATGCAACTGCTTCATCCTTTCATGCCATTTATTACTGAAGAAGTCTTTCAGCAAATTCGTGAAAGGGGAGAAAGCGAATTTGTAATGATCTCACAATTCCCTGAAGTTCCTGAACCTGATTCATTCATAATGGCTGATGGTGAAAAAGTGAAACAGATCATCACGACAATTCGTGACATCCGCAACCGCAACGGGCTGAAGCAAAAGGATAAATTGACACTGTATGTTTCTACGGGAATGGAACTTGGTGACGGAATGAAAAAAAATATTTCGAGACTGGCCATGCTTAGCGCGATTGAAGAAACTGCAAAGGACGTGGAGCAATCATTTTCTTTTCTGATTGGCGCCGATAAATTTTTCCTTGAATCACCTCAAGGACTTGACTCCGGAGAAGAACAATCCAGGCTCGAAAAGGACATCGAATACCAACGTGGCTTTTTAACTTCTGTAATGAAGAAACTTGACAATCAGAATTTTGTCGCAAAAGCTTCATCAGATATCATTGACAAGGAGAAGAAAAAAGCCGAAGATGCACAGGAAAAAATCCGGTTGATGGAAGAAAGATTGCGGGTGATTGCCCGATAGAGTTAGATCGTTGAATTGCTAAATTTTTGAATGGCTAAATTGTTCGGTGACAGAGGGCATTGTGACGAATCAATCAAGTTCGTCATCTTATGTTTACAATGACGGCCATGATTGATCAGCTTTCTCTTCGGCTTCGCCGCAACCATTTAGCAATTTAGCCATGCAACCGTTTGGTAAATTAATGATCAAATATCAAATTATCCTCTTCATTCAGACTTGATAAATCCATCCCGAATTCACCTTCGTATATGCCGTTATCATTGAATCAAGGTAATGGAAGCCAAAGTAAAATACGATGAAGTAAAGCGCAAAATCTTCCTTGTATCAAGGATTTTTGGGTTTGTCCTGGTGGTAACCTTCAATGCATTTATATTCATCACAGATTATCCTCCTGCTAGTTCGCCGTCGTTAAAGTTAATTGCAGAATTCGTGGATCATGCCTCTATGGAGCATCATATTAACGAATCTCCATTCACACTCAATTTAAATTTCAAAGTTGCACCGGCTCACGTAATGGACGCAGCAACTTCTTTCCCTATTACACTCCCGCAATTTACACCTGCCATCTTATGGCTCATGGTATTTGGTTTAACGATATGTTTCATTTGTTTTTGTTTCTTCAGGGGTGAAAAGAACATGAACACACAATTTTTTCCTGGTATTCTCCTGCCACCTCCCAAATATTTGTAACCTCATAAAGTAAGCAATAGTAATGCTGATGGAAATCATCGCGCTGCTTTATCTCTTTCAACCTGTTTAACCGCCAATTTTTAATTCGTGCACAGGCTATCCCGGTTTCGGATAATTTAAATCCAATAGCAACTTGTAGTTACGGCGATATCTATTGCTTCCAAATTCAATGGGTGCTCGAAAGCACTTATCCTGTTCACCATCAACTTTCAACCATGAAATTTCTACCCTTTTATTTCACCATAATTTTTCTCACCGTATTTACTTCAGCGCAAGCGCATGACGGCTCATTGCAAGGAACAATCACCGATAACATTAGCAATTTTCCTATCACAGGTCTTATTGTTTCAATGGAAGAAGAGCATTTGAGTACCGTTACAGATTCAAATGGTTATTATCAATTTGATAATATTCCGGTGAAGCTTTATACCATTACTTTCAGGAAGGAAGATTATTTAACCAGGGAAATGAAAATCAGCATCTCTGAAAATAAAAGCACTGTACTCGACATCGCGCTTACTCCAGGTATTATTAGTCTTCCGGATCTTGTTGTAAACGGTGATGTTCCTGTTTCTGCTGCTTCTTCACAGGTATTCAGTATCATCGACTTTCAATTGCGTCCTAAAAATTCAGCGCAGGATATGCTGCGGCTGGTGCCGGGTTTATTTATTGCGCAACATGCAGGAGGTGGAAAAGCAGAACAGATTTTTGTGCGTGGTTTCGATTGTGATCATGGAACAGATGTAGCAACTTATGTTGATGGCATTCCGGTCAACATGCCTTCACATGGTCACGGTCAGGGATATGCTGATCTTCATTTTCTGGTTCCTGAAGTGGTGCAAAATATGGACATCACCAAAGGTCCATACTTCACTCAGAATGGAAATTTCTCCACCGGTGCAACAGTCAGGTTTAATACACTCGATCAGTTGGATGAAAACTCATTCACAACAGATTTCACATCTGCTCCTACCCAACGTGGTTTCAGCGGCAGCCGCGCTTTGCTGATGATGCAATTGCCTTTTCAATCAGCAAACGTGAACTCCTACATAGCAGGAGATTTTACATACAACCCATCTTATTTTGATGCAAGCCAGCAATTTCATCGCTTCACTTTATTTAATAAAAATACTTTCCGCCTCAGCAATAAAACAACAGCAATCGTTTCGTTCAATGGATTTGGTTCTTCCTGGAATGCTTCAGGACAAGTTCCATCACGAGCCGTAGAAAGTGGATTGATAGATCGCTTTGGCGCTATTGATACATTAGAAGGTGGAACTACTTCCAGGAATAATCTAAACATGGAACTGGATTCGAAAATCGGTAACAATATTTTTCATTCGCAGATTTATTTTTGCAATTACCGATTCAAATTATTTTCAAATTTTACTTTCTTCTTGAATGATCCTGTCAACGGCGACATGATTGAACAAACGGATGATCGCACCATCGGAGGATACAATGGTTCTTATAGCATACCTGGAAACCTGGGCGGACTTTCCGTGAAAACCACATTTGGACTTGGATTTCGTACCGATCGAACCAACGTTATGCTATTGCATTCGCCCGATCGTGAAAGGCTTTCCGTAACTGCAAACGCTATCATTTTTGAACGCAGCATGAATGGATGGATCAAAGAAGAAATAAATTTTACGTCACAGTTTAAAGCGGAATTAGGAATGCGTATTGATTATTTCACATTCGATGTAAATGACTTGATTCCAATTGATTCATTCCACGATGATCTTTCAGGATATAATTATCAAACACTGGCGCAACCCAAATTAAACCTTGTCTATTCGCCAGCTGATAATATTCATTTGTTCCTGAATTCAGGGATAGGCTATCATTCCAATGATGCACGTTCCGTTGTGCAGGATCCGGCAACGCATCGCTTACCATTGGCTGCCGGCGGCGAAATAGGTACACAAATTCGCGTGGGGTCACTGATATTCTCTGTTGCATTATGGACCATTCAGCTTGAAAATGAACTTGTTTACATTGGAGATGAAGGAACTACGGAAAACAATGGTCCAAGCAGTCGTAAAGGAATTGATTTCTCCGCGCGCTACCAGGTTCTCAAATGGTTGTATGCCGATGTGGATGTGAATTATGCAAAAGGATTTTTGCTGGAAGATTTTTTCGGAGAGAAACTTCGTGAAGACAATATCATTCCACTCGCTCCCCAATTTACATCAACAGGTGGATTAACGATTATAAAACCACGTGGATGGGAAGGTGCTTTGCGTTACCGTCTGATGGGCGACAGGCCGGCGAATGAATCCAATACAGTAACCGCGAAAGGATATTTGTTGCTTGATGCAGCAGTAGGTTATCGCTGGGAGCATTTTCGGGTAGGATTAAATATTGAAAACCTCACAAATACAGAATGGAATGAGGCACAGTTTGATACCGAATCACGATTGTTTGATGAACCCAAACCTGTTTCTGAATTGAACTTCACGCCGGGAACACCGGTTGCGTTTAAAGGAAGTGTATCGGTTTATTTTTGAATGTTGCATGGTTAAATGTTGGGATTGTTATTTGTCGGTATTGCTGCGAATCATCAACGATTTAGCAATTTAACCATTTAACCCTTCGACCATTTCTTCAATCAACCTTCCACGTAAAAATCAAAGCAACCACAACAATTAAACAATTTAGCAATTTGACCATTCAGTCATTCAGCCATATAACCATCCAACCTTTCGTCACCCTAATTTCCTTACCTTCGATGCCCCTTAGAATCCAGCCATGATCTCCGCCCGAAGCAAAGACGATATTTTAGCCGCTGCCCGAATTGAGGATGTGGTTGGGGATTTCGTGAACCTGAAAAAGAGAGGCACTAATTTCGTCGGATTGTGTCCATTTCATACGGAGAAAACACCTTCATTTCATGTATCACCAACGAAAGGTATTTACAAATGCTTTGGTTGTGGTAAAGGTGGCGACTCTGTGAGTTTTATAATGGAGCATGAAAAGTTCAACTATCCGGAAGCGCTGCGTTACCTGGCGCAGAAATATAATCTTGCAGTGGAGGAAACCGGTGATGTAGCCAAAGAGCAGGGAGATAAGATGGTGAAAGATTCATTGTTCATCATCAACCAATTCGCGCAGCAGTACTTTCATGATAATTTATTAAAGACAACAGAAGGAAAAAATATTGGCCTGTCTTATTTTAAAGAAAGAGGATTCACGGATGAAATGCTGAAGAAATTTATGCTGGGCTATTCCTTGTCCGATGCAGAGGCTTTCACAAAAACAGCATTGAAAAACGGATACCAGGCTGACCTGCTTCGCCAGGCAGGATTGATCAAAGAAAAGGGAGAGAAAAATGTTGACTTTTTTCACCACCGTGTCATTTTTCCAATTCTTAACTTATCAGGAAAAGTGGTTGCATTTGCCGGGCGTATCATGGTGAAAGATGAACGCGCACCGAAATACATCAACTCACCTGAAACGGAGATTTATCACAAGAGCCAATTGGTATACGGCATTTACCATGCACGAAATGCCATTCGTAAGGATGATGAATGTTTTCTTACGGAAGGGTACACAGATGTAATTTCCATGCACCAGGCAGGCATTGAAAATGTCGTGGCTTCATCAGGAACTTCACTTACTCCGGAGCAAATCAAACTCATAAAACGGTTTACTAATAATATCACCATTCTTTATGATGGCGATGCAGCAGGTATAAAGGCGGCATTGCGTGGGTTGGAAATGATGGCGGAAGAAGATGTGAACGTTCGCGTGGTTTTATTGCCTGATGGTGATGATCCTGATTCTTACCTGCACAAAAACGGCAGCTCTGCCTTTCGTGAATTTGTAGCGAAGAGCAAGAAACATTTTCTGCAGTTTAAAATGGAGTTGCTGCTTGCGGAAGCGGGAACAGATCCATTAAAAAAGGCAGATGTTATCAAAGACATTGTTGAAACACTTTCAAAGATTCCTGATCCAATAAAAAGATCGGTACTTATTAAAGAGTGCAGCAGGCAACTCGATGTTGGTGAACAGGTGTTGATTACCGAAGTAAACAAGGTGAAACGCCGTCAGTTCAAAAAGGAAACAGGCGCACCTGGTTATGAAGCAGATGCTTTGTACAACGATCAAAATGCTCCTGAAGATCATTCACAACAGCAGCAACAGGATCAGCAAGCTAAAGATTTCTACCAGGAAATGGGCATTTTGCGATTGTTGCTTGAATATGGCGAAGAATTATTGGATGATGGACAAAAAGTAGTGGATGTGGTGCTCGATGAATTAAAGGAAGCACCATTATACAATCACGACTTTCAACTGATGATCCATGAGATGGAAGAGATGGTGAAGAAAGGAGGTAAAGTTGACCATCACATTTTTATCAATCATGAGGAGAAAAAATTCCGCGATCTGGCCATTGAGATCATTTCATTTCCCTATAACCTGAGTGAAAACTGGGAGAAACGGCATGAGATATTTATCAATACGCCGCAGAAGAATTTTAAAAAACATGTAGTCAGCACACTGCACCATTTTAAACTGCACAAGCTGATGAACATGAAACTCGAGAATCAACAACAGTTGAAAACGGTGAAAGGCAATGAAGAAGACGAGAATCACTATATGATTGTGAATATCAAATTGGATGAATGGATCCGGCAATTGGGAAAGTCGCTTGGAACGGTCACAGTATCCTATTTCAAATAGCTTTTATTGCAACACATAAGCTGTCATATAATTTTCGAACTGCTCATATTGAATATTTAATTCCAACTGATAGTCGGCTTTTGAAATTTGACCTTGGATTTTTCCACTAAAGGAAAATTCAAATGGTGCTACCAAAAGATGCTGACGGAAATCAAGTTTCTTTTCCCCATACAATTTATACATCGCTTCTTTTGCACACCAGATGGCGTATAATTGTTCGATCCTGTTTTCATCAGCAACCCATTTCATCTCTGCTTCATTCACAAACTTATGCTGAATGCGTAACACTTTGGGATCCATCTTTTCAATGTCAATTCCCACTTTATATTTTTTGCTTAACAGCAGTGCTGAAAGATCGGAAGAGTGGGAGAGCGAGATTTCTACCGGGAAATTTCTCACGATGGGTTTACCGTTTAAATCATTTTCAAGATGGATAAACTGATCAGTTTGCATCATGCTTCTCAGTAACACCCGGCTCGACAGCCAATGTAATTTCCGTTGTGGATGTTTGATGGAATCTATCAATGCGTTTTCCTTTTCATCCAGCATCAATTGCGACCGGAACCACTCAGCACTTTCCCTAATGTGCCAAAGTCCAATAAGTGTTTCTGCTGCAATTTCTCTTTTATAGATCAGCGCCATTACTGTAAATATAACTTTTGAAAGTCATTGATGAAGTACTTATGCAGTAAATTCAACTTCATAGAAACGAGCGGATCTTGAGTGCTTCAACCCGCACAGTTTAAATGTTGTAATAAAAAATCCAAAATTGATATTGGTCAGTTTTTCTTTGCGAACTTTGCGCCTCAGCGCGAAAATAAATTTTATGAAAGTTTTCATTTTTGCTATGTACCAAGATAGTCTAACTGCTATTGACTATAAGCATTGCTAAGATTTGGTATGCACCGTTTCTAATCTGTGTTTCGAAAGTTATCTGGTAATTAATGGACACGAACTTATATTTGCCAACTAATTTCCATTTTCTTGCAAGTTGATCAGGTTGCCAGGTTCACATTACACAAAGGTTCAGTCTATGCACTTTCGCAAGGAAGTGATGCTTCTTCTTTTCTCTCTGCCGGGAGTGAAGGATTGGTTGTAGAATGGAACATCAACGATGCTTCCAATGCTGTTGCGCTTGCCAGGGTAAATAGCCAGGTATTTGCGCTTTTAAATATCCCTGAAAAAAAACTGCTGGTAATTGGAACCATGGCCGGTGGAATTCATGTGATTGACCTGGTTCTGAAAAGTGAAATTCATTACATCACCTATCATCAGCAATCGATATTCGACATAAAACTATATAATGATCAAGTGCTCGTTGCTTCAAAAGATGGAACATTGACTGTCTGGTCCGCTGTAGATTTTTCATTACAACGTATATTGACCATCAGCAATCTGAGCCTGCGTATGATAGACCTGAATCCATTGAAAAATGAAATGGCCATTGCTTCCAGTGACAATAAAGTGTATATAGTTGACCTGTCTCAATGGAAAGTAAAAGCAATCTTGCAAGGTCCGTCCAATTCAGTATTCTCAGTCTCCTTCATTCCTGCATTGAATAAATTGCTTGCAGGTTCCCGTGATGCACAGCTTTATGAATACGATTTGAATAATCTGCAACTGGAAAAACAAATCAAAGCACATCTATATACCATCAATCATCTGCAGCTTATTTCAAATGACCAATTTATAGCAACAGCATCTCGTGATAAAACCATTCGTATCTGGAACAGCCATTCACTTGAATTGCTAAAATCACTTGATCATCTTAAGTGCGGAGGCCATACCAAATCAGTGAACCGTTTGCTTTGGCTGCCGGAACAAAATGTATTGCTTTCCGCGAGCGACGACAGAACAGTTATTGCCTGGAGAATTCATTGATTAAATGAAATTGGTTTCTGGAAGAGGAGATCAAGGAGAGATCCTTTCAATTTCATCACCTTTTCAGCCCACGCTTCTTTGCGAACTTTGCGCCCACAAAAGCAAATGTTTAGAAGCACGCCTGACAAAATAATTATTGCCTTTCTTCCTGATCTGATTTGCGTTTAAATGATTTTAACGGTTAACATGAGTGCAAGATGAATTAGCGTACACAACATTCACCTACAAATGATATTTTCGCACTCCACATTTCACTAACATGATTTTATCAGACCGTCAGATACTCGCAGAAATTGAAAAGGGAACCATCCTGATTGAACCTTTTAAGCCGGAAGGATTAGGTTCTAACAGTTATGATGTGCATCTCGGTAAGTACATTGCAACGTATAAGGATCGCATTCTGGATGCACGGAAACATAACCAGATCGATACCATCACACTTCCTGAAGATGGATTTATTCTTTACCCCGACATGCTTTATCTCGGAGTTACAGAAGAGTATACTGAAACGCATGCGCACGTACCTTTTCTTGAAGGTAAATCCAGTGTCGGACGTCTTGGTATTGATATTCATGCCACTGCCGGAAAAGGCGATGTCGGTTATTGTAACACCTGGACACTGGAGATTTCGGTGAAGCAACCTGTGCGTATTTATCCGGGAATGCCCATTGGCCAATTAATTTATTTTGTGGTGGAAGGCACTGTTAAAAACACCTATAACAAAAAAGGCAACGCCAAATACAGCAAGCGCACATTGAAACCGCTGGAGTCTATGATGTGGAAGAATAAATGGTGAGAAGATTTCGTTAGAAAATTTCATTCACCTTTTAAACTATGATGAAATACTATTATCTTCTTTCGCTGCTGATTATTGCGCTCACTTCGTGTTCAACCCTCAAGCCACTGGAGTATCGTTCCCTGGATAATTTCAATGTTTCAAATCTTGGCAGCGCACCTCAATTAACATTTGATCTTTCACTTTATAATCCAAATACTGTTGGCGCAAAACTGAAGGACTTCAGTGTAGGATTTGAAATGAATGGAGTTAAGTTGGCTGACGCGCAATTGGCAGATGTGTCTCATGCGGGCGCACAATCTGAATTCACTGTTCCTATGAAGATCAATACATCTATCGTGCAACTATCTCAATTTCTCCCTGCCGGAATCAGCCTGTTCACTTCCGGTGCTACTATTCCCGTTCACCTGAATGGAAGCATAACAGTGAAAAAATTTATTTTTCACAAAACATTTCCTTTCGATGTGCGCGAATCTCTGGATACGAAAAAAATAAGATTGGGGAAATAGGAGGTTGATGTACCGCGACTTTCAAGTCACGAATTTACCCCTCAAAATGCAGCGTAAACATAATCGTACGTGCCCTTAGCTTTTCTAATACGCTTGAAAAAATCAGGTTGTCATCCGGCTTCAGGATATTAAAAAGACCATAGGATATTTTTACCTCCGGAGAAATAATCACCAATGGAAGATGAAACTCCATACCCATTCCATATTCAAGAGCGATATCATTCCTGTATACTTTTATTAAATTTTCTGCCAGCCGTGCAGAAGCATTCGACTGCATATCCATACTGTATTTGAATCCGCCTAACACATACATCCGGAAATCTTTATAAGGTCTCGACCTGTATTTCAGATGCACAGGAAACTCCAGGTAAACGGATTCGATTTTTTTAATGGGAATTGTATCGGTCGTACTCATGGAATATTGAATACTTCTGTCGGCAAAAGCCAGGTCAGGGATGAATCGTAGTTCAAATGATCTTGAAAGGTGAAGATCGGAAAGAATACCTAAAGCAAAGCCAGGATTACTCGTGCCATGTACATCCAGAATTTCATTTTGATGAATGTAGTTGGAGTCCAGGATAATCTTGTAATTAGACCTGTTCAAACCCAGGGAGATACCAAAATGAAATAACCTCCTGTCATACACCTGGTCGTCAGTGTAAATATTGACCTGTGCAAATGAATGCCGGCACAACAATACCATCAGCAGCAGAACTATTGCTTCTTTGCGGTATAGATGGAACTGATTCCGAAAGTGAGCGGTGTGCATTGAGTTGATACGAATCCGTTTTTATTCAGTAATTGGGTAAAATCTTTTCCGTCTGGAAATGCGGCCACTGACCGGTGAAGGTAAGTATAGGCCATTTTATCATTGGTGATCCATTGACCAAGAATCGGGCAGATGTATGTGAAATAAAGATGAAACAATTGCTTGAATGGAAATAGTTTTGGTTTTGAAAACTCTAACACAATCAATGTTCCGTTACTTTTCAAAACCCTGTTCAATTCCTGTAATCCCTTTTCAAGGTGCTCAAAATTTCTGACGCCGAATGCAACGGTGATTGCATCAAATTTATTATCTGCGAAGGGAAGATTCTCAGCATCGGCTTGTTGCAAGGTGATAAGAGATTCCAGGCTTTTCTCCTTCAGCTTCACTTGCCCTTTACTGAGCATTTCCACTGAGATATCAATTCCTGTGATGTGTTCAGGATGAAGGGACGCCAATTGTATAGCAACATCTGCTGTCCCGGTTGCTACATCCAGGATCATTTTTGGTTGTACCGGTTTTAGAATTTTTAACATTCGTTTTCTCCAGCCCACATCAATACCAAATGAAAGCAGTCTGTTCATCAGATCGTACCGGAAGGCAATTCTGTCAAACATCATGGTCACCTGTTCTTTTTTCGACAGATTCAGTTCTTCATAGGGTACCACTTGTTGTTTCATAACGGCACCAAAGTTAAGTAAACAGTAACATTGCACGTTTTCTTTCTGTTTCTTTGCAAATAATGCATTTTAAAAAGTATTGATTGGATGATGTTGTTACAGTCGGCAACTTTTGTGGGGAGTTTTGTTTCAGAAAAAGATTGTCCGAAGACATCTTTGACGGAGTTTGCTTTTATCGGCAGATCCAATGTAGGAAAATCGTCACTCATCAATATGCTGGTGAACAGGAAGGACCTCGTGAAAGTATCGCGGGCGCCGGGGAAAACACAAACGCTGAATTTTTTTCTTATCAATCAAAAATTTTATTTTGTAGATCTTCCCGGTTACGGTTATGCAAAGGTTTCACGAAGCATGCGTTATCAATGGAGCGATATGATCAGCAGGTATTTGCAACAGCGCAAGACTTTACAATGCGTTTTTATTTTAGTAGATGCGCGCCTTAATCCGCAACAGTCTGATGTAGACTTTGTAAATCAACTTGGGCAGTGGCGTATTCCCTTTGCTATTATTTTCACCAAGTCTGATAAGGTGGGAAAATCAATGGTGAGTCAGCATGTAAGTAAGTTTCATGAAGCCATCAAGCCTTTTTGGTCTACACTTCCTCCGACCTTTATTTCTTCTATTGTTACAAAAGCCGGCAAAGAAGAAGTGCTGTCATTTATTGCAGCAGCGGCCACTCAAAAAGCTGTATAGATGATTGGAATAATTTTGAAAAATAAATGCTCAAAAACTTGACATCGCTTTTCTGATGTTGTATATTTAAATCATCAAAAAAAATAACAGCATCCGAAACAATTTTATTCAAAACATAATAAAAGAGATGGGTGCTTTCACACACCCAGGGTTTTGTTCAACGTTGTAAAACCCCAAATGAAACAGGCGACCAGAGAAACTTCTCCGTCGCCTGCTTCTTTTTTAACTAACCGCTATTCGTGAGTGGTGAATAATGAGCAGTACAATTGTCATTCTTAAGAAGGAAGAATCTATCAACTAACGACTAAGGACTTCCGGCTTTCACACTACTTTATTCGCGCAACTCGAACTCGCAAATGCTTCCGGCTTCGCCTTAAAAGCGAATCCCATCCCCAGAATATAGCCCATGGCTTCTTTCAATGCAGTATTTGATTGAAAGTTCGGATTGGTATTGATGTCTGCATGCACTTCAAGATCTACATCATAGGCATCAAGCAAATCACAAAGTCCATAAGCGGTTTGAACCGATCTTGAAACCTCATCAAGCATACGTTCCTTGATAGTAAGTTTGTGAGTGGTCTTTTCATTGTTGATGAACATGAAACCGCCTTTTTTTTCGCGTAAAAACACAATGACTGTGGCAAATTCAGTCACCTTACCACGCACCTGCGAATCGGTACCGATGCATACTTTAAGCTTATTACCTTGATTCGACTCGTAGCGAATTGCTTGTTCAACTGCTTTTTTTATCGGCATATTGATTTTTTCACCGTTGAATTTTCTCCAGAGCATGGGTGGGTGTTTTTTCAAAAATAGGTTTTTACACCTGTAAATCAACAATTTATCTATTCACAACTTCATTTCAGCCCCATTTGGCAATCTCAATAGTTTTTCTATATCTTTGTGCTCCCAAAAAGCTCCATTCATTCAATGAAAAAAGGTATTCACCCGGAAAATTACCGATTCGTAGTTTTCAAAGACATGTCGAACAACACTTCATTCATTTCAAGGTCATCTGCATCTACCAAGGAGGTGATAACCATGGACGATGGAAAGGAATATCCGTTGATTAAGCTTGAAATTTCCAACACGTCACACCCTTACTACACTGGTAAGATGAAGTTTATTGACACTGCCGGTCGTATCGATAAGTTTAAAAAGAAATACGCGAAGAAGAGTTAATCCGATTTGCTTTCAAGATAAAAGCCCTGCAGTAGTAGGGCTTTTTAATTTCGGCAGATGCAAGAAAAAAATTTCATTCTTTTCGATGATGAATGCAGAGATCAACTGCTGCCTTTCACTTTTACAAGGCCTGTGTGTGAAATCCGGATGGGTATACTCACCATAACCGGGAAGTGGGAGTACTCACTGAACCTGAAGCCAAGCTATCTTACACAGGAATATCTCAGTAAGAAGTATCCACTGAAGAAGCAGGAAGTTAATTGGCTTATCAATGGATCAGTTTTGCCTGATCCACGATTGGTAGCGCAGGTAGTTTCACTTCAATTGAATGAAGCAATAGTTGAAAATGAGATAGTCGTTGCCTGTTGCGTAGCTGATTTTTCTATAGAGAATGGCATACTCAACTCCAATACAATTATTCAGCAATGCAGAGTAATTTCACCGGCTTCCTCCATCCGTTCCGTTCGAAAACTTACAGATATCTTTTCGATGAACGGAGAGGCATTGCGGGATGATTTTAAATTAATTACACGGCAACGTCGTTCAGTTACTGTTTCTGAATCAAATAATATCAGCCACCGTGATGCTATATTTATTGAAGAAGGTGCCAATGTTGAATATGCTTATTTGAATGCATCCAATGGACCAATTTACATCGGTAAAAATGCTGAAGTGATGGAAGGTGCGATGATCCGCGGCCCATTTTCTTTGGGTGAGGGAAGTGTGGTTAAGATGGGCAGTAAGATCTATTACCCCACCACTATCGGACCTTTTTGCAAAGTGGGCGGTGAAATAAATAATGTAGTAATGTTTGGCAATTCTAACAAGGCACACGACGGTTATCTTGGAAACGCTGTTATTGGTGAGTGGTGCAACCTGGGCGCTGATACCAATAATTCAAACCTGAAAAATGATTACAGTAATGTTAAGCTCTGGAATTATCCGCAGCAGAAATTTGCAGATACAGGGTTGCAGTTTTGTGGTGTGATGATGGGTGATCATTCAAAATGTGGTATCAACACTATGTTTAATACCGGTACTGTTGTAGGGGTATTTGCCAATCTTTTTGGAGACGGATTTCCTAGAAATTTCATACCATCATTCAGTTGGGGAGGTCACGCTGGCATTACCGATTATAAATTGGAGAAAGCACTTAAAGTGGCTGAATTGGTGATGAAGCGAAGAGATCAGCAACTTACCGATATAGATGTGGAAATACTGCAACATATTTACAAGCTGCCAAAAAGATGATCCGAATTAATCAGCAAAAAATGCTGATTGATTTTTGCCCGTATAAAAAAATAAAAACTGAATCGATGCGAAAAAATATAATTGCCGGAAACTGGAAGATGAACAAGTCGCCTGTAGAAAGCACTCAACTGGTGGAAGAAACACTGCACTTGCTCTCCGGTGAAACAATTGGTGAAACAGTAGTTATATTTTGTCCACCTTTTGTGTCTCTCGAACGTGTAGCGTCCCTGGTTAAGGAAAATAAAAATGTGTTTGTTGCAGCGCAGAATTGCCATTGGGAAAAATCAGGCGCATTTACCGGCGAAGTGTCGCCGGCAATGATCAAAGCCACAGGAGCTACCTACGTTATCATTGGGCATTCTGAAAGACGCCTCTATTTCAAGGAAACAAACGAACAGCTTGCAAAGAAAGCAACGGCAATAATCGGAGAAGGCATGCAGGTAATTTATTGCTGTGGAGAACCGCTTGAGATTCGCGAAGCCAATGCGCATTTTACATTGGTTGAACAACAAATCAGGGAAGGGCTTTTTCATCTCACCAAAGAAAATTTTGCAAGTGTAGTGATTGCCTATGAACCTGTCTGGGCCATTGGAACAGGAAAAGTAGCGAGTGACGAGCAGGCGCAGGAAATGCACGCTTTTATCCGCGGCCTGATCCGTAAACAGTACGATGAGGAAACTGCAAACAATCTTACCATTCAATATGGCGGCAGCATGAAACCGTCCAATGCCAAAGGATTGATGACACAACCTGATGTGGATGGAGGACTTATTGGTGGTGCGTCGTTAATTGCGGCTGACTTCGTGGGAATTATTAAGAGTGTTTAGCTTCGTTCATCCGATAGCAACAGTTATTCTAAACAGAGTCCTTACTTCCTAAGTGGATTATTATTCCTTCACCTTTCAGATAAAAGAATCCTGGCAGCAAGAGCTAATAATCGCGGCGCTTGACGACATTGGTTTTGAAGGATATGAAGAAAGAGAAAACGCGATGGACGCTTATATTTCCACAAGTAGTTTTAGTGAATCAGCATTTATTCAGGCAATAACGCCTTATCAGGAAGCCTACGGTTTTTCATTTTCCAAATCAATAGTAGAGAATAAGAACTGGAATGAATTATGGGAAAAGAGTTTTAATCCTATCGTTATTGGATCAGAAATAGCTGTTCGTGCTTCTTTTCATCCTTCGTTTCCGGAAGTTAAATATGACCTTGTTATTGATCCGAAA
The DNA here is from genome assembly GCA_016717285.1 of Chitinophagaceae bacterium. NCBI lineage: Bacteria > Pseudomonadati > Bacteroidota > Chitinophagia > Chitinophagales > Chitinophagaceae > Chitinophagaceae bacterium. The sequence goes on from JADKFU010000001.1 coordinate 634,891, forward strand.
ATGTCTTTCGGCACCGGTCATCACGCTACTACAGAAATGATGATGCGGTTAATGCTGAAAGAAAATATTTCTCAGAAAAGGGTTCTTGACTTCGGAAGTGGTACCGGCATTCTTTCTATTCTTGCCGCAAAGCTGAATGCAAACACCATACTTTCCATTGATCATGAAGAGTGGGCGTATCGCAATGCAATAGAAAATTTTCAGTTGAACCATGTTGTTACTGCAACGGCGCTATTGGGTGATGCTTCCTGCTTTAAGCACCAGGAATTCGATCTTATTCTGGCAAATATCAACCGTTCAATTATTGTAAATACTATGAGTCAGTTTGCCGCCACGCTCAACAAGCATGGTAGATTACTGATTAGTGGATTTTTGAAGAATGATGAACTGCAAGTGATTGCCGAAGCACATAATGCCGGTTTTAAAGTGGTGGACCAACTTACACAGGACGACTGGATCGCTCTTGCTTTGAATTTTATTTAGTGCACTCGTTGCATGTGTGTGGATACTATGTTCCATGGTACATTCCGATGAAAATTATTATTACCTAATTTCGTTGCTTTCCTAAAATGTAACCCCTACAATGCAGCGGATTGTCTTTCTTATATCATTTTTTTTATTGCTGATTACGAATGTTTTTGCGCAAACATCCAACAGTTTTTCAAATGATCCCACCGTATTCCTGAAGGAAGCAACACAATTGCTCACAGATACAAAGCGTGACGATTGCCAGCAAACCGCCAGGGAATTACAAGACACCTGGCCGAAGTTTTCAAGATCTCAACAGTCTGATATTATTGAGTTGGCCAATATTATGAAGGAGAAAAAAATGCTGGTGACTCCATATTTCCAAAAGTTCTTTAATGCGGTTGTTTCTTTCAGACAAAGCAGTCAGAGTGACGATTTTTTTGATTCCTGGAAAGAAGTCACCATTGCGGTGATAAACGGTCAGCGCCAGGGAAGTTTTAAAAAGTATGAGCAATACCTTGATTTTTCTTACGCACTTTTTTCCAGGCATGCATTGTACATTTCGGAGGGCCGAACCTGGAAACTCGACACAGATGCATTTGAGCTGGTGATGGAGAATGATAACCCTGTGCTGAAAGTGGATGATTGTACGATTATTGGAATCACTTCGAAAGATTCTTTACGTATTGAAGGAACAGGTGGAAGTTATTTTCCGATGGAAAGCAAATGGCAGGGAAATAAAGGAAGGGCTGACTGGACGCGTGTGGGTTTTGGAGCCGATGAGGTTTATGCAACCTTTAAAAATTATACCATCGATTGCCGTCAATCGGATTACAGTGCCGACTCTGCCCGTTTGTTTTATGAGGCATACGACAAAAAAAATATAACCGGCAAGTTTTCTGACAGACTGTTGTCTTTTACTGATCCTGAAACCACCACTTATCCGAGGTTTGAATCATACCGTAAAGATTTGTTGTTCGACAATATAGCCCCGCATGTAAAACTTTATGGCGGGATTACACTTCAGGGCGCAAAGCTGAATGCGAATGGAACTGCTGATCAAAAGGCCATGATTAAAATATTCAGGTACGACAAGTTATTAGGTGTGGTGGCGAAGTCGGTGAATTTTGAAATAAACAAAGAAAAGGAAATCAATGCTTCGCAGGCAGAAGTCAAATTATTGCTGGGAAAAGATTCGATTCTTCATGGTGGTGTTACCCTGAGATACAATAGTGAGAAACGGGAGTTGTATTTGTTTCGCGGAAAAAACGGCATCGAAAAATCTGCTTTCTACGATTATTACCACAGTCTTGAAATTTCACCGGACGTGATCTTTTGGGACATGAATGAACCAACGCTTTATCTGCGCAACATTTCACAATCAGGTGAAAGCGAGGTCGTGCTGGAATCGTTCGATTATTACTCATTGGGCAAAATGGAGAAATTCCAGAATATCGCGGATTATAATATTATTGAAAAGCTCAGAACAATTGTTGAAACTACCGGGCAAAAGGAATTTACAACAGAAGACCTGGCGAAGAAATTAGGACCTAAATATGCTGCGCAAACCATAAAAGGTATTCTTTACAAATTAGTGGAAGATGGTTTTGTTGATTACGATGATCAAAAAGAATTGGTAACTATTAAGTATAAAACATTTCACTACGTAGACGCAAAAAAGAATAAAACTGATTACGACAATATCAGAATTGATTCTAAAACCGATAGTGTAAATGCTGAAATTGATATGCGCAGCATGGACATGGATTTACGTGGCGTTCGGGATATCGCTTTAAGTGATTCAAATTTTGTAGTGGTTTTTCCAAGAGAAAAGAATGTAACCGTAAAGCAAAACCGCGATATGGATTTCAGCGGAACCATGTTTGCCGGAAGGTTAGATATGTCAGGCGATGGTTTTGGTTTTGATTACGATGATTTTAAGATCGAGCTTTCCACTGTTGATTCAGTCCTGATCAATATTCCGACCGGAAAGACCGACGAGCACGGACAACCTACATTGGGCCCTATCAAAAGTATTATTGAAGCTGTAACCGGTAACCTTCAGATAGATGCAAAAAATAACCGGTCAGGGCGTGCACGAAACAAGCAATATCCGATTCTCACTACCACTGCACCTTCATTCGTATACTATGATCATCCGAGAACCCTTGGAGGCGTTTACGATCGTGACAAATTTTATTTCCAACTGAATCCATTTGTATTTGATTCACTCAATAAATTTAAAACGCTGTCCGTTGGGTTTGATGGCAAATTGGTTTCAGGCGGCATCTTTCCTGACATGAATGATCGTATTGGCATTCAACAGGATCTTTCACTTGGATTCAAAACAAAGAAGACAGATATTGCTTTATACGGCGGCAAAGGCGGTTATACCAATCAGATATCGCTTGATAATACAGGGTTACGTGGAAAAGGAACTATAAAATTTCTTGCCTCGATTAGCACTTCCAGGGATATTATTTTTTATCCGGATTCTCTGAATGCAAAATCGGATTCATTCACGATCAGCTCAACTGTATTGAATGGTATTGAATATCCGAATGTTGATGGAAGGAAGGATTTCATTCATTGGATTCCATACAACGATTCGATGGTGGTAAAAATGGATACCGTGCCTTTTAGAATTTTTGATGGAAAAACTACACTTCGCGGCGCATTGGTTTTGCAATCGTCAGGCCTTTCGGGAAGCGGAAATGTGGATTGGAACGACGCAACACTTTCAGCGCGGGATATTGATTTCGGGAAGAACAAGATGAAAGCAGACTCAGCAGATTTTACCATCAAATCGCTTGACCCTAAAAAATTCGCGCTGAAAACAAGCGATGTGAGCGCTACTATAGATTTTGACAAACGGATGGGTGTATTCAAATCGAACACTGATGATATTTCTACATTATTTCCGTACAATCAATACCGCACTTCCATCAATGAGTTTAAATGGGAAATGGATAAGAAGAAAATGACTTTTGCTGCGCCTGCCGGCACGGTAGCTGAGTTTACTTCCATTCAACCTGACCAGGACTCGCTGACTTTTAGCGGAGGAACGGCCACCTACGACATGCAGAATTATATTCTGAAGATCAATAAGGTACCCTATATCGCTGTAGCAGATGCGCATATATTTCCCGATAGCGGTAAAGTGGTGATTGAAGCTGAAGCAAGAATGCGGACACTCAACCGCGCGAAGATTGTGATGGACTCAGTGGATGAATACCATAAGTTCGACAGTGTATCAGCAAATATTTACGGGAGGAATAGCCTGAAGGCCTCCGGAATTTATTCATATGTGAATAAAACAGGTAAAGGTCAGAAAGTTAAAATGGATGATATCGGCGTATTCACAGATTCAACAAAAGTAAATTATCATGTGTATGCAAAAGGAGTCGTGGATACAGCTCAGCGTTTTACTTTAATACCCAAAGTGTTTTACAAAGGAAAAGTAAACATCAAATCTAACGATGAACGCGTGCAGTTTGATGGGTTTGCAAAGCTGGATATCAGCAATCCAAAAGTAAAAGCTGAATGGTTTTCCATTGATGATTATATGAATAAGGATTCTGCATATGTAAAATATACAGACCCTGAAAATGAATCGCATAAGCCGATGACGGCGGGAATGGTATTCGATGCGGATTCCTCAGATCTGTATACTTCCTTTTTTAATGCGAAGAAAAGTTCCAGGGATAAAAATTTGTTTGTGGCCAACGGCATTGTTTTTTATGATGAGAAAGCAAAAGAATTCGTCGCCGGAGATCCCGATAAAATTCTGAATGAAGCAACCCGTGGAAATGTGCTGCGGTATAATGATGCAACAGGAAAGGTGAAAGCAGAAGGCAAAATGAACCTGGGGTTTAACTTCGGAATGGTGGATGTAATGAGTGCCGGGGAGATTACTACAGATGTAAATAAAAATAATCCCGTTTTTAATGTGGCACTCGGAATTCATTTCGATATTGATAAGGAACTGCTGGCGCTAATGACCAAATCAATTCTGCAAGGCAATTACGATGAGCCCGATGCAGATTACGGAACCGAGTCTTTTCAGAAGGCGTTGCCGGAATTTATAGATCCTAAAAAGGAAAAAGCATTTAATGATGCTTTTAATGCTTCCGGAAATATAGTTCGCAGTGATGCTTTACCATTTACCATATTCCTTTCGAATGTAGAATTGAAATGGGATAAAACGAGCAAGGCTTTCTACAATGTGAAACCATTCAGCATTGCATTTATCGACGATAAATCTATGGCCCGCGTAGTATCAGGTTACATTGAGCTTGGTTTCAAACGCAGCGGTGACTATATGAATCTATACATACCTGCCGGGGATGAAGACTTTTGGTATTATTTTTATTACGCAGCCGGCAATATGCAGATTGTAGCCGGCGAGCAATCGTTTAATGAAGAGTTGGTAAAAATTAATCCTGATAAACGCAGGAGTGAGACAAAAGATGGTAAGAGTTATCAATACAATCCGGGCTCAGAGAACAAAAAAAATACATTTGTAAACCGGATGAAATTTTTAGCAGGAGAACAGTAAGAACGTTCCATAAGTGATGCGTCAATTCAGGTTAGAAAATCCGCTCCCAATTTGGTTAGTGTTGAAAATCAAAAAATCAATAATTGAACTACGAAATAATTGTTGCATTTATACTGGCTTATCTGATAGGAGCCATTCCTTTTTCAGTATGGACGGGAATGTTGTTTTATCATAAGGACGTAAGAAAGTATGGAAGTGGGAACGCAGGGGCTACCAATACATTTCGGGTATTGGGCACACAGGCTGGCATCATCGTTTTGTTTCTTGATATCGTAAAAGGATCGATTGCTGTTTCGCTTGCTTATTATCTGGGAAACCTGCATTTTGAATCTGATAACTTTATTTATTACGAATTGGGATTGGGAATTACTGCCGCGATAGGACATATTTTTCCTGTCTACCTGAATTTTAAAGGCGGAAAAGGAGTGGCGACTTTATTTGGAGCTGGCCTTTCTGTTTTTCCCGTAGCCGCTTTGGTTTGTGTTGCAGTATTTCTGGTGGTGTTTTTAACAACGCGGTATGTTTCACTTGGGTCTATAATTGCGTCTGTTGTTTTTCCAATTGTTATTATTTTTTATAATCAAATCACACAATGGCCGATAATTTTATTTTCAGTCTTTATTCCATGTATAATAATCTACACCCACAGAAAAAATATTCAACGGCTGCTGAAGGGAGAGGAGAGTAAAATTATTTTTGAAAAGAACTAAACTATTAATCATGAAACATAAATTAAACATCGCATGGTTGGTGATGTCAGTACTGATTTTTTCCTGTCAGAAAGTGCCGGTAACGGGCAGGAAGCAAGTGCACGTAATTCCTGAATCAGAATTGATTTCGATGTCCATCACCCAGTATGGGGAAGCTTTGCAGCAAAGTAAGGTCATCAACGGAACTTCCGATGCTAACATGGTGAATGCAGTTGGCAAAAAAATAGCTGATGCTGCTGTTGAGTTGATGAAGCAAAACAATCAGTCGGACCGGCTGAAGGGTTATGCATGGGAATACCATTTACTGGACAGTAAAGAAGTGAATGCCTGGTGTTTGCCTGGTGGAAAAATTGCAGTTTATTCCGGTCTGCTTCCTGTATCCAAAACAGAAGCCGGACTGGCTGTAGTCATGGGACATGAAGTAGGTCATGCCATTGCACAACATGGAAATGAGCGAATGACCGAACAGTTAGCCATACAGGCAGGTGGCATCGGACTTGGCGCCTTTATCTCCCAGAAACCTGCAGAGACGCAACAAATCTACCAGGCAGCTTATGGATATGGTACGCAATACGGAGCAGTGCTTCCTTTCTCCAGAATGCAAGAATCTGAGGCAGACAAGATTGGGTTGGTATTGATGGCTATCGCCGGTTATGATCCTAACGAAGCCGTGGGGTTGTGGGAACGAATGAAAGCATTGTCAGCAGGATCAGCAGTTCCTGAATTCATGAGCACGCATCCAAGCGATCAAACTCGTATTGATGCCATTAAGAAGTTTTTGCCGGAAGCGATGAAGTATTATAAAAAGTAATGGTTTGCCGGGGCATATTCACTGTGTAAGAAAGCAGCTGCCGGAAAATTTATTGATGCGCGACTGATTATGGTTGCTTTTTATAAACGCTTACATAGTTGACTTCCACCTATAACTGAAAAGCTATTTGTATCTCGGATGAAATTGTAACAAGGTCTCCCTGAGATAATCACGGTCGAGGTGCGTATAAATTTCTGTAGTAGTGATTGATTCATGACCAAGCATTTCCTGTACAGCACGAAGGTCAGCACCACCTTCAACAAGGTGTGTGGCAAAAGAATGTCTGAAGGTATGCGGGCTGATAGATTTTTTCAGACCGATTTTTTCAGCCAGTGCTTTTATCATCACAAAAACATACACACGTGTCAGTTTTTTACCGTTGCGGTTTAAAAACAGAAAATCTTCGAAACCCTGTTTAATAGCGAGGTGACTGCGAACTCCATCACGGTAAAAGTTGATGTGTTTGATGGCTTCTTCTCCAATCGGAATCAAACGTTCTTTATTTCCTTTGCCAATTACTTTTATAAAGCCGACATCAAAATAAAGGTTGGAAATTTTAAGGTCTACCAACTCTGTTACGCGTAAGCCACATCCATACAATGCTTCGAGGATAGCTCTGTTGCGGATGCCATCTGCTCTGCTGTGATCAATAGCTGCAAGCAGTTGATTTATTTCTTCAAGGTGTAAAACATCAGGGAGCTTACGTTTTAATTTTGGGCCTTCAAGTAATAGCGTTGGATCATTTTTTATCAGGTCTTCCATCATCATGTATTTGTAAAAAGCCCTGATACCGGAAAGTATACGTGCCTGTGATTGGTCACCCATTCCAAGTTCATTGATGAAGAAAATAAATTCATGCAACTGTTCAAGTACTACTTCTTCAGGTGGAACAGATAACTGTTTCAGCTCAAAGAAACGACGCAATAATCCTACGTCATGTATATAAGCTGCCACTGAATTGGCTGACAACGACCGTTCCAGTTGCAAATATGCTTTGAAGCCTTTTATTGTACTTTGCCAGTCCATTAGTATTAGTTGTTACTAGTTACTTGTCAGTTACTTCAACGCTCATTTGTCATTTAGACATTAGACATTAGTCATTCCTATTTCCTGATTCTCCTGTTATCTTTACAAAATTCCAACATCCACACCAAACAAACCTATAACCTTTTCCACAATGAAGATGCTGATCATTAACGGACCGAATCTGAATTTGCTGGGTACACGTGAACCTGAAATTTATGGAAGTCAGACATTTGAAAGTTATTTTTCTGACTTAAAGAAGAAATTTCCGGAACATACGTTGGCTTACTATCAAAGCAATATCGAGGGCGAGATTATCAATAAATTGCAGGAAGCTGGATTTTCAACAGACGGAATCATTCTGAATGCCGGTGGCTATACACACACTTCTGTTGCAATCGCTGATGCAATTGCGGCCATTCATTCACCTGTAATCGAAGTGCACATTTCCAATCCATATGCAAGAGAGGAGTTTCGTCAAAAGTCGTTGATCGCCGGTAAGTGTAAAGGAGTTATTGCGGGATTCGGATTAAAGGGCTATGAAATGGCTATAAAAAGTATTGTTGAATAAATTATTCTGCGTTAGTTTCCAGAACAATTTCAGAGAATAGTTTTTTCCTTCTCACAAAATAATCCCAAACAATCGAACCGTTGTAAACACCTTTCATTTTTGAGAATTGCAGGATGGAAGCGGTACTCTTTTTTTTAATCTGCTGCAAGTGTGTTATGAAATATAAGTGAGCTTTCTGCACAGCCAGAAAATCGCTGAAATGAAACGAAAGTAAAAAACGAATGGCTGCAAGCTGATCCATTAATATTCTTGCAAGTAGTATTCGTTTTCTTTTTTCCGGAAGATTCTTCGCAATCATCACTAAATTATTGCGGAAGTTCAGGTAAGTTTTAAACGGATTGCCATGTGGCAAACTGCCGCCTCCAAGATGATAAATAACACTGTCCGGACAATACATTATTTTATAGCCGGCATTCTTCAACCTCCAGCAAAAATCAATCTCTTCCATGTGCGCGAAGAAATCACCATCGAGACCGTTCAACTGTTCAAATACTTTTTTCCTCACCAACATGCATGCGCCTGAAGCCCAGAATACTTCAGCGGTGTGCGCATACTGATTGTGATCTTTTTCAGTTGCATCAAAAACTCTTCCGCGGCAAAAGGTGTATCCGTATTTGTCAATCCATCCGCCCGCGGCTCCGGCATATTCAAAATGCTCAGGTTGAAGCCGGGCATGAATGCGTGGATGCACAGCTCCAATATGATGATCGCTGTCCATTATGGAAATTAGCGGAGGCAACCAGTTTTCAGTTACAGCAACATCCTGATTCACCATTACAATAAATTCCGAATCAATTTTCCGGATGGCCTGGTTGTATCCTTCTGCAAAGCCATAATTTTTTTCCAGGCGTATAATTTTAACCGATGGATAATTTTTAAGGAGAAAGGAAACAGAGTCATCGGTGGAAGCATTGTCCGCTACCACAATATCTGAATCAGCACTTTGAAATTGGAGTAGTGAAGGAATAAATTCCTCCAGGAATTTTCTTCCATTCCAACACAAGATCACTACCGCGGTCCTCGACCAATTATCACGCATTCAAAATAAGTTGGCGCAAAGGTATTGGTTGTTGAAGAAAGTTGTAGCTGTAGCAAATGACCTAATGACTAAAAAGATGTGCCGGTGATTTGATGTGCCAAAGGTGCCTATGACTGATGACGAGCAGCTAATAACTAACCATTAATGACCAGGACGCTATCGCTTTTACCGGTTATAATTATAATCCACCTGACTACCCCAGGTATCCCGGAAGCCTTCGATGTCAAAATCCCTGTAGCCGTTGCCATCTTTAAAGGTATTGTAGACTTTAAATCTCCATCGCGGATCATACAATTCACCCAATGCCTCCGAATGAATAAGTTTATAATCATTCGACACAAGGTCAGCATTGCAAAATACAAAGTGAATATTAGACTGGTTGCTCAACAACTTATAATACTGCCAGATCTCGTACGGATAAGCTCCTGGCTCTCTATCCGATCCTTCCATATGATTGGGAGCACCATATTGTAAAAACACCCTTCCTCTGTCTGTTTCAAAACCGTGGTAAATGGCAGTTTTATAATTGTACTCCACTACAGCAACCAGGTTGCGGTAGACGCCCCATTCTTTTTCGGGATCATCTGCGTTTCTTTTCTTCCAGAAATTATAAAAAAACTGCTGCATCAGTGTGAGGTCATTCTTTTGAATGATGCTGGCAATATAATCGCGTTCATACATTTCCGCTGTCGGAGAAAGTGATTTCATATAATACACCAGCGAATCGGGAGCAATATGAATTACAAATGTTTTGCTTACATCGAGCAAGCCGATGTTGGTTAATTCGCCAGTAGAATTTTTATTGGAGCGCTGGAAAAAAACGCTTTGTTGTCCAAGCAATTCGTTCTTTTTGTTTTTTACCTGCAACTGCACAACATAGTTTCCCGAAGGCAGGTCAGTAATATCAAATTCAGAGAATACCACATTAATGGCCGCTGCTTTCTGTTTTGAAAAACGAAACAAATCATTCGCTACCTGGTCTTTTTGGGAGTGTTTTACGGCATAGGTAATTATGACATCTTCGTTACCCACCACCTTGTCGAGGTTGTAAATTTCATTGTAAAATGAAATTTTATTGATGGAGGTGGGATAATAATTAAATACATATGGCTTGATGTCATAGCCATTTTTCGAAAATACATTTTGGGTAACAGTTGGTGAATAGCTGTCAACAAGTTCTATGTTGGAGAAGTCGATTGAATCCCGCCTGAAATTCAGATTCAGCGCCTGAGCAAGATGAAGTGATTCTTCTTTCAGGTTGGCATCCTTTACTTCCATTTGCACGTCATATACACCGTCAGGCAGTGTTACCCTTCTCAAATCCAGCATGTTGAAAGTGATGTTCACGGTATCATTAATTTCCGGACTGCGCAACAGATACTTATCATAAGCTGCAACCTGATTGCTATCGCGCAGGTAGAGAAGTGTAACTTCTACAGCACCTTCATATTTACCGTGGTTATTTTTTTTATACTGCAATGATTTACCGGGAATGGAAAGATAAGTTTCTGCATAAGGAGTATCTGTCTGCAGCGATAGGAATCCGCTGTTTTGCATGGAAGCGCGAAGGTGCTGAGCTATTGAAGGCTGCGTAAATACACATATAACCAACAGGCAAGAGATGAATGAAAGAGTAATCCGCTTCATGGTTTAAATGGTTGAGTTACTAAAAATACATTTTTATCAGTTAAAGATTTGCTTTCTTCGACATTCTTATCACGTGCAAAGATGAATTCCGGCAGGCAACCCACTACTTTTTTGATAGAGGCGAATTATTTGCCTCCCGTTGCATGGTTTGTTGAGCTGCATTCAAGTTCCATGGTTTCGATTGACATTCAACAACCCTTCAAAAAATCAACGCATCAGAACAGGTGTAAAATTCTGGGTGCGAACGGAACTCAATTGCTAACTGTGCCACTACAAGGAGGCAGGGGGGTGAAAAAAAATATCAGGGATGTTAAAATCAGTTATGAAGAAAGATGGCAACAAATTCACTGGAACAGTATCTGCTCAGCTTATAACAAGAGTTCGTACTTCCAGTTTTATGAGGATCAGTTCCGCCACTTTTATGAAAGGAAAACAGAGTTCCTGATTGATTTAAATGTGCATTTAATGCAAACATGCTTCAGGATATTAGCCCTTGGTGTTGAAATTGAATTAGTATCTGACTCCAATCACATAAAGACCCTTTCTGAGAAGACGATCAAAATCAATGCGTCTGAAAAATTACTTCCGTACTATCAGGTTTTTCAACATAAGCATGGTTTCGTTGCCGGATTAAGCATTATTGATTTGATTTTTAACAAGGGACCTGATGCAAAAAGCTATTTCGGAAATCAACAGTAAGGAATCCGTTCTTTTTATCATAGAAATACAATTTTCTAACAGTGCTGCCGCGAATAGATTTTTCTACCTTCGCCAACTCATGAAGTGGATACTTACCTGCATTATTTTGAGGGTTCTTTTCAATATGTCTGCTACGGCGCAGGCATCTTTTGACCGCGAAACGATCAATGTCGGTAACATAGGTTTTTCTGTCACCAATGCCGGAACTATCGGAAGGCCCGATGTGGTGAATGACCCCCAGGGTGAACCTTCCATGGAATATCCCATCAATTCCGGCATTGAGCATTTGTTTGAAGGTGGATTGTGGATTGGCGCATTGGTAAACGGACAAACTGCAGTTTCAACTGCGGCCATTGATGCACCAAGCGGTTATACCACAGGTGCTTCCGGATTTGAGTTTACTTCCGCCATCGGCAACCTCATTCAACAAAAGTCTACACTTTCTTACAGCGATTATTTTTCTGTGGATGCTGTCTCACACCAGGATATGATTATTGATTTCACAGATGCAAACACGATTGTTCCCGGCACCACCATTCCAATCGCTGATCATACTTTTCCTTTAGCGGCAGATGTACATCTTGAATGTTATGCTTACAACTACTCTTATGCTGATTACTTTGTCATTCTTAATTATACCATCACTAATAATTCAACCAATGCATGGGATTCGGTTTGGATGGGCACATGGACGGATCTTGTGATAAGAAATGTGAATGTTGCGACAGATAATGGCTCTGCTTTTTTTAATAAAGGCGGTGGTGGATTTATTGATTCGTTGTCCGCCATTTATGCATTTGATGTGAATGGTGATCCTGGTTATACCAACTCCTATGGCGCAAGTCAATTCCTTGGTATTGAATGGCGCGATCAATTCATTCACCCAAACAACGCCGCGAATGTGGCTGCTGCCGGATTCCCGGCGCCGCGGGTGAATGGCAATTTCTGGAATTTCAAAACTTTCGATGGATCACAATATGGAGCGCCCATTGATGATATTCAGCGGTTTGATAAGTTGAAAACAAGTATTGACTTTACCGATCCCGGCACCGTAACTTTTCTGCAGAATCCTTCCAACCGCGTACAGTTGATTTCCGCCGGACCGATTGTTCAAGTTTTACCCGGAGAGTCTTTTACGTATGTGATAGCTATGGTGTGTGCAAAACAACTTGAAACCGGTGGCACCTCAGGTCCTGATAAGGATACTGAATATGCAAAGAGTGAATTGTTTAATCATCTCGATTGGGCAAAACGAACTTATCTGGGTGAAGATGCAAACGAAAACGGTAAACTGGATGCTGGAGAAGATCTGATTGCGAATGGAATACTTGACCGGTATATATTACCTGAACCTCCCGCTACGCCCAAGGTGAAGATAATTCCTGCATCAAATAGTGTTAAGATTTATTGGGATAACCGGGCAGAATATTCCATAGATCCGATTTCGAGAGAAATGGATTTTGAAGGCTACCGGATTTACCGTTCGAATGCAGGTGATGATGTTCAACAAATAAGCACACAGAATCAGATTGCCCAGTGGGATAATCCTGGTAATTCTATCGGCTACAATAATGGATTTGAAGCCATTCGATTACCATCTCCCATGTATTTTGAAGGGGATACGACTGCCTACCAATACAAGTTTGAATTGAATAATTTATTGAACGGATGGCAATATGTTTTTATCATTACTGCTTTTGATCAGGGCGATCCGGCACTGGCACTTACCTCACTGGAATCGTCTTTTGTGGAGAATACATTTCGTGTTTGGTCAGGTACCGCTGTAAACAATTTTGAAGAGAAAAATCAGTCAACGAAAGTAGGAGTGTACCCGAATCCGTATAAAGTCTCTGCGTCGTGGGATGGCCCGTCTTCAGAAACAAAAAAGATTTATTTTTATAACCTTCCGCAACAATGCGAAATCAGGATTTACACTTTGGCCGGCGATATAGTGGCGACACTCAATCATGATGCTGCAGATTATAATGGTTCTGACATTCAATGGTATGCAAACTATGCGGGAAGCACAGACCAAAGAATTCTACCCGGCGGAGAACATGCCTGGGATATTCTATCAGAAAGCAAGCAAAGCATTTCGCAGGGCATCTATTTGTTTTCAGTGAAGGATTTAAGCAGCAACATTATTCAGGAAGGACAGTTTGTGGTGATAAAGTGATTGTGAATAGTAAAAAGTGAATAGTGAATCGTTAATATCGTAATTTCAACAATAATATTTTTCAACAAAACATTAAACCTCCATTTCAAAAATTAAACTACCATGAAGAATTTTTTACTCAGTTGCGCTTTTTCATTATTGTGCATTTCCTCCTCTTTTGCGCAATATCCTTTGGTCAGCATCCACGACCTGCAATACATTGATGCTCCAAGTCTTGCTATAGGAGTTGATACCTCTATTTACTATCTCGACACGGTTCAAGTGGAAGGAATAGTAACTTTTGATCCATGTGACTATGGACTGAGTACTACCGGTGGCCGTGTTGGAACGTGGTTGCAGGATGGCGCCGGCGGAGCGTTCAATGGGGTACATGTGTTGATTGATGCCGCTGCTATCGGTTACACACCGGGTTTAAACACATTAAATAATGATGTGCAGTTCATTGATAATTTTCAGGTAGGTAACAAAGTGAAGTGCACCGGAATTGTTAGCAACTTCGGCTTAACAGGCGCTCCTGTTCCAGGCAATAGTCAGATTCTGCTTCTGCCGGTAGCTTCTTCAATTACCGGAATTGGGCAGGCTGTGCCAACACCTCCATTACTTACCATCAATCAATTCAGCCAAAATGATGGAACGGGCGGACAAATTATCCAACGCACCACCGGTGAACAGTGGGAAGGAACGTATGTACAGTTTAACAATGTGCAGGTGGTTGATATTTCTTACGGTACAGGAAGCAGTACAGGAAGAGTATTCTGGAGCATTCAGGATCAAAGCGGAAATAAGATACAAATACGTGACGTGTCAGGTTGGATGAGAAATGATACCAGTGATAATTTCTGTACTTCATCAGGATCGAATACGCCAACAGCGTGGGATGTTGCTCCATATGCCAATGCAACCATCTCATTTGTCAAGGGCCAGATAGTAGAGTATTGTTCTACTACGAGTGGTTGTAATTATGCTGTTTCACCAAGGGATTTTAATGACATTGGTGTAATTACAGCAGCTCCACCGATCATCACCAATGTGAACCTGAGTAATCCTGTTCCATCAACCTCGGAAACACAAACAGTTTCGGCAAACATTACTGATGTAGATGGTTCTGTTACAAGCGCTACTTTATATTATTCCGTTGGATTAGGTAACGCGACTTTTTCTTCTGTGGCAATGTCAGGCAGTGGTTCAATCTGGAGCGGTACGATCCCTGCCATCACTACTGACAGTGTTTATGTCAACTATTGGATCAAGGCTCTTGACAATGGCGGCAATCATGCGAACTATCCTGATTCATTGGCAACAGGTTCATTTTACTGGGTAAATAACAGTGGTATCAATTCCATAAAAGATGTACAATGGAATCCCACCGGAAATGGGACTCCGGTGTATGCCAATAAAACTTTAAGTGATATTGATGTGGAAGGAATTGTCATGTCAACCACAGGATTTCTTGATCTTGGCCTGGTAACGATCCAGGATGGAGAAGGTCCCTGGCATGGAATATTTATGCGTGGACAAAATCTGAGTACGCTTCAGCGTGGCGACAAAATCAAGGTGACTAAAGCGAAAATCTATGAGAATTTTAATGTCACTTATCTCGACAGCACTACTTATACAGTTGTTTCAACAGGCAATACACTTTATAATGCCTATGGAGGACTCAGCACAGAATCTGTTCGTTTGGGAGTTTTTGATGAGACCGAGCCTTATGAAGGATCGCTGGTTGGTTTTGATGTTGTTTACGTTGTGAATCAAAATCCGGATAATCCCAGCACATTTGGCGAATGGTCAGTTGATGCAAATACCACCGATAACCTGGGAATGCGTTGTGATGATTATTCAAATGATATTGGTTTTGATTTTGGTTTGGACTCATTGTCGCTCAATCAAAATCTTGGCTATATCTACGGCATCATGTATTACAGTTTCAGCAATTGGAAAATTTTACCAAGAAACAAAAATGACATCGAAGGCTATCAAACATTAACAGGTATTGGAAATGATCCCCACCATCAATTGAATGGAGTGAAATTATATCCTAATCCGGCTACTGATCAATTCGATGTAGCATTCGATCTGAAACAGGCTGAAAACCTGACTATTGAATTGGTTGATGTTTCGGGTAAACTGATAAAGCAATTAAATAGTAATTACAAGTCAGGATTCAATCAGGTAAACATTGCAGCCAACACGCTACTGAATGGCATTTATTTCCTTCATATAAAGGGAGATGGCTTCAGCTATGCTACCAAATTGGTGATAGCTAAATAGTAATTGAGATATTAAACAATTTCAAAATTCCAAAGAAGTTTCTTTATAGCTTCTTTGGAATTTTTTTTTAACTACTTCCCTGAAAAATTAAGATAGCAGTAGTAAGGCCATTGAGCCATCCAGGCATCTATTCATTAAGCCATAAGGCTTCGGAAATCCTGTCATAACAAGCTGCTCCATTTTTGCAGATTTTTCCACCATCTGCCATTTCGTGCCAAAATTTTCCCATGGCATACTAAATGTTAGTACCTTCGCCGTCCAAAAAAAATCACTTTAAACTTAAAATCAATCAATAACTATGTCAAAAGTAAGCCTCAGGCCCTTGGCTGACCGCGTGTTGGTAAAACCAGCGGATGCCGAAGAAAAAACAAAAGGTGGGATCATCATCCCTGATACTGCGAAAGAAAAACCCATGAAGGGGAAAGTAATCGCTGTCGGAAATGGTAAAAAGGACGAACCCATGACGGTGAAAGCCGGCGATACGGTTCTTTATGGCAAGTATGCCGGAACAGAAATTACCATTGACAGCAATGAATACCTGATCATGCGTGAATCAGACATCTTCGCTATCGTTTAAAAAGTTAGGAGTTAATCGTCATTCGTTAATTGAAAACGAGCATCGGTTAACTTGAGTTTTCGACAATTAATAATTAACCAATAACCAATAATTTTAAAAGTTATGTCAAAAATAATCACCTATACCACGGATGCCCGTGACCGCCTTAAGAAAGGGGTTGACTCGCTGGCTGATGCTGTGAAAGTTACCCTTGGTCCTAAAGGACGTAATGTAGTTATTGAAAAGAAGTACGGTGCACCGCTGATCACCAAAGATGGTGTTACGGTAGCCAAAGAAATTGAACTCGAAGATCCCATCGAAAACATGGGCGCACAAATGCTGAAAGAAGTAGCTTCAAAAACTGCTGATATTGCAGGTGATGGAACTACTACTGCTACGGTGCTTGCTCAGGCAATGATTACTGCAGGATTGAAGAATGTTGCTGCAGGTGCCAATCCTATGGACCTGAAACGCGGTATGGACAATGCTGTAAGCAAAGTGATTGATAACCTGAAATCTCAATCTCAGAATGTTGGCAACGACAATAAAAAGATTGAGCAGGTTGCAACCATTTCTGCCAATAACGACAGTGAAATCGGAAAGCTGATTGCTGAAGCAATGGCCAAAGTGAAGAAGGAAGGAGTAATAACCGTTGAAGAAGCGAAAGGAACAGAAACAACAGTTGAGATTGTGGAAGGAATGCAATTCGATCGTGGTTACCTGTCACCGTATTTCGTAACTAATCCTGATAAGATGGAAGCCGATTTAGAGCGTCCATATATCCTTATTTACGATAAGAAAATAAGTTCCATGAAAGACCTGCTTCCGATTTTGGAGAAGGTAGCTCAGACTGGTGCGCCCTTATTGATTATAGCGGAAGACCTCGAAGGCGAAGCTCTTGCAACACTCGTTGTCAATAAGATTCGCGGCACCTTGAAAGTAACGGCTGTGAAAGCTCCGGGCTTTGGTGATCGCAGAAAAGAAATGCTGGAAGACATTGCCAAACTTACCGGCGGTATCGTGATCAGCGAAGAACAGGGATATAAACTGGAAAGCGCTACAGTAGCTTATCTTGGTAAAGCTGAAAAAATTGTAGTGGATAAAGACAATACGACAATCGTAAATGGTGCCGGTAAAAAAGCCGACATACTTGCACGTGTTAACCAGATCAAAGCGCAGATTGAAACTACTACCAGCGATTATGACAAAGAAAAATTGCAGGAACGTCTTGCAAAGCTTAGCGGTGGTGTTGCTGTAATGTATATCGGTGCTGCTTCTGAAATGGAAATGAAAGAGAAGAAGGCACGTGTTGACGATGCATTGCATGCTACACGCGCTGCTGTGGAAGAAGGAATTGTTCCGGGTGGTGGAGTGGCCTATATCCGCGCTATCGAATCATTGGATAAGTTAAAATCAGCCAATGAAGATGAAGAAACCGGAATCCAGATTGTTCGCCGTTCGCTTGAAGAACCTCTTCGCCAGATTGCCGCTAACGCAGGATTGGAAGGAAGCATCGTGGTTCAAAAAGTGAAAGAAGGCAAAGGTGATTTTGGATTTAACGCTCGCACGGAAGTCTATGAAAAAATGCTTGCTGCCGGTGTTATTGATCCTACCAAGGTTACACGTGTTGCATTGGAAAATGCGGTTTCAATCGCTTCCATGTTGCTTACAACGGAGTGTGTAATCGTTGATAAACCTAAGGAAGATAAAGCTCCAGCAATGCCTCCTGGCGGAATGGGTGGAATGGATTATTAAGAGTCATGAGTAGTTAGTGCTAATTAGTTAGTAATTGCAAATGCTCTTATTTCAATTTTAAAGGTGGTTCTTGCGAAAGCAGGAATCACCTTTTTCTTTTCTATACATCATCTTGGTCAGGCACAGCAATTTTTTTTTAAGGACACTTTCATGGAAGAACTATCAAAATGAATGTTGCTGTTGCAGCCATCCAGAATCCTAAAAACCAGCTTTTTATTGTGAATGATTTCCGGAGGCTTGAAAAAACAGGGTTTAACAGGTGTGTAACCAATCAAGTCCCGAAAAAATGTAAGGCCAATTCAACATGAAATCTGGCAAGAGAGTTACCGGTGACTCTTCCTTTTATAATATTGCTTTCCCCTACTATGATTAAACATCTCATGAGTTGCCTTTATTCTATGCGCGTAAATACCATGCTTACCACTAAAACCGGATGAAGACATGCTGTTGTTGAAAAGAAGATACGAGATTGAAAACTGCATCATAAAATACTGATCCTTATTCGCATCGCCACGTTGTTGACCGGGAGCCGTGATATATCCATAAAATTCTTCAGGATCTTTTTCATCCGACCTTCTTGAAATTTCATAAGCCAATGAAGCAGTTGCAGGGTCTGAAAAATAATTATTGAACTGATCCTGGGAAGCATATGAGGTGCTCACATCATCCATATAATCAGTCATTGTAAAACAATTGCGAAATTCAAAACCAAGGATTGCGCTTTGTGTCAGGTTATACCTAAAACCAAATCCTACCGGGAAAACAGCCTGAATAAGTGAATAGGGTTTTACATTAAGACTATCAAAACCCTGACCTTCTGTATGCAACGGTTGTAATTCAATGAGGTTGCCATTGTAAATGGTTTTAGGATTGAAATGCATCACTCCAACGCCGGCCAAAATATATGGGGCAAACCGGTAACGTTTTGATCCAGGCTCAAAATGTTTGAAGTTTAATTCTGCTGTGACTGCGCCTTCCATCAATGTTGACTGAAAGCTGAGGTTTCTGTACCACCGGTACCATTCCGGTGAAAATTGCGCTGTGGGTTGAATGAGAGAATCATTTCCCGCTATACCGGTATAGGTAAATGAAGTTTTAATGGTAAGTAAACCCCCAACATAATACCTGAAGTGGATTGATGCAGCAGGCTTTAACAGCGAAGTTTCAAGGTCGAAAACAAAAGGTCTTCCGATGTAATTTGCACCTCCAAGGTCACCCAAAAATCCGGTGACGCCGCCATCGATACCGATTTCCAACGCCTGCGCATTGGTATAAGTGGAATGCAGACAGAGCATTACAATTACCATAAGTCCGGCAAAACCAGGAATTTTCATCTTCAATTGAAAGTGTTTGCCAAATGTATAAAATTTGGAACAGTAAGATAATGACGAGCATTCTAAATGAAGCAATATCTAAAGACAAGTCATAAAAAAACAATTGATGTTATTACACAATGCATTAGGAGATAAGCTGGTGCAAGAACAAAATGAAAGTGTTAGAGCATCTGCAGGGTAACTTGTACGTAATAGTATTTCAGGATTTAAAAGCCGTAGTGCTTGTTAGTGGTGCTTGGCTTTCTTATGCTTTTTATGCTTAAACATCTGACTTGTTGAATGCACTTTGTGTGGAAATATATGGGATTTATTTCCGGCTTGAGAACCAAATCTGTTATTGAAGAGGATATATGAAATTGAAAACTGTGTCGTGAAATACTGATCTTTATTAGCGTCGCCGCGTTGTTGACCAGGTGCAGTTACATCCTGATAGAAGCCTTCCGGATCCTTTTCATCTGCCCTCATTGATAACTCATACGCTAAAGAAGCAACTTCCTGATCAGAAAAGTGCTTGCTGAACTGATTTTGTGAAACATAGGAAGTGCTGACGTCATCTATGTAATCGGTAAGCGTGAAATAGTTGCGGAATTCGAAACCAAAAACAAAGCTTTTCGAAATGTTGTATCTCAAGCCAACGCCTACCGGGAAAACAGGTTGAATGAGTGAGTAGGGTTTAATATCTACACTGTCAAACCCCTGACCTTCTGTATGAAGGGGCTGCAGTGCTACCAATGCGCCATTGTAGGATGCTTTAGGATTAAAATATATCATCCCGATTCCCGCTAAAACATACGGCGCAAATCTATATCGCATGGAGCCGGGTTCAAAATGCTTCAGATTTAATTCTCCTGTAATTGCGCCTTCTATAAGTTGCGATTGAAAGCTGAGATTGCGATACCATCTATACCATTCAGGTGAAAAGTCTTCTGATGGTTGAATGAGCGAATCATTTCCGGCAACATTGCTATAACTGAGGGAACCCTTGATCGAAAAAAGTCCGCCCACATAATATCTGAAATGAACGGAAGCAGCCGGTTTTGTAAGCGACGTTTCCAGGTCGAAAAAGAATGGTCGTCCGATTGCATTTGCACCACCGAGGTCGCCCAAAAAGCCGGTAACTCCTGCATCAACGCCCATGTCAAGAGCCTGAGAACGTAACATGGAAGTCTGAAGACAAAGCATCAGTATAAGCAGCAGTTTTACAAAACTGGGTTTAAGCATCAGCTTTTTAGTGTTTCACAAATCTATACAATTTGCAACATCCGGATCCTTTTGAAAAACGTAAAATGAGTTGAATTCTTTCTAAATGCAGCTAAATGGTTAGCCGTATTTTAAAAATGAATAATATTAAACCTACTGATTTTAACTGCAATTTCTTTTAATGAGTTTTCATTTCTGTGATGGTGACAAAAGGATAATGCAGGTTTGCAAAAAGACCACAGGTAAACGTATCACCGGTTAATACAAATGAAGTCAGAACTTCCTTCCCGTTCATCATATACAGGCTGTCCAGATTCTCAGGACTATAGTGTCCGTTATCGGTTTCCAGCAACCATCCGCAGCCATCCGCAGCAACAACGCCTGCAAAAATTATTTTTGCATTCACCAAACCCTCTTCTTTTTTGCAGGAAAAAAACAATATTTCAAGACAAACAAAAAACAATAAATACTTTTTCATCTTCAATTATTTATTAAGTGATTAATGGACGACGTATAGAAAATCAATCTTCACGATTTTCACACTTGTTAAGCATTTCTCCAATAGTTACGGTGGATATCGATTGATAGTCCAGACAAAAAAAAGAGATGCACATGCTGCATCTCTTTTTTCTTTTCTGAAATTATTTCCGGAAATATCAAACCTGCTCAGGATTCATCATCTTATTTCATTTTTGTTTTTTCGCTTGCTGCTTTAATCAGATTGAGTGCGCTGCCGGCTTTAAACCATTCAATTTGCGAAGCATTAAATGTCTGGTTTACAGCAAACTGATCGGTAGTTCCATCAGCATGGTGTAACAGCACAGTTAATGGCACATCAGGTGCAAAAGTGGTGAGGCCAAGAATATCAATCACATCATCTTCCTGAATTTTATCATAGTCAGCTTTATCAGCAAAGGTCAATCCCAACATGCCTTGTTTCTTTAAATTGGTTTCATGTATACGGGCAAATGATTTTACAATCACGGCTCTAACACCCAGATGTCGTGGTTCCATCGCGGCATGTTCACGTGATGACCCTTCGCCATAATTTTCATCACCTATTACAACTGTTCCTATTCCAGCAGCTTTGTAAGCTCGTTGCACGTTGGGAACTGAATCATATTTTCCCGTAAGTCCATTCTTAACCGTATCCGTCTTTTCATTAAAGAAGTTCATGGCCCCAATCAACATATTATTCGAAATATTATCAAGATGCCCACGGTATTTCAACCAGGGACCCGCCATCGAAATATGATCGGTGGTGCATTTTCCTTTGGCCTTAATCAGCAGGCGCAATCCTTTCAAATCAGTACCTTCCCATGCAGGAAAAGGATCAAGCAATTGTAATCTGTTTGAAGCCGGATCAACGGCAATCACCACATTTTTTCCATCTGCAGCAGGTGCCAGATAGCCTGCATCTTCCACAGCAAATCCCTTAACCGGAAGTTCAATGCCTTGAGGTTCATCAAGTCTTACACGCTCACCTTTTTCATTAATCAACTCATCAGTCAGCGGATTGAAAGATAGAGAACCTGCAAGTGCAAAAGCGGTAACAATTTCCGGAGAAGCTACAAAGGCATGCGTGCTTGCATTGCCATCGTTGCGTTTTGCGAAGTTTCTGTTATAAGATGTCAATATGGAATTCTTTTTAGTCGGGTCGGTGATGTGACGAGACCATTGACCGATACAGGGACCACAGGCATTGGCGAGCACCATTCCGCCTATGGATTCAAAAGTTGAAAGCATTCCATCCCGTTCAATGGTATAACGGATTTGCTCTGAACCCGGCGTAATCGTAAACTCTGAAACTGCTTTCAGTCTTTTATCAATTGCCTGTTGCGCAATAGAAGCCGAACGTGACATATCTTCATATGAAGAATTGGTGCAGGAGCCGATAAGTGCGACTTCCAGTTTATCAGGCCAGCCATTCTCAGCAACAGCAGCTTTAAATTTTGAAAGTGGCCAGGCAAGATCCGGTGTATAAGGTCCATTGATGTGTGGTTCAAGTGTATCAAGGTCAATCTCAATCACTTCATCATAATATTTTTCAGGGTTGATTAATACTTCAGCATCCGGTCTTAAATGCGAGGCAACCGAATTAGCGAGTTCAGCAATTGCTCCGCGTTCTGTTGCTTTCAGATAAGCTTCCATCCTGGCATCGTAGCCGAATACAGAAGTGGTGGCACCAATTTCCGCACCCATATTACAAATGGTGCCTTTACCTGTGCAGGAAATATTCTCCGCACCTGGACCAAAATATTCGAGGATGGCACCTGTTCCGCCTTTCACAGTAAGGATTCCCGCCACTTTCAAAATCACATCTTTCGCTGAAGTCCAACCGTTCATTTTTCCCGTTAGGCGCACACCAATGAGCTTCGGGAATTTCAATTCCCAGGCCATGCCACTCATCACATCCACAGCATCAGCGCCTCCCACTCCAATAGCAATCATGCCCAATCCACCTGCATTTGGCGTATGGGAATCTGTACCGATCATCATGCCACCCGGAAAAGCATAATTCTCTAAAACTACCTGGTGAATAATTCCTGCACCCGGCTTCCAGAATCCAATGCCATACCGGTTAGAAACAGAAGCGAGGAAATCGTACACTTCTTTATTGGTATCAAGTGCGCTTTTTAAATCCGCGGCTGCTCCAACTTTCGCCTGAATCAAATGATCGCAGTGTACAGTGGAAGGAACAGCGGTTTTGTCTTTACCTGCTGTCATAAACTGCAACAAAGCCATTTGTGCCGTGGCATCCTGCATAGCTACGCGATCAGGGGCAAAATCAACGTAATCTTTGCTCCGGCTCAAAGCAGTAACCGGAAATGTTCCGAATAAATGTGAATACAATATTTTCTCCGCCAAAGTAAGCGGACGGTTGAGGAGTTGGCGTGCAGCAGAAATCTTAGCTGGTAATGCGTCGTAAACCGACCGGATCATTTCAAGGTCAAATGCCATTTTCAAACAGATTTATGAAAGAAGAAAGTATTAAATGTGGTGCAAAGTTAAAAAGAAAGGAAAGTGGTTCACGCAAAAATCAAAAAATCGATAGCAGGAAAATGAAATGGTAGAGACGCAATGCTTGCGTCTCGACACGGAATCATATATTTAATGTTGTAGAGACGCAATGTTTGCGTCTAACGGATCGAATATCCGTGGAGACGCCATGCTTGGCGTTTCTACAGAAAGATATTTCCATCATCATGGTTTCTTATTAGCTTCGCCCTTAACTATGAAATGGTTCAGATCCATCCTTCTCGCATTACTGTGTATCTGTTATTGCTATGTATTGAACACCAAAATGGGAGATATTCCACCGTTAGGTAAATTGTTATCACCATTCAACGGGTTTTGGCAGAATAATGAATCTGGAAAAATTGCTGAAACAGAATTAACAATAACAGGATTGATAGCTCCGGTAAAAGTGGTGATGGACAACAACATGGTGCCGCATATTTTCGCCAGAAACAACCACGATCTCTACCTTGCCCAAGGTTATATACATGCGAAATATCGTTTGTGGCAGATGGAATTTCAAACCCATGCGGCAGCCGGCAGAATCTCAGAAATTATTGGCGCAAAGGCATTGCCTTACGACCGTCAGCAACGAAATTTCGGAATGGTATACGCGGCGGAAAATGCCGAATCAAATATGATGGCCGACCCAATGATGAAGGAGGCAGGATCAGCTTATACCGAAGGAGTAAATGCGTATATAAAAAATTTATGCTCAAAAGATCTTCCGGTTGAATACAAGCTATTGGATTATAAACCTGAACCATGGACAACGCTGAAATGCGCTTTGCTGCTGAAATATATGACTTACGATCTGGCAGGTGCCAGCAGTGACCTTGCAACAAGTAATATATTGAAACAATACGGACAAACCGCCATTGATTCATTGTTCAACGGCCATGCCTATCTGAGTGAACCAATAATTCCTGCAGGCACAACATGGGACTTTGTGCCATTACCCATTCCTGCTGCACCCTTTCAGGTGATAAGTGAGGTGCCTGCTGTTAAACCCGATCATACACCCAATCCGGATAACGGGAGTAATAACTGGGCAGTGAGTGGAAGCAAAACAGCGAGTGGTTCTCCGATACTTTGTGGTGATCCGCACCTTGGATTGAATCTCCCTTCCATCTGGTATCAGATGCAGTTGGTGAGTCCGGATTGTAATGCTACCGGAGTTTCACTTCCGGGAGTGCCTACAGTTATCATAGGTTTTAATGACAGCATTGCATGGAGCGAGACAAATGTGGATGCTGATATTCTGGATTGGTACAGTGTGCAGTTTAAAGATGACACACACAAAGAATATTTCTATAATAACGAATGGAAGCAGACTACAGCAAGAATTGAAGTGATTAAGGTTCGCGGAGAGAAAGATGTGGTTGATACAGTTTTTTATACACAACACGGACCGGTTGTAACTATGGGGGATAAAAAACTAATGCGAACCAATTTCCCGGTAGGATATGCGATGCGTTGGCTGGGCCATGACCATTCTGCTGAATTGAATACCTTTCTTTTACTGGATCGTGCAAAAAATTATGATGATTATGTACATGCGATGAGTTTCTTTGAATGCCCTGCACAAAATTTTATTTATGCTGATGCTGCCAATAACATTGCCATCTGGGTGAATGGAAAATTTCCGCTGAAATGGAAAAACCAGGGAAAGTTTCTTCTCGATGGATCAAAGCCGGAGAACGACTGGCAGGGTTGGGTGCCTCATGACCAGGACCCTCATGTTAAAAATCCAGAAAGAGGATTTGTAAGTTCTGCCAATCAGCTATCAACCGATTCCACTTATCCATATTATATCAATTGGCAAATGGATGCACCAATGCGCGCTCATCGAATCAACCAACAACTTTCCGGCATGAGTGGAATTACTTCGGAAGAAATGCGTATTCTTCAGTATGATAATAAAAATATGGTGGCTGATTTTGTGATAACGGAAATGATAGCAGGTGTTGATGAAACGAAATTGAATGATTTGCAAAAGCAACAGTTCCAATTATTGAAGAATTGGGATTTAATGGCAAACACCAACAGTACTGAACAAACAGTGTTTAATGCATGGTGGATTAATTTAAAGACAGTGATATGGGATGATGAATTAGGCAAAGAAGGATTGGAATATCCAAGTACGGATATTTCATTGCAAACTGTTAAATACAATATCAACAAGCGATGGATTGATAATGTAAATACACCTGAAATCGAAACGCTTCAGCAATTAATCAATCAATCTTATCTTAGTGCAATTGATTCACTTCAAAAAAAATACGGAGCAGATACAAAGGACTGGCAGTGGGCACAGGTAAAAAATACGCATGTGAATCACCTGCTTCATATTCCGGCATTGAGCAGAATTCCTGTAATCGCGCCGGGCAATTCAGGAATAGTGAATGCCACAGGTTACGATCACGGCCCATCGTGGAGAATGATTATTGAATTGGGTAATAAAGTCAAAGCATTCGGAATTTATCCGGGCGGACAATCCGGAAATCCCGGATCACCATTTTACGAAAACATGATTGATCCATGGAGCAAAGGTTTGCAAAATGAATTGTTGATCCTGCATGATGAGCAGGAAAAAGATTCGAGGATTGTTTCAACTATCACCCTTTCAAATTAGCAAATGCTTCTATTTCTTTTAATTGCTTTAGCAAGTGCGGCTTTACAAATCTGGTTTCCGTGGTGGAGCATGGTGATTGCTGCCGCAGTGCTTTCTTTTTTAATGGGGAAAAATTTCAAGCAAGCTTTTTCTATCGGGTTTCGTTGCCTGTGGATTAGTATGGCTGGTGTATGCAATGATGATCACTTCCACCGAAGGAAGTCTGATGACAGACCGCATCGCATTGCTTTTTACATTGCCTGCATCCTGGTTACTGTATGTGATTAGCTTTGTGATAGCAGCTACCGGTGGCGGGCTTGGAGCGTCCTTCGGATATTCTTTAAAAAAATTAAATTGATTCGGCCTGTAAAACGATATGAGCTTAATTGAAAACATACGACTTGCTTTACGCGCCATTTTCGGCAACCTGATGCGCACTGTACTTACCTGTCTCATCATTGCTTTTGGCATCATGGCACTTGTAGGTATTTTGACTGCTATCGACAGCCTGGAGAGTTCGATTAAAAGCAATTTCTCAAGCATGGGCTCCAACTCATTTTCTATTGAGCGAAAGTGGAATGATATGAGGGGAGGTGGCGGAGGGGAAGATGAAAAACCAGGCCCGCCTATTTTATACCGCGAGTCTGTATTATTTAAAGACCGGTATAATTATCCTGCACAGGTTTCAGTTTCTGAAAACATTACCGGCATTTCAACAATTAAGTATGAATCAAAAAAAACCAACCCTAATGTGTTGGTTACCGGAGTGGATGAAAACTTTTTGTTGACCACCGGAAACCAGGTTGCATTGGGACGTTTCTTTACACTTGATGAAGTGAAAGAAGGATCTCCGGTGATCGTTTTGGGGAAGGATGTGGTTGATAAAATTTTTGGTACCAAAGAAGATCCTGTCAACAAGTTTGTTTCTATGTATGCAATGCGTTACAGGGTGATTGGCGTGCTGGGTGCAAAAGGTTCCAGTATGGTATCTCGTGGCGATAATGTGGTTTTGATTCCCATTCTGAATGCGATCCGCAATTTTATGGGTCACAATAATTCCGTAAATATGGATGTGAATGTGAGCTCTATTGACCAGTTGCAACCTGCTATTGATGAAGCCACCAGTTTATTCCGCAACATTCGGGGATTAAGGTTAGGAGAGGAAGATGACTTCAAAATATCGAAGAGCGATGAGCTGGCCAATGAGTTAATTGGAAATATTCAATATGTAACGTATGCTGCTACGTTAATCGGAATCATCACCTTATTCGGTGCGGCGATTGGATTAATGAATATCATGCTGGTTTCCGTAACTGAACGAACACGCGAAATAGGAGTGAGCAAAGCGTTAGGTGCCACGCGAAAAGAAATCCGTGCACAGTTTCTTACGGAAGCCATTGTGATTTGTCAGCTTGGTGGCATACTGGGAATTATACTTGGGATATTGGTAGGTAACCTTGTCTCCCTCGTGCTTGGAGCCAGTTTCATTATTCCATGGCTGTGGATTGTTGCAGGTATAATTTTTTGTTTTATTGTTGGCTTGGTTTCCGGTTTATATCCGGCAGTAAAAGCTTCACGACTTGATCCGATTGAAGCGTTGCGTTATGAGTAACAGAGAACAACAACATGCATTATCGTTTTGCTGCACTACTATTTTTTCCTCCCAAAATTATAATGGATACCAAGACTTAAAGTCTTATAGACGTGAGCCTGAACATGTTCAGAGAAATAATTTTTAGGATAATAATTAGAAAACGGATTCTGAATACCACGATAAATAAATCCATATCCCATGGAGAGCAAATCGGTGTTTAGAGAGATTCGGTCGGATATAAAGTATTCGAATCCGAGTGTTCCTCCTAAACCGTAATACAAATTGTTGTAAGAACTGAAAGAAGGCTTTTCATAAACGTTCTTATAGTGATAAAAAGTAAAATAAGCAGAAGGTGTAAAGTAAAGTCCCTTTACAATTTTGAGCTTTGTCTCTGCTCCTGCGTAAGCGGCATAATGTACATTGATGGAAGGGTTGTCAGGATTATCATACTGCCGGATTGTTCCGCCACCATCACCGAAAGGTAGAAAACCAAGATCAAGGTATATTTTTTTACTGATCAAAAATTCACCTGTTAAAGCAAAATTTGGGTAAGGCTTATAAAAATCAGTGTTTAAAGATGTTTGAATATAATCCGGAACATTAATAAACTCCACGCCGAATGAATTTTTAAACAAAGGAGTTTTGATAACGGTTTGACAAAAAGCGTTTCCTGCTAAGAACAGAAAGCATACAGAAATGATGGATTTTTTCATTTGAAACATTAATTAAATGTAAAGATTTTGTTTTTCAACTGCACCTGTCTTTATGTAAAATCCTATAGGGCGTATTCATAAATTGCCGGCATTGGAACGAGAAACGTAATTTTGTGATCAATAGTTATTTGTGGAAGAAAAATTTTCAGCGGGCGATAAAGTGTTCCTCATCCATTTGCAGGAAGAAGGTATTGTTACACGGTTGAATGGTGCCGGAATGGTGTATGTTCAATTGAGTGACATGGAGATTCCTGTTTATTGTACTGATATCACAAAGGATATACCTCAAAAAAAAATGCAGCATGAAACAGTTAAAACACAGAATCCCAGTGTCACTAATAACCAAGTGCTGCCATTGCAAAAAAAAGACAGTGGACTATTTCTCTCATTTGAACCTGAAAAGGACCAGGCCGGAGATATCAGACAATTTAAAGTAAGTCTTATAAATGATACAGTTTATTCTGTCATGTTTCGTTACCGTTTTTTCTTATCAGGAAATATTCATTTTAAACTGGATAAAACTGCACTGCCTTACCAGGTTTTCCTGTTGCATGAAATTGCTTATGATGCTTTGAATGAAATGCCTGAAGTTGATTTGCATGTACGGGATGAGATGAATGAGGTGATGAAAGGCGATCTTCAACAAAAAATTAAACCGCAGAATTTTTTTAATAAGACGGGCGCAATGCCTTTGAAAGGTAATGAAGCTTACATCTACAACATCAATACTGTTTCTTTAAAGAAGATCGTTCCCCGACAGGAAATAAAACCACGAGTGGCTTTTGATCTCTCACTGCTGAAAGAAATGATGATGGATAGCCCGGTAAATAAAGATACTGATGTAGTTGTTGCTGATAGGGAAGTTGACCTTCACATCGAAAAGCTTGTCATTGATTCCGGAAAAATGAGCAACGCTGAAATGCTTCACCTTCAATTGGCAAAGTTTCAGCAAACGCTCGACCGCGCTATTGCCGGCGGCGTCGATCGGCTGTATATTATACATGGAAATGGAAAGGGTAAACTGAAAAAGGAGATACATCATCTGCTGAAATCCTATAAGGAAGTAAAATCATTTAACAACGATTATCATCCAAAGTACGCGTTTGGTGCCACAGAGATTATACTTCATTGAAGGCTCCGCCTTACAGTGCAAATGATAATATTCTCATCGTATTTCCTTGCATTCGTTCTCCAATCGAAAATGTAATTTGCGCTGCCTAACAACGATACGACCTTGTTGCTGATTAATAAATATGGACTTCATTTTTTAGCGCTTTCTATAACGCTGATGGCGCTTTCCTACCAGTCCGGTAGTATCAGTTCTGAACAATCAGAATTAAAATATGCAGCCCGGCAATTGA
This sequence comes from Chitinophagaceae bacterium, assembly GCA_016717285.1. Taxonomy (NCBI): domain Bacteria; kingdom Pseudomonadati; phylum Bacteroidota; class Chitinophagia; order Chitinophagales; family Chitinophagaceae; species Chitinophagaceae bacterium. The sequence goes on from JADKFU010000001.1 coordinate 665,009, forward strand.
CCACTGGGCTGTCTAAAATTGAATTGGAATTTAAAAATCAGTTCACGGATGCTGATCTGGCACGCATGATACGTGAGGGATCTGCCTGGAATAAGGTTGCAACATATAATACGTATCCATACGAATTGCTCCTATATCGCAGCGACTCTCTGTTATTATGGACCCAGAATCAAGTGATTCCATCACAGTCCATTTCAACCTTCTCAAAAGGTACCAGCTTTTTAAAACTGAGCAATGGATACTATCTCGCGCATAAAGAATATATAACTGTATTTGACGACAGCACTCATTATTCCGCGTTGGCATTGATTCCTGTTAAATATGAATACGAAACATCCAACAGTTACCTGAAACCACATTTCAGTGAAAATTTTAAAGTGGCCAATTATTTCCAGGTCTCCGCAATTGCCAAAGACTCTTATTTGCCGATAACTGATGCGTCAGGTAAAACCATCTTTTATGCCGGCATTGATGCTGCTGATTATTCAGGAAAGGCCAGTGCACTGGCGCTGTTGCTTTTCATGGCATCACTGGTTTTGTTTGTGATGTTCCTGAATCAGATGTTGAACCTGTTGCCATCCAACAGAATGGTTTGGATAAGGCCTTTGATTTTAGGAATACTGTTCTTTACGATCTACTTTTTGCTAAGTGATAAGTCCATACTTCCGGACGGTGTAAAGAACTGGAAGATATTTAATGCTGATCTTTTTGCATCTGAAGGTGTTGCTTCATCGTTAGGAAGTCTCGCTATTCAATTGCTGTTTCTTTTTTGGGCCTGCATTTATGTTACCAATAAAGTGCACTTGCGATTAAAGATGGAACAGGCTTCGATGCTCAACTACATCGTGCACCTGATTGGATACTTTGCGATCTTTTTTCTTGGTATTTATATGGTGGATGTGATACGTGCATTGGTGCGGGACTCTAAAATTGCCTTTGTTTTTTTTAATCCGCTCCAGCCTGATTATTACAGCATTCTTGGCGTGGTTTGTATTGCGCTGATTTTCATCTGCCTTTTTTTATTGTCACTTAAAATTATTTCCACGCTTCAACGCAATCCATTAAAGATTGTAGATAACGTAATTGTGCTTCTTATCTGCACAACGTTGGCTTTTTTGTATTACCTGGCTTATGATACCGGAATATCCGGCCTGTGGGTAATGATATGGATCAATGCACTTATCCTGATACTTCCCTACTTCAGCAAGCGCAGGCAGGATGGAGTAAATTTCACGCAGTTGTTCCTGCTACTGGTTTTTATTTCTGCTTCCGGCGCAATGTTGTTGCTTGTTTATGGAGAGAAAAAGGAGCAGGATACAAGAATCAATTTCGCACGAAAATTAATTAACACGGAAGATAAAGTTACCGAGTTTCTATTGTCTGACTTGCAGGGAAAGATTACCAGAGATGCCTTTTTGATACAGTTTTTTAAATCTGAAGATGATTCGGGAACTGAACTTACCGGAAAGTTGCAGCAACGCTATTTCCAGGAGGGATTCAGCAGATACCGTATCCGTTATTTTCCTGTAGATACGAAGGGGTATTTGTTGTCAGGCAAGGATGAATATTTTGGTTTTGTGACAGAAAAGGGACTGAAGTCGTTGAGGTCAGAAATCATCAAAGATGAGTTGTATCACTCGTCAACGCCATCAGGCAGTTTCAGTTATCTTGCTGAATATGTAATTCAGGACGGGGATTCATTGCTCGGTAAATTATTTGTGGAGCTTACCGCTGATGCCTATAAAAATGCGGGGATTTATCCTGAATTATTGCTGGAAGACAAAGATAAATTGCCTTATGAATTCATGAATTATTCACTCGCGATTTACAGCCATCAACATCTCGTAGAGCAGAAAGGATCCTATTCTTATGACTATCATCTGAAATGGACGCCGGATGAAAGCCGGGAATACCGGTATGTAACTTATCATGGATATCACCACCTGGTTTACAACCGGGGAAACGGCGTGGTGATTGTTGTTTCTTCAAAATCAAATTGGGTTCCTTATTTCACTTCTTATTTTTCATTCCTGTTCGTGGTATTTTTCAACATCACCTTATTGGTTTTGTTATTTAACCTGATCAGCATCAATCCAAATTTACGCTCCATCAGGCAGTTTTTCAGGATTGCATCACTGCGTATGCTGATACATGGATTTTTTATGGTTTTCATTCTTGCCATGCTCTTTGTAATTGCATACATAGCGGGTTCGTTTTTCATCAGCCAGTTCAAAGAGCTTTCCATTCAGACCGTAGTGGATAAGATGAGTAGAGTTACTAAATCAGTACAGATAATCTATAATCAGAATGCAGGAGTTAAAAACACGGAGTCATTTCAGTCAATGCTTAAAAAAAATATAAATCAGTTTGCCGAAGTTCAGGATATTGACATTAATTATTTCGACCTGCAAGGCAACCTGATCGCAACAAGTCAACGAAGCTTTTTTGAAAAGGGACTCGTTTCAAAAAAAATGAATCCGCTTGCTTTTAAGGAACTTTCCAATGAAGGACCGGCTGTGCTGGTAAAAGAAGAACAGGTTGGCACTTTGAAATTTTATTCAGGTTATCGCCTTATCAGGAATCCGGAAGGAGAGGCCGTGCTTTTTGTTCACGTACCCTACTTTAATTCCAAAACAAATCTGAATGAACAGGTGGGATTTTTCTTTGTGGCACTGGTTAATATCCTGGTGCTTGCAATTATTTCTGCTGGTTTGCTGGCACCGTTGATCTCCAGACAAATCACCAGAAAGTTGTCGTTGATTGGAGAGAAGTTTAAGCAGGTGAAAATTGGATCACGCAATGAATTGATTGAATGGCATGCCAGTGATGAAATCGGAAACCTTGTTAATGAATACAATAGAATGATTGGTCATTTGGAACAAAGCGCTGAAAAGCTCGCGAAATCTGAAAGAGATTTAGCCTGGCGTGAGATGGCAAAGCAGGTGGCGCATGAAATAAAAAATCCGCTTACGCCCATGAAGCTTGGAATCCAGCATCTCCAACGTGCTTACGAGCAGAATGCACCCAATCTTCCTGAATTAGTAACCAAGGTTTCGCGGACGTTAATTGAACAAATTGATAACCTGAGCAATATTGCAAACGAATTCTCTAATTATGCAAAAATGCCACGGCCTGTATTTGAATTGATTGATGTAAATGATGTCGTTCAGACTGCCTGTAATTTACTCAAAGAAGGAGAAGGCGCTGCCATTCATTTGCATGACCATGCTGAAAACAGTATCGTTTTTGCCGATAAGAATCAGTTGCTGAGTGTTTTTAATAACCTGCTGTTGAATGCAGCGCAATCTATTCCTGAAGATCGTGCCGGTAATGTGACGGTTATTACAGAAAATTTGAACGGAGAAGTGGTGGTCTCCGTGTCTGATAATGGAGTTGGAATTTCCGAAGAAGAAGCAAAACATGTTTTCATTCCAAGTTTCACTACCAAATCTTCGGGTACAGGACTTGGACTGGCTATCAGCAAAGATTACGTTGATAGCTTTGGAGGAACTATCGACTTTATTTCCGGTAAAAATGTAGGCACTACGTTTTTTGTGAAGCTTCCGTTTGTTCCAGACAAAGTCCTTTGAAAATTTCCGCCATTCAAAATAATACCTTTACCGGTTGAAATAGCCTGCTGCATTTGAAAATACTTATCATACAAACTGCTTTTATCGGGGATGTGGTGTTGGCAACGTCATTGATAGAAAAGTTGACTTCACATCATCCGGATGCAGTCATTCATTTTTTATTGCGGAAAGGAAATGAGGGACTTTTATCCGGGCACCCTCATCTGAAAAAGATTTGGGTGTGGGATAAAAAGGAAAGCAAATACCGGAATCTGTTCAGATTAATATTTGCTATCCGTGCTGAAGAATTTGATGTGGTGATAAATTGTCAGCGCTTCACAGCTTCTGGATTGCTCACTGTCTTTTCAAAAGCAAAAAGCAAAATTGGATACAGTAAAAATCCATTTTCATTGTTCTTCTCAGAAAGATACGCTCATGTAATAGGTAAGAAAAATGATGCTTCCTATCTTCATGAGATTGAAAGAAACCAGCAATTGATTGCGCGTCTCACTGATAGCATTGCTGTGAATCCTAAGTTATATCCATCAATAGTTGATTACGAATCGGTAAAGAAGTTCAAGGCAAATAAGTACATCACGATTTGTCCGGCTTCTGTCTGGTATACAAAACAGTTTCCCGCGGCAAGATGGATGGAGTTAAGCAGCATGATTCCGGAATCTTACAATGTTTACCTGCTTGGCGGTTTGGGAGATTCTATGCTTTGTGAGGAAATGAAAAACTTATTTCCTGGTAAGAATATGATCAACCTTGCAGGCGAATTAAGTTTTCTTCAAACTGCGGCACTCATGAATGACGCTGCAATGAATTATACGAACGATTCAGCGCCACTTCATTTTGCATCAGCTATGAATGCAAAAGTGACAGCAGTATTTTGTTCCACAATTCCCCAATTCGGATTTGGACCTCTTTCATCTGAAAGTCATGTGCTGGAAGAAAAGCAACATCTCTACTGCCGGCCTTGCGGATTGCATGGATATAAAAGCTGTCCCGAGAAACATTTTAAATGTGCATGGGATCTTCCGATAGTTACTTTTTTAGGTGAGTAGAGAGTAGCGTGTAAAAGTCGTAAGTCGTTAGTCCCTAGTCCCTAGTCGTTAGTCATGAGTTTGGTTGAAGAACTTTAATGCTTTATAATTGGGGCTTGCTTTTGGATGAAGTTATCAGCAAGAGCATGCTGATTCCTGATTATGAAACAGTTTCAAAATTTAATTTTCTTCGGGATTGTTGAACTTCCCTTCATGGTGCGGAACGGATTTAAAAACGTGGTCCCACATTGGTGAAGAAACACCAAAACCTTTATCAGGCGCTTTGTAATGATGCAAGTGATGATATCTCCACCAGGCTTTCATAAACTTAAACGGTGGCGCCATGGCATGAATGGCATAGTGCATGGATCCATAAGCAAGATATCCGGTCAAAAATCCGGGGAAGAAAACAAAAGCTTGCTGACTCATGAAGAAGTAAAAGGAAGAAAATATGATAGATGCGAGAATTAAAGAAGGAACAGGAGGCATAAACAATCGCTCTTTATCCCTGGGAAATTCATGGTGTACACCGTGAGCTGTATACATGAATTTCTGCACTTTCGGATTGTCGGAATGGTGGTGAAATACAAACCGGTGCATCAGGTATTCAAAAAGCGTCCAGAAAAACATCCCGCCAAAATAATAGGCTATCACCCAATACCAACTGATATGCAGGGAAAAATAGCCGTAAGCCAACATTGCCACAATGATCGGAATGTAAATACTGAATATCACCTGTGGACTGGTCTTGGTCATGCCTTCCAGCCATTTAGACTGAAACATAGTTGCCTGACCTTTATTTTTAATTTTAATTTCCATTGAAGGAATAAAAAATGGTTGCTGCAAAGATACTCGTAATTTTGGCTTTCTCATCAGTGTTATGGAAGGTATTAACATTCTGTTATTCTGTTATTTTTTGAGAATCGCCCGTGACTTGCCCCGTATTAATTAACTATTTTGCAGGTTTTTAAAGCTATGACAACAAAGAATTCAAAACCCACGATACTGGTGACCAATGATGACGGTATCACATCTCCGGGAATTCGGGTATTGGTAGAAGAAATGCGGCACTTGGGGAAAGTGGTGGTAGTTGCACCTGACAGCCCTCAATCCGGCATGGGACACGCCATCACCATCGATCAGCCATTGAGAATGGAACATGTTCAGATGTTTGAAGATGTTGAGTCATATCAATGCACAGGAACACCGGTTGACTGTGTGAAACTGGCAGTCGATAAGATAATTAAAGGCAAGCCTGATTTGTGTGTATCCGGAATAAACCATGGTTCCAACTCTTCCATTAATGTCATTTATTCCGGTACCATGTCAGCCGCAATGGAAGCCGCGATTGAAGGCATTGATGCCATCGGATTTTCATTCCTGAATTATTCATTTGAGGCGGATATGCGTTTGCCCCGAAGAGTAATCAGGGAATTGGCGCCTCAAGTGATTAAGAACGGATTACCGAAAAATGTTTTGCTAAATGTGAATATCCCTGATGTTTCTGAATCGCATTATAAAGGAATAAAAGTTTGCAGGCAGGCAGTTGCAAAATGGCAGGAAGAATTTACGGAACGAATTGACCCCCGCGGAAAAAAAATATTATTGGCTGACCGGTAATTTTGTAAATAAAGATCCTGGTGAAGATACGGATGAATATGCGTTGGAAAATGGCTATGCATCAGTTGTGCCTGTTCAGTTTGATCTCACTGCCTATCATGCTATACCCTACATCATCAGCAATTGGAAATTGAATGGAGAAAAGGATTAAACCGCAAAGGCCCCGTGATAATATTTATTTAGGGGCTTTCTTCGGATTGGCATTCCCGATCGTTGGCTTCCTGTTATTTTATGTTTTTGCTTTTTCCGATCAGATGAGCCTGGAAGCCTATTGGAGCCAATTGTTTAACTCTTCAAAAATGTCTGCAGCGCTTAGCCTTGCCATAGTAACCAACCTGCCGGTGTTCTTTTATTTTCTGTCAGCAAAACGTTTCCTGATTGTGCAGGGAATCGTTGGAGCCACTATTTTTTACGGCGTGTTTATCATACTGTTTAAATTCTTCTGATGAGGTTTTATATCATAGCAGGCGAAGCCTCAGGAGATCTGCATGCCGCCAACCTCGTGAAAGCAATGAGCAAATTGCAGCCTGAATCACTTTTTCGTGGCATTGGCGGCGATCTGATGAAGCAGGAAGGAGTGGAATTGGTGAAGCATTTTAAGGAAACTGCTTTCATGGGTTTTTGGGAAGTTTTTAAGAACCTCCGAAAAATTCTCGGGTTTATAGAAATTGCTAAGAAGGACATATTAGCCTGGAAGCCTGATGCTGTTATATTGGTAGATTATCCTGGTTTCAATCTCCGGATCGCATCATTTGCGAAAGAAAAGCATCTCAAAGTCTTCTATTATATCTCGCCCCAGGTTTGGGCCTGGAAGGCATCGCGGGTGAGAAAGATAAAGCGCGATGTAGATCATCTTTTTGTGATACTTCCTTTTGAAAAAGAGTTTTATAAAAAGTGGAATTATGAAGTAACCTTTGTTGGTCATCCGCTATTAGACGCAACAGAAAAATTCATTCATCAGCCCATCAATCTTCAATTGGAAAAACCGGTGGTGGCTTTATTGCCCGGTTCCAGGAAGCAGGAGATTGGTACCATCCTGCCGGTAATGCTTGACATCATTCCACACTTCCCGGATGTTCAATTTGTGTTGGCCGGAGTGAATTCAATTGATGAAAATTTCTATCGTGAAATTATTGGCAACGCTGATGTGCAGTTGCTTTTCAATCAGACTTATGCTTTGTTATCACAATCGAAAGCAGCGCTGGTTACTTCAGGAACAGCAACTTTAGAAGCAGCATTGTTCAATGTACCGGAAGTAGTTTGTTATAAAGGCGGTGCAGTTTCTTTCTGGATTGGAAAACAGTTAGTGGACGTGAAATATATTTCACTCGTAAACCTTATTCTTAATCAGCCACTGGTAAAAGAATTAATTCAACAGGAATTTACTGCTTCTAATTTAATAACAGAATTATCTGAGTTGCTCTACGATCAAAATAGGAGGGATTCTGTTTTGAAGGGCTATGAGTTATTGAAAGAAAAATTAGGTCGATCGGGTGCTTCTGTAAATACTGCAGAACTGATACTCCAGGCGAGCAAACTGAAAGTGTAAACTTTTTTCAGTTCAAACAAACTCCTGATTTTCATTTTAGATAGTGGAGAATACCGGGCTCGAACCGGTGACCTCTTGCATGCCATGCAAACGCTCTAGCCAACTGAGCTAATTCCCCATTGAGGTCGCAAATATAGATGATCAGTTGCAACTTTCAAGAATGTTGAATTTTGTGTATTGTATTTTTGCTTTAATTATGAAATCACGAATTTTTTGTTTCACTTTTTTATGGATGTTTTGTGCCACGAGAGGTATTGCACAGGTGCAGGATCCCGCCTATGATTTGCTATTGCAAAAAATGCTGGCACATTCAGTCAGGGAAATTTCAGTGAAGGAAGTTGCTGCCAAGCAATCGAATGTGATTTTCCTTGACGCGCGTGAAAAAGAGGAATACGATGTCAGCCATTTAAATAATGCAGTTGCTGTCGGGTATGATCATTTCAATCTTGCCACGGTTAAAAACATTGCTAAGGACCAGCGGATCGTGGTTTATTGTTCTGTTGGTTACAGAAGTGAAAAGGTGGCCGAACAATTAGTCAACGCCGGTTATTCCCATGTTACCAATCTTTACGGTGGAATTTTTGAATGGATTAATGAAGACCATCCTGTTTATGACCTTTCAGGTAAACCTACAGAGAAAGTTCACGCATACGATGTTACGTGGGGAATTTGGCTGAAAAAAGGGGACAAGGTTTATTGAAGAGTTTAAAGGGTTTGAAACGTTTGAATTGTTTATGTTGTACAATCCCTTTGCAATTTTTAATTCCTGATTCCTGATTCCTAATTCTCAAATTCTCCATTCCTAAATTCTATATTTGCTGTTCCTAAAAAAATCAACCTCATGGACGTATTACCCTATCTGAATCAAAACAAGCAACGGTTTCTGGATGAATTGTTTGAAGTACTCCGCATTCCTTCTGTAAGTGCAGATCCAAAATTCAGCGACGATGTATTTAAAGCGGCTGAGTTTATGAAGAAAAAGCTGACAGAAGCCGGTGCCGACCATGTGGAATTGATTCCAACTGATGGTTTTCCTGTTGTGTATGGTGATATGATCATTGACGCGAAATTACCAACCGTTTTAGTATACGGTCATTACGACGTGCAACCGGCCGATCCATATGAATTGTGGAATTCACCACCGTTTGAACCGGAGATCAGAGACGAAAACATTTATGCACGTGGTTCCTGCGATGATAAAGGCCAGGTGTATATGCACGTGAAGGCTTTTGAAATTATGATGAAAACAAATTCTCTTCCCTGCAATATCAAATTCATGATCGAAGGAGAAGAAGAGGTAGGTTCATCGCACCTCAATGACTTCCTGAAAAAAAACAAGGAACGGCTGAAAGCTGATGTAGTCCTGGTTTCTGATACTTCCATGATTGCGAATGATTGCCCTTCGATTACGATTGGCTTGCGCGGATTGAGTTACAATGAAGTGGAAGTTACCGGTCCGAATCGTGATTTGCATTCCGGTGTTTATGGTGGTGCCGTTGCAAATCCTATTAATGTTTTAGCAAGAATGATCACTTCGCTGAAGGATGAAAATTTTAAGATTACCATTCCGGGATTTTATGATGATGTAATTGATTATAGTGCGGCGGAACGTTCGGAGATGGCAAAGCGTCCGTTCAATCTTGATGAATACAAAAATGAATTGGGTATTTCAGATATTGAAGGTGAAAAAGGATACACCACTATTGAACGTGCAACCATTCGTCCTTGTCTTGATTGCAATGGTATTTGGGGTGGTTACACAGGTGCAGGCGCAAAGACTGTGCTGCCTTCAAAAGCAACTGCAAAAATATCGATGCGACTTGTTCCCAACCAATCTTCAGAAAAAATTACTGAATTATTCAGCAAGCATATTCTTTCCATCGCGCCTTCCGGTGTTTCAGTAAAAGTTACTCCCTTTCATGGCGGTGAAGCTGTAGTTACACCAACGGATTCTGTTGCATTTGCCGCGGCTAATAAAGCCATGGAGAAAACTTTCGGAAAGAAAGCCATTCCAACATTTGAAGGTGGAAGCATTCCTGTTGTTGCTTCATTTGAAACGATCCTCGGACTGAAATCTATCCTGTTGGGTTTTGGATTGGATACAGATGCTTTGCATTCACCCAATGAGCATTATGGTTTGTTTAATTTTTACAAAGGCATAGAAACCATTCCTTATTTCTACCAATACTTTACGGAGTTGAGTGGGAAGCGGGCGCCGGAAAGCAAATAGATGCGTTATAAAATGCGGCTCTCGCGAAGGCGTTAAGCTATCAAAGGATTTATTTTCTTTGCGAGCTTAATGCTTTGCGCGATAAAAGGGTTATAATATTCATTCAGTTATACAAGAAATTCCGCTGCAAACTTCTTTATCATTTCCCATCCATCGGCTACATTTTTTAACGTCGTATGTGATTGTCCTGCGACAAACCTGAGCACAAAGCGATCATTTAATTTAGTCTGTGTGAGAAGTATCTTACCACTGGCATTGAGTTTTTCTATCAGTGCTTTATTGATGCTTTCCAGAGTGGGTTCGTCTTCAATTCCTTTTGGTTTTATTCTGAAACATATAAGATTCAACGGAACAGGCGCCATCACTTCAAAAAAAGGAGTGGAAGCAATTTCATGCTTTAACCATTGCCCGTATTCGATGTGTTGGCGGATTATTTCCTGCATTCCTGATAAGCCATAACTCCTGATCACAAACCAAAGTTTTAATGCACGAAATCTTCTGCCGAGTGGAATGCCCCAGTCACGGTAGTTATTAACCAATTTATCTTCTGCTGTTTTCAGATATTCCGGTAATATGCTGAAGGTGTTGATGAGCGCCTGCGTGTCCTGAACAAAATAAGCGGAGCAATCAAAATTGGTGAACATCCATTTGTGTGGATTGAAAACATAACTGTCTGCCATTTCAATTCCTTTACTCATCCATCGCATTTCAGGAAGCAGCAGTGCAGTGCCTGCATAAGATGCATCAATGTGGTGCCAGCATTGGTATTTTTTGCAAATCATACCGATCTGTTCTATTGGATCAATAGCAGTGGAACTTGTAGTGCCGATTGTTGAAACCACGCACAATGGAATTAGTCCATTTACAATATCCTCCTTAATAGCGGCTTCAAGTTTTTCCGGAATCATTGCAAAGTTTTCATCCACCTCAATCTTTACCAAATTATCAATTCCAAAGCAGGCAATTTTTACTCCCTTATCTACAGATGAATGCGCTTGTGAAGAAGAATAAATTCTGAATGTTTGACCCTGCTTGAATCCGCTTTTGTTCACTGCATAGTTTGTTTTGCTTTCACGGGCAGTAAGCAATGCAACCAATGTTGCGGATGAACTGCTGTCCTGAATCACACCGGTAAAATTCTTTGGCAAACCTTTCATATCCCGTAGCCATTCCATCATGCGTTCTTCTAATTCTTCGGCGGCAGGTGAGGTAAGCCAGACCATGCATTGAGCACCCATTGTTGCGGTCAGCATTTCTGCAAGAATAGAAGGTTCACTTGCGCCTGTCGGGAAGTATGCAAAAAACTGCGGATGCTGCCAATGCGTTATTCCGGGTACGATGATGTTTTTAAAATCATTGAAAATGTTTTCGAATGATTCAGGAAACTCAGGTGCATCATTTGGAAGTTTATTTTTTATTTCACCCGGACGAATGGCTGGCTTGACGGGATATTCTTGCAGGTTACCTAAATAATCCGCCATCCAGTCCACTAATTGATGTGCATTGCTTCTGAATTCATCTGTAGTCATAGCAAGTAAAATTGATTCTTAAAAACAATTCGTATCAATCTCATAAAAGTAAGATTAAGCAAAGTAGAAGTTCTGCCAAATCATACCAGGAAAATATTATAGAACATTGAAACAATTTTTCTTTGTATCAAAATTGTATTTTTAGAAATTCAATGCTGAAGGGAGTATGAAAAAACAATTGATTCTTTTGTTAACGGCGGTTTCAACAGTATCGGCAATTTATATCCTGTTTAATCAGGCCGGATCAGTATCTTCTGCACAGGTGTCGTCTGAGTGGAAGAAAGAGGGGAACGAAACTGAAAAAGAAGCCAACGAAGATTTCTTTCTCCTCCGTTCATATCCTGATGCCTATGTTGATCCCATCGCTTATGAAGCTGTGCTGAAAGATGCTGTTGCAAGAAAAAACTCAACAAGAGAAGAAAAAAGCTGGCTGGTGGAAGGACCTGGAAATATAGGCGGAAGAATTAATTGCACAGCGATAGAGCCCGGAAATCCCAATACAATGTATGTTGGAAATGCTTCCGGAGGAGTTTTTAAAACTACTGATGGAGGTATCAACTGGAATCCCATTTTTGATGAACAACCTTATCTCGCCATTGGCGCTATCACGATTGATCCATCCAATCATCAGACTATTTGGGTAGGAACAGGAGACTTAAATATCAGCGGTTATCCTTTTATCGGTGATGGCATTTATAAAAGCACGGATGGCGGAATTAACTGGACTCACATGGGACTGACTGCTCAAAGTATTGTTTCAAAAATTATTGTAGATCCTGTAAATTCCAATATCATTTATGCAGCCACGATGGGCATTCCGTTTTTTGAAAGTGCAGATCGCGGTTTGTATAAATCAACGGATGGAGGATTGAACTGGAGTCAGAAACTTTTTGTGGATGAAGATGCCGGTATTATTGATATGGTCATGAGCCCTTCCGATCCGCAGGTGTTATACGCTGCAAGCTGGAACCGGATCAGAAATAATCAATCGTCAGTTGTTTACGGCCCTGATGCGCATATTTATAAATCTACCAACAGCGGTGAGAACTGGACGATGCTCACTGCTGGCCTGCCATCTTTTTATACTTCGAGAATTGGATTGGCTATCTCACAGCAAAATGCGTCAAAATTATACGCCATAATTGTTGATACCACATTTGTTGTGCAAGGGATTTACAAAACAGTAAATGCCGGATCATCCTGGACCAATGCAACAGGTAATTTTGACAATGGTTTATTTGGAACACAAGGCTGGTATTTCGGCAAAGTGTATGTGAATCCCGTAAACGATAATCAGGTCTATGTGCCTGGTGTCGATATGCAGCAATCTTTGGATGGTGGAAATAACTGGTCATCCGCAACACCGCCGTGGTGGACTTATGAAGTGCATGCTGACGGACATTATCTTGATTTTGTAGATGGAAATACATTCTTTTATTCCACGGATGGTGGCATGTATAAGACCACAGATAACTGCTCAACCTGGAATGATGCAGAGAATATTCCCAACACGCAGTTTTATCGTGTGGCATTCAATCCCTTCAGCCCAAATCAATCATACGGCGGAGCGCAGGATAATGGAACTACAGGCGGAGATGTATCGATACTTGATTCCTGGCCACGCATCTATGGCGGAGATGGTTTTCAGCCCATTTTTGATCCGGTTAACGGTGACTTGTTTTATGTTGAAACGCAGAATGGCGGATTAGCTTATACCAATAGCGGTGGCTTGAGTTATAATGATTTCACCAACGGAATTGATTTTAATGATCGCAGAAGCTGGGACATGCCTTACATAATGTCACCATCGAATCACACCACTTTTTTTTGCGGAACTTACAGGATGTATAAAATGACAAACGCACCTAATGGAACCTGGTCTGCCATCAGTGCTGATCTGACTGATGGTGTAATATATGGTGATCGTTTTCATGTAATTACTGCTGTTTCACAATCACCTGATAATGCAAATTATTTGTATGCCGGAACAAGTGACGGCAATGTCTGGAACTCTTTGAATGGCAGCAGTTGGAATAATGTCACTTCCGCATTGCCCGACCGTTATGTAACTTCTATCCATGCTTCACCTAATGAGGCAGCAACAGTTTACGTAACGCACAGCGGCTATAAGTACAACGATTTTATTCCGCATATCCATAAGAGCATCAACAATGGACAAAACTGGAGTGACATTTCCGGAGATCTGCCGCAATGGGCGATCAATGATGTATTGATTGTTCCGGGTGATGAAGGAAAAATATTTGTTGCTACCGATGGCGGTATTTACTATACAGAAAACGGTGGAACCAACTGGAACCGACTTGGAAACAACATGCCGATGCTTGCTGTTTACGACATTGAAATTAATCCTGTCACTAACAAACTTATTGCAGGAACTTTTGCGAGGAGCATCTGGACCATTGATATCAGCAACATCACAGGTATTGCTTTACAGGTTAAACATGTAAATCAGGTGGAGGTTTATCCCAATCCTGTTTCGGATGTGTTATTTCTTGATATAAAGAATACGAAGGAAGCAGCATTTACCATTTTTGATGTGAATGGAAAAGTTGTTTTCACAAAAAGTAACTGTGCGCCTCACAGCCGTTTAAATATTCCGGTTGGTGATTTAGTGGAAGGCGTCTACTATTTTAAACTGACAGGTATTGCGGAAGAAGGGGTAGGGAAGTTTGTAAAGATTAAGAAGTGAGCTGCTTTTCAAAACTACTTCCTTCCATCAAATGACTATGTAATAGCAGCATTTGGTTCTGCAAAAAAATAAATGATGAAAACCTTATTTGAAATTTAAGGACCTTACAAACTTAGAAGTTTTGAAATCAATCAATATAATTGTTACATCGCTTACCCTTCGGCTGCGCTCAGGGTGCGCTTCTGGCAAAGCCGAACCAAAGAGCATTGTAAAAAAATTAATTGATTTCAAAACAGATTCTTAAACTTATTGTTTTTTTCATTGAATAATATAAGTAGTTGAATTTTTTTCCTGGTAAGCATAAAAAAAGTCCCTTGAGTCGGGACTTTTTTTTTGTATAACGGTGAAGAATTTAAATTTCTAACAACAACAAAATGATGTGCATCATTTGCAGACTTACTTATCATCCGGGTTTAAATAATTAAACGTCAAGCCTGCCAATCCACCACCGACTAAAGGCCCGATGATATAAATCCACGCGCTGCCGAGTGTTAGGCCTGTTCCGACAATGGAATTGCCGAGTGCTCTTCCAACACCTACTGCAGGATTAAATGCTCCACCGGAAATTCCACCTATTGCAATGGCCATTGACATAACAGTAAATCCAATCGCTAAACCATAAAATGAATTGCCGGCTGTTGCTTTAGAAGTGGCCACATTCAATACCACATAAGCTAAGGCGAAAGTGCCAAGCAACTCAGCCAATAGTGGTATAGTAGTAGTTCCTGCAATAGAAGGTGCCATTTCTGTAGCGGCGTTATTGTCGGTTACAATATGACTGGTAATGGCTCCCAGTATACCGCCGATTAATTGTGCTGCCCAGTATTGCACCATTTCCAGTGGTTGAATTCTGCCACGTATCCAAACAGCTAGTGAGACTGCAGGATTATAATGAGCACCACTGATATGACCACCGGCATATATCATTACCATCAATGCAGCACCTATTGCTACTGGTGCGAATGCGCTTCCTGAAGCGACAGCACCTCCAATGGTAAATACTAAAAAGAACGTTCCGATAAATTCTGTAACTAATTTTTTCATGGGTTGGATTTTTTGTGTAGTCACAAAATATGTTTTTTTAATCGAAACCCTTCTATCCCGCATTTTTCAATTCAAAGCAGCTATGGGTTTAGCTGTAAAAGATTAATTTCGGCCAAAATTCAATCACCTGTTAATCTTTTAAAATGCCCATCACTGTAGGACAAGATGCTCCTGAATTTGCATTGTATGATACGCACAAAAGGAAAATAACGCTTAGTAATTTTCGCGGAAAGAAAGTTGTGCTGATGTTTTTCCCCTTTGCTTTTTCCAGCGTATGCACCAGGGAAATGTGCGAGATGGGTGAGAATTACTCTTTTTATGAAAACCTGAATGCAGAAGTAATTGGCATCAGTGTGGATTCTCTTTTTACGAATAAGCAATTCAAGGAAGAGCACAAACTAACCTTCCCCCTGCTATCTGATTTCAATAAAGAGGTAGCTCCATTGTACGATTCACTTGCTGATACCTTTGCTTTTGAATACCGTGGTGTTACGAAGCGTTCCACCTTTGTGATTGATGCGGCTGGTAAGGTAGCCTACATTGAAATTCTGAAATCGCCCGGCGATTATCCTGATATGCAAAAACTGAAAGAGGTTGTTTCTGCTTTAAATTAATACGTATAAATTTGCACTTAACTAAAAATCTATTTACGATCTCATAATTCATAAAAAAATCACTATGAAAAAAATCACACTCTTACTCACACTTGTGTCAACAGCCTTATTTTATTCTTATGGTCAAAACATACCGAATGGCGACATGGAAACATGGATTCCGGTGGCAGGATATGATTCACTTGTTTCATTTACCTCCACCAATTCATTTTTCTTTCCAACAGTAAATGTTACGAAAGATACAGATGCTCATGGCGGATCATTTGCCGCAAAAATGGTAGGCACCACGTGGCTCGGAGTTTTTCCTGTGCCCGGCGGCATCGGTACGAATGCAAAAGTGAATCTTACCACTTTCACTTTGAGTGGTGGTTATCCTTATTCCCAACGTCCGGTTGCATTTACGGGATGGTTCAAATACGCTCCGGTTAACAATGACTCCTGCATTATGCTTGCACTGTTTACCAAATGGAATGGAACAAAACGTGATACCATTGGTATTGCTCCTTATTTTGGAAAAGGCACTGCCGGTGCTTATCAGGAATTTTATACCAACGTGCTTTACCTTTCTGCTGAAAATCCGGATACAGCGTTTGTGCTTACACTTACTTCCTCAGCTTTTCTCACTGCGCAGGTAGGAAGTGTTTTGTATATAGATGATCTGAATTTTACATTCAATACAGGCGTAAACGAAGTAAAGAATGTTGACCAGGTAATTGCCGCGTATCCTAATCCTGCACGTGACAGGTTCACGATTGAATTGAAGGACAATCATGATGCCGTTTCAGTTGAATTGTTTGATGTATTAGGCAATAAAGTGAAGCAATCAAAAGTGACTTCGAATAGCATTGTGTTTTCAACGTCATCTTTGGTAGATGGATTATATTTTTACCAGTTGAAAGATGCAAATGATAAATCATTGGTTTCAGGTAAATTTTCTGTGAGGAAATAATTCACAGCCCGAATAAAAATTAAAACCCGCCGGCAATTTTGTGGCGGGTTTTTTTATGCGCGAAATAATGGATGGAAGCTATAATAGAAGTAAAGTTCTTGATAAGTAATGAAAGGATTTCAAAGGCATAAAAGAGAATAAGAAAATTAGTAGGAGCAAATGGTTTGTTCAGGATTTGCGGCTGAAACCTCTGTGTCCGGGACCAGGGGAGAATTTCGTGGGAAATAATTCACAGCCCGAATAAAAATTAAAACCCGCCGGCAATTTTGCGGCGGGTTTTTTTATGCGCGAAATAATGGACGGAAGCTGAATGCCTCTGTGTCCCCTCCGGGAGACACATAGAGGGAGTAAGAGAAACAGCCGCTATAAGCGATGTTGCCCGCATCTCTACCTTTAACCAAAGGAAGATAAGAAAGGAATTTTTTCCTTACGCAAGGGGCATGCGGATTTTGTAACTTGCTACAATGAGTTACAAACTTTAACATCTTACCATGAAATCTTTTTTACCGCTTCTTTTCTACTTTACACTAACCGGTAAAGTTAATTCTCAAAATCTCGTACCCAATTTTTCCTTTGAAGAATTAGATACATGCCCAGACGAGCCGGACGAAATTCAAAAGGCAAATGGATGGACAAAATTTAGTGATCTGCTTTCAACTCCTGACTATTATAATTCATGTGCACCTGTAGGTTTCTTTAATGTTCCTTATAGCGGGAATGGGTATCAACAAGCACATCGCAACTGTGATGCATACATTGGGATCGTAACGTTCGCTACTCCAACTAGCAATGACCGAGAATATGCAGGGATTCAGCTAACTCAACCCCTCACAATTGGTGAGAAATATTTTATCTCTTTCCATACAGTTATGGGAGAAGAAATATTAGGATCCAATCAGTTTGGTATGCCATCAAATGGCATTGGTATTAGGCTGTCTACAATTGCTTATAATCCAACCAGCCCTTGTCCCGTAGATAATTTTGCTCATCTGCATGCTTCTCCCATTATTAATGATACTGTTAATTGGAATCGAATTTCAGGAAGCATTATTGCAGATTCAGCGTACGACTATGTAATTATAGGAAATTTTAATGATGATGTACATACCGATACAATGCATTACAATTGTGATTCTTGCCTGAATTACCTTAGCTACTACTACGTTGATGATATTTGTGTTACTACAGATTCTACGTTTGCCAACGGAGGAATAGATTCATTGCCTTGTGATTTTGCAAGCGATGTGCAGCAAGTAGCTTTTGAGACTGATCTTCGAATTTTTCCCAATCCTGTTTTTGACTTACTAACGATCGAATTTAAGTACGATCATGAAGGAGTGATCATGCTTTATAATGCATTGGGGGAACAGGTTTTTTCAATGGTCATTGATAAGCAACGATCAGTGATAATAAACTTTACTAATTATCCTTCAGGAATATATTTTTTAAAAACCAGTGGTAAAGAAGATTTCATGTTTTCGAGTCTAATTCTAAAATCTTAAACCCCGACTGGCGCAAGTCTTAGTAAAGCCTTGAGGCAAGGAAGACTTGTGCCTGCCAAATATTACTACCAAAGCATATCAATTTTTAGTAACCCTTTTTCTCCAACATAGTCTGCCGCGCTGCTGTATAGATAATCTTCGGCCCGGAAAACAATGCCTGCTTCAACAGGATTTTGATGAATATAGACTACTTTTTGTTCGGTCATTGCGCTTGAAGTTAATTCAATAGGATGATTGTCCTGCTGCCAGAATTGGAATTCTTTATTATTAGGATTTGCACTGCCTGCCTTACGAAAGCCACGTATCAACCATTCCTTTCTGCTTTCTTCCGCATTGTCTTTAATTACATGAATCAATTTCAACGCAGTAAATTTTTTCAAATCTCCTAATAAAAATGGAAGTGCTTTTCCCGGATCAGTTTTACTTATAATTAAGTGAGCATGATTCGTCATCAACACATAGGCATGTACCTTCAAGCCCTTATTATCAATGCAATATTGCAAACCATCCAGCAGGATATCTTTGTAAATCCGGCGGGTAAATACATCAATCCAGTTTACAACGGCAAAGGATACAAAGTACAATCCTTCAGGATTACGGAATTTATATTTCCTGCTCATAATTCAATACACTTATACATTCGCATTAAATATAGAACAACTTAGATTTCTGCACAAGTCTTCCTTGCCTCAAAACGCTGCTAAGACTTGCGCCAGTTGCGAATCAACGGAAAAATATTACCCCGGCGGAACCGATAATACGGCACCTTCTTTTTTTTCCATTTCCTGTTGCTCTTTTATCCGGCGCCGTTCCTCTTTCAGCTTTGCTCTCTCTTCATCTTTCTGAAACAAGTCTTTAAATTTATTGAATTCACGCTTATAGGAAAGTGCAACACCGTTTTTGGTCTTATACTTCTCATCAACCACATCATACTGGCTTTTGCTGAATGCTTTTCCACTCAGTCTTCCATCAGGCGTAATCTTATAGTCCACGGAAAAATCTCCGGCCACATTGGTGGATCCTGCATTGGTGGGTGCTGTGCTGTTCGCGCCTGCAAAATCAAAATTGCCTCCGGCCTCGAGTGCTAAACGGTCATTTAAAAAACGCTTGGTCAACGCAACTTCCAGTTCATTTCTTTTTGTAAGATCATTGGGATTTGTGGAGTTCAGCTTTGCTTCATACGATTGATAATTGAAATTGAAATCAATGTCGTTACGGATTTGAGAAGTCCAGTAGCTGAGCTGATTCAATAAAAATTCACTCACACTGTTATTTACATCTGAGCCGATGCTTTGATTGCCTGAGCCTGCCGTAGTTGGCAAAAAGCGGTTTAGAATAAGGAGTCCGAAGACTTGTTTGTTCAACTCGCTTTCATCCTGTTTTACTTTTTGAACCTGCTGATATGCGGCGCTGCTGAGCGCTGTTTCATCCGGCAGCATGATGTCAAAAGTAACATCAGGCAGCAGCAACGATCCGCTCAGCTTCAGGGCAACCCGCACGGGCACATGACGTTGAAGGTCTTTTATTTCCTGGTCGGAAAATGCAATACCTGAACCAACAGCCAAATCATACACTGAAGCTTTTGTAGAATAGATAGCATCGATATCAATTTGCGCTTCATACGGATCGCCTGTCCAGGAAATGGTGCCACCTTCATCAATCGTAAAAAATTTATTGAAGAAATTCTGCAGCGTAAACAGGTAATCACCTTGTTCAATGGTATAAGTGCCATACATATTGAAATCACCTTTTGGGTCAATTTCCATTCTGATATTACCATTGCCTGTGCCTGAAATAATATCACCTGCTTTTTGATCGAAGATGATTTTGATTTTGGCAGCAGGTGTAATGTCCATATCAAAGTTCAATGTTAATCCCTGCAGCAGATCGCCAGCAGCAGCGGAATAGCTTATAGTATCATTGCCGCGTTTCATGTACCTGATGAATGAACGATCGCCAATAGTGGCCCCGGAATTAATCGGCACAGAAATGTCGGTGCCCTGCATCGACGTTACGCTTGCGCGGATTTCCATATTTTCAACCGGACCTAAAAACTGAATGATGCCCGAGGCCTCGGCCGTGCCATAAAAAAGCTTGTTGTCTTTCTCCGTTGTTTTTAATGCCTGTATGCGGGCAGTGTTTACGGTGAGATCAAACGTAAAATCCCTCAGATGATCATGCATGATTTGACCATGCGCACTTGCTACATCATCATTAGCGTCCATCAATTTCATTTTCCCGATGTCGATATTGTTGGCATTAAAGGTTAGCGTTTCATTATAGGTTTTATAAGTCGTTTGCAAATAATCCACCTTGAGCGTTAAAAATGGAATATCGAGTTTGCCTGTCAGCTCTGGATTTTCCGGTGTTCCTGATAAGTGCAGCACACCTTCTGTTGAACCGTTTGTATTAGAAAAAAAACCGGGTAAAAGTGTTTCAAAGAAGCTCAGGTCAAACCTTCTGATGTCAAGATTGAAGTTCATTTTATCAAGCGGCTTGCGTGGAAAGTAAGAACCATCCACCCGTACATCATAGTTAGCATCAGTAATCAAAAGTTGCGCGGTTACCTGGTCATCTTCAGGAATATACCCCATGTTAATTGCGGCTTCAGCAATGTTTCTTCCGTTCACCGTAAACTTCTGCAACACTGTGTTGGCTTGCAAACGCGGTGAGTGAAATACATTCAGCACTTCGAGATTGCCGGAGAGTTTTCCATCAATATCAAAGTCAGGTATCTTGACAAAGTGATACAGATCTGCAACCGGTAAATTGTAAAAGTCAAAATGAAGATTGGTTGCCCGCGGTCTCAGGTTGACGTTAGAGATGGTGATTGATTGACTGTCGTGACTTAATGTGAACTGATTGAACCGTAACCGTTCGTCGGAATAACTGATGATATTGTCACGGGAAACGTTCCATTGTTGTGCATTTAATACGAGGTCTGATGGCAACACTTTCATGGTAAAGCCAGCCGTATCACCCGTAATTAAAGCATGCAGATCCATGTAAGTATTCCCGGTAAGGTTGGCACCTGAAAGTTTTAAATTCGCTGAATCACCTGAAACTTTTGCTTCAAATGCAGGATGTATTATGGACATGCTGTCGCCAATTTGCAGGTCGCTGGAAATTACGTTGAACTGAAATTGTTGGTTCACTGTGTTGGCTTCAATAGCTAACGTATCGATGAAAAGACTTTGAAAATGTAAAGATGGAATCGTGCCTGCAAAAGCAATTGAATTGCTGAATGAATTAAAGTGACCGTGAACTATGCTTTCACTTAAGCCACTCCAACGCGGAAAAAAGAAACGGAGCTCGCCGGAAACATCATTGAGTTGGATATCAAAATCAAAATCCTGCAGTACCGGTTGTGATTCCCTATCAAGTGGCAAAGAAGGAAAGTAGTGATCCATCATCGATAAAAAGGCATTCGGTAATTTGGTGAGCGCAAATTTTCCATCGAAGGTTGCCCTGCCGGCATCTGCGTTAAGCAGAAAGTGCCTGTTACCACCAGCTTCATTAATATTCAAAAAAACAGAGTCTAAGTTTAAGGTTTGTCCGGGTTTTGAAAAAGTGGTATTAATGGCTATCGCATAACCGATAAAATTATCGATGTTATCACCTCTCATGTTCATATCAAGCTGGGAGCTTACAACATAAGCGCTGTCAGTAATATGCAGATTATTCAGCCTGGCATTGTTGATGGCGGCATGGAAATCATAAACAGGCATTATTTCGTTAAAGTCAACCAGGCCTGTGAAATCAAGATTCAGGTTCTCATCATTTAATTTCACTTTCCCGGTGAAAAGTTTTTTGGTGAAAGTTCCATCAACCATCAGGTGCTGATAATTATAACCGTTGAATTGCAGTTGCTGCACTTCACCATTCATCACCGCATCAAGATGGTCGATCCGCAAGCCGGTTCCTTGCACTTTTGTGTTGAAACTGATAGTGCCAAGCAAACTATCCGCGTTCGCATAATTGCCGATATCAAATTGTGTTGCAGCTATATTTCCTGAATAGGATGCACTGGAATAGTGCTCATTAAATTTCATATTCAGATCGGAGCTGAGCTGGCCGATCTTTGAATTCATCACGCCATAGGCCACAAAGTCGTTTAAGAAACCGGTGAAGGAACCGGTAAAATCAACTGTGCCTAACTTGTTGAATTCCTTCGGGAGATTCAGTCCTTTAACGAATGAAGTCACATCACCGGCACTGGTGACCAATTGATCTACTTTCAGGTCAATGAATGTAGCGTCTGTCTCTGGTAATCCCTTAATGTCAATATTTCCGTTAAACCTCGAAAGTGAAGCGGTTTGCAGTTTCACGTCTTTACCTTTCAGATTGTCAAGTGGTCCATGAAAACTACCGGTTGTAATAACTGTTCCTGAAAGTGCATTTACCTGCGGCATAAAGAAGGCAATGTCTTTTAAGGAAACGGTTGCTTCCTTCAATACCGCTTTCATTGTTACCCTTGAATTATAATCGAAGAAAGCATGAAAATTTGTGTAGCTCATCGAAAAGAAATTATTGATAGCGCTGTTGGGTGTTTCAATTTTAAGTTGATCAGCAACGGCTGCTGAAGGCGTTACCGTTGCAAGGCCTTCGAGGTGTTTAACAACGAAGCCTGATCTTTCAATAAAACTGATGTCATTGATTTTCGCCTTGATCGTATCGAGCACAAACGATCCGTTTTGGAATTCAACGTTCAGGTGTTTATACAACTGGTGAAAACCATCGAACCGTTCATTAATCACCGGCTCAGTCATATCGTCAAACTGAAACTGAGAATCGACAAACCGGAAACTTGATACAAAAAACTGAAGGGGCTTGGTATTTAAGTGAACGATTGCTGTATCATCAATGGACAGCGTATCGTTTGGATCAATGAACCGTTCTAATTTGGCAATTTTTAAATCGGCATTTTTAAAGGTGATGTCATGCACCGCAATTATAGAAGTTGCTAAGTCAAGTTGTTTAACGTCAATCTTTAAATCAGGCAGTCTGAAATCCAGTCGAATGTCGTTGTATTCATCCAGCATCAGGAAGTGTAACCGGCTAAGAATTACCGCGCCAAGATCCAGTTGAGGAGGAGTCGTTTCAATAGGCGAAGGAGTTTTCGTGCTGAAGGCATCAACAATAAACTGGTAATTAAATGCTTCGCCGTCTTTCGGATTGTGGAGGAATACATTTGCGTTGTCCAGCACAATTTTTTTGATAACATATTTTCTCTGCAGCAGATCAATTAATCCGAGTGTAACATCAATGGTTTGAGCAGCAAACAATGTGTCTTTATTCAGGTCTCTCACCAGCACATCATGCAGCACCAGGTGATCAAACATTCGAAAGTTGACGCTGCCAATCCTGATTTCAGTATGCAGTTTATTGGAGAAATAGCTTACGATCTTATCCCCGACATAACTTTGAAATTTCGGATTGTCAATTTTTGCGGACAGTATTCCGGTAAGCACCAGGAACACACCCAGCACCAACATTACTATATTTCCAAACTGGCGCAAAATGCTCAAACCTGCGAGGGATAAGTGTTTCAGACGTTGTTAAAAAACGCTTCTGTGTTCATCCATGTTTCCGTTGTAAAAAATAATTTGTCATGGAAACAGGGATGAGTACGGAACATGAAATGAAAACTTAAGCGTTGGCAGCGTGCTTGCAATTACTTTTTTTAACAGATATTATCTGCAAAATGAATTTTAAACACACTCTCATTGATAGACAAAATTACGGCTTATTTTTGCAAACATCCTGCCTGCCTGATGCCTGTTTACCTGCTTGCTATAGAATCTTCCTGCGATGAAACATCGGCCGCCATATTATGCGATGGAAAAATATTGTCGAATATCATTGCATCACAGCCGGTGCATGGACAATATGGCGGTGTGGTCCCTGAACTTGCCAGCCGTGCGCATATCGTAAACATCGTTCCTGTGGTGCATGAAGCGTTGCAAAGTGCAGGAATAAAAAAAGAACAGTTGTCTGCAGTGGCCTTTACTGCAGGTCCCGGACTGATGGGTTCCTTGTTGGTTGGAAGCTCTTTTGCGAAGGCACTTGCACTTGCCCTTGATGTCCCGCTTATTTCAGTACATCACATGCATGCACATGTTTTGGCACATTTTATTGAAGACCCAAAACCAACCTTCCCGTTTTTATGCCTGACCGTTTCAGGTGGTCATACACAGATTGTTTTGGTGAAGAGTTATTCCCAAATGAATGTTATTGGTGAAACGATTGATGATGCAGCAGGAGAGGCCTTTGATAAAACAGCGAAGTTGTTGCAGCTCCCATATCCGGGCGGACCGCTGATAGATAAATATGCAGCACAAGGTGATCAGCTTGCTTACAAGTTTCCGGAGCCGAATATTCCGGGTCTTGATTTTAGCTTCAGTGGATTAAAAACTTCTATTCTTTATTTTCTTCGTGACCAATTGAATAAAGATCCGCTCTTTGTTGAAAAAAATTTAACTGATATCTGTGCATCGGTACAGTACCGCATTGTTACCATTCTGCTTAATAAACTGGCGCGGGCTGCTGATCAATACAACATTCACGAAGTGGCAATTGCCGGTGGTGTAGCTGCAAACTCCGGACTTCGCCTTGAGCTTACTGCAGTTGCAGCAAAAAACGGATGGAATATTTTCATTCCTTCATTAGAATATTGCACTGATAATGCTGCCATGATTGCGATGGCTGCCTGGTATAAATTTCTTGCTAAAGACTTTGTACCACTTGATGCGGCTCCATCTCCGGGATTATTATGGCAATGAACAATCTTATAATCGAAGGAAAAGAACTTATTTTTGCGCCTGGCAAATTAAATGAGTTTTATATGAACGAAAACATAAAAACTTTCTCACTTGTTGTGATTACCATTTGTGTATTCATAATGACTGTAATTGACATATTGGATATGATGCAGGATCGCGCAGAGCAGTTTGATGCGCACACCTCCTTGAATACGTCATCGGCTGCCGACCCAAATTCATTTCCTCCGGCACCACCCGAATCATCAACTTCCATTATTCCTCCACTAGGTGATCAGCCAATTACTTCCATTCATTTTGAAGAAATGAGCCACGATTTTGGCGATATGATGAAGGGTGATGTTGTTAATTATTCTTTCAGGTTTAAGAATACGGGTTCAAGTCCTTTACTTATTTCCAATGCCCATGGTTCTTGCGGTTGCACTATTCCATCGTATCCGAAAGAACCCATCGCACCTGGTGCAGAAGCTAATATTGAAGTTCAATTTAACAGTGCTGGAAAAGAAGGCTTACAGAATAAAAGTATTTCGGTTACAGCCAATACGGAACCACGGCAAACGGTGCTCTCCATTACAGCTAACGTGAATAAGAAAGAATGAAAAATTATTTATCTCTTATAAAATTCAGTCATACGGTCTTTGCGCTTCCATTCGCGATGATTGGTTTTTTTCTGGCGGTTTGGTTGGAGGGATTTCCATTCAGTTGGCAGAAATTGCTGTTGGTGCTTGGCTGTATGGTATTTGCAAGAAGTGCCGCCATGGCGTTTAACAGGCTGATTGATGAACAATATGATCGTAAAAATCCACGTACAGCGCAACGTGAAATTCCGGCAGGCATCATTTCCCGGTCTGCTGCAGCAATCTTTACGGTGGCTTGCATCATCGCATTTATAAGCTGCACTTATTTTATTAACCCACTTTGCTTTTATCTTTCTCCAATAGCACTGATCATAATTCTCGGATACAGTTATACAAAGCGTTTTACAGATTTTTCACATTTTGTTTTAGGTCTTGGATTGGCACTTGCTCCCGTTGGCGCTTATCTCGCGGTTACAGGTTTCTTCAGCATCTTGCCTGTTCTACTGGGTATTGCTGTATTGTGCTGGGTGAGCGGTTTCGACATAATTTATGCATTACAGGATGTCTCCTTCGACAAAGAGCAATCGCTGCATTCTGTGCCTGTTTGGATGGGGCAGAAAAAAGCATTAATGATATCCTCGCTTGTTCATCTTTTAAGCATTGTCGCTTTAACTGCAGTTGGAATGCTCGGTCATTTCGGTGGCTGGTATTGGGCCGGCTGGATCATCTTCACGGCATTGCTCTTTTATCAGCATTCCATTGTGAAACCCAACGATCTCGCAAGAGTGAATGTCGCATTCTTCACTACGAACGGTGTGGCAAGTGTTATTTTTGCCATCTTTGTTTTGATCGACATTTTTTAACCCACTCACTTGGCCCGGATTCTTGCATTGGATTATGGAAAAAAGCGAACCGGAATCGCTGTTTCAGATCCACTGCAGATTATTGCGACTGCTTTAGAAACCATTGAAACTCCTCAGATTTTCAGCTTTCTGCACTCCTATTTTCTTCGGGAAGCAGTGGAATGTATTGTGGTAGGTGAACCAAAAAACATGAATAATACACCTTCAGAAATAAGTGGTGACATCAATAATTTCATTGCTTCCTTTCAGCAAAAATTTCCGGCTGTTCCTGTAAAAAGAATAGATGAGCGATTTACTTCGAAAATTGCGAGTCAGACAATTTTAGCTGCAGGAAAGAACAAAAAGGCGCGAAGAGACAAATCTTTAGTTGATAAAGTCAGCGCTGTAATAATTTTACAATCATACTTAGCGTCCATTCAAAAATGATACTACCGATAATAGCTTATGGTGATCCATTGTTGCGGAAAAAAGCTTCCGGCATCCACAACGATTATCCGCAATTAACCTCGCTGATTGAAAACATGTTTGAAACAATGTACGCTGCGAGCGGTATTGGACTTGCAGCTCCACAGGTTGGTCACTCTATCCGTTTATTTATTGTGGATACAGTTCCTGTACTTAAGAATCTGGATAAAGAAGATCCGGAGCATGATTTTAAAGGTGAAAAAGGATTGCTGCAGGTATTTATCAATGCCAAAGCGATTGAGAAAGATGGTGAGGAATGGCGTTACAATGAAGGTTGTCTGAGTATCCCGAAAATCAGGGAGGATGTTGAACGCCCGGATGAAATTACACTGGAATATCAGGATGAAAATTTCAAGCACCACCGTAAGGTTTTCAGCGGACTGGCCGGAAGAGTGATTCAACATGAGTACGATCACATTGAAGGTATCCTTTTCACCGACCACTTAAAGCCACTCAAAAAGCGGATGCTGAAAAAGAAAATGGAAAATATTTCCAAAGGACTGGTGGAAGTAGATTACAAAATGAAATTTCCGCAAAAGAAATAATTACAGATACCGTACGATTACTTTTTCTTAAACGCGCCATTCTGCAAGGCATTAAAAAATTGCATCCAGGCGCTCGGGCTCAGAATGGCCTGCGGACGATACTGTCCTGCATAGTAATAAGTGCTGGAATAATTTTGCAGAGATTGTGTTGCACTGAGTGTTCCATCCTTCAAAGTTTCCCCCAACTCCTGGAGTTTATTGGCATCCAGATTTTTTCTTGCGCGTTCGAGGTCATCATCAGGAATATTGAGATGCACAAAGGCATCCCGGAACTGATCTTTTGAAAACCAGGGATAGACTCTTGCTTCAGGAAGCATGCTTACGTCCGGTTCGAGGAAAATCAGCGCAGTATAACTTTCCTTATCAGGAATATCAGGTACCACCACCAATCCCTTTTTATAACCCACCGAGCTAATTTCAATGGTATCGCCCACACGGGAAGCAAAAGTGAAAAAACCCTGGAAGTTGGCGATGGAACCAAGCCGGATGCTTCGGTTATACACACTGGCAAAAGGTACCGGTGTGGTGGCAGAATCGGTGGAAAGCACAACACCGCTGTATTGAATCAGACGGGGACTTTGTGCCATTACCGGCTTACATTCAATAATCGACAGCAATGAGATGATAATGCAAAAAAGTTTTTTCATTCAGGATTCAAACCTAAGGGATTTCGTGGCAATAATAAAAAATTAGGTCGAGCTGAAGACTACAACGTTCATCTATGATGGACAATATCCAGCCGTTTAATTCTTTTGCGGTTACAAAAATGAGTGCTCAATGAGGGAGAAGTTGGCGGTTGTCCGGCAAATTGGCCTATATTCAATGCATGTATTTCTTCATCGATTGGAAACCAATAGCAGACTGCACAAAGAAATACAATCCTACAGGCCAGGCAATAAAAATGACAGCGAGAATAAAAAAAATGCCTACTCCTTGTTTAGCCATCACCATGGTTACAAACGGAGTGATGAGCATTATGGCACCAATGATCATGAACACAATCAAAGTAGGGTAGCTGTATAAATAAGTATTCCTGTAAAATTTTGTGTTGAAAAATTCTTTGGCAGATAATGCTGCATGCTGCGCAGCCCTTGTTCTTGCTGCATTCACCCAATAATAGTATACCTCATATTGAAGCGGATCTTTTGTGGTCTGATAATCTTCCAGGTAGATCTCGTGTGTATTCTTGTGTATCAGTATTTCATAAGCCTCATTCACCAGAATAAAATTATCAAGTGAATTTGATGAACGGTTAATAGCCGGATGATATTCATTTGCTTTTTGACGATATGCCCGCTTGATCTCCATCTCACTGGCATCTTTTGGAATCCCCAGAATTGCAAAATAATCAGGAAGCATAAGCACTAATTTGCCTGAAAAATTAGGCAATAATTATAGAATTTCAAATGATCAGTAAAAATATTTTGAGCGCTACTTTCACATGTTTGATTAAAACTTAAGTTATTCACACGATCAGTTGCTATCTGATCTGATCTAAAATCTTCAAATCTTATCACTTAACTTTGCCCACTCAAAAACAAAAAGTAACATGGGTTACATCATTCCAAAAGGATTTGCTTCACGCCACATTGGAGTAAACGACACGGATATTAAAGAAATGCTAGAGGTAATCGGCGCGGATTCACTCGATGAGCTGATTGCTGAAGTTGTTCCAGAGAATATAAATAATAAAAAGGCCCTGAATATCGGATCCGCGGTTTCTGAACAGGAATATCTTGAGTCAATCCGCGCAATCGCGAAAAAAAATAAACTGTTCCGGACTTATATTGGTATGGGTTACTACAATACGTTCACGCCTCCGGCCATACTTCGTAATCTTTTTGAAAATCCGGGTTGGTACACCCAGTATACACCTTACCAGGCGGAAATTGCCCAGGGCCGGTTAGAATCATTGCTTAACTTTCAAACAATGGTAATTGATCTTACGGGAATGGAAGTTGCCAATGCATCTTTGCTGGATGAGAGTACTGCAGCAGCAGAGGCCATGATCATGCTCTTTCATGACCGGGAGAAAAATGAGGAGCATAAAAACATTTTTTTTGTATCTGAAAAAGTATTTCCACAAACAATCGACCTATTAAAAACGCGCTCAGCTCCACTTGGAATAAAATTGCTGGTGGGTGATCATGAAACCATTTCATGGGATCAGCCCTTCTACGGCGCAATCGTTCAGTATCCTGATGGAGATGGTGAGGCAACAGATTATTCAGCATTCATTCATGAAGCGCATCAGTCCGGTGTAAGAGTGGTGATGGCGGCCGACTTGCTGGCTTTGACTTTGATGAAATCGCCCGGCGAATTAGGTGCTGATGTAGCAGTTGGTTCTGCACAGCGCTTTGGTGTGCCACTTGGTTATGGCGGCCCGCATGCTGCATATTTTGCTACCAGGGATGCCTATAAACGTCAAATGCCTGGTCGCATCATCGGAGTTTCGATTGATGCTGATGGCAATCAGGCTTTCAGAATGGCGCTTCAAACGCGTGAGCAACATATCAAACGGGAAAAGGCAACTTCCAATATTTGCACTGCTCAGGCGCTGCTGGCTAACATGGCTGCTATGTATGCTGTATATCATGGCCCTGAAGGATTAAAGGAAATTGCATTGACGATACATAATCATACTGTATCGCTTGCGCAGCGACTTGGACAATTAGGAGTCATCCAGGAAAACAGTTTTTATTTCGATACGCTGAAACTTGATACTGATACAATACCGGTAAATGAAATAAAGAGACTAGCTGAAAAAGCAGGTATCAATTTCAGGTATTTTGACGCAGGTGAAATAGGAATTTCACTCGATGAAACCGTTGGTACAAAAGAGGTGGATGCTATTGTAAGCGTTTTTTCAAAGGCAGCAGGAAAGGAGCAGCCTATGGAAATTACTGAGGAATTAAATCTGAGAACCAACCCTGATTTGGTGCGCGAATCTACCTATCTGACGCATCCTGTTTTCAACAGGCATCATTCAGAAAGTCAGTTGATGAGGTACATGAAGTCATTGGAAAACAAAGACTTATCTTTAAATACCTCAATGATTTCATTGGGTTCATGTACAATGAAGCTGAATGCTGCCAGCGAGATGATTCCGGTTAGCTTTCCTGAATTTTCTCAGTTGCACCCGTTCGTTCCACTCAACCAGGCCAGCGGCTATCAACAGATCATTAAAGAACTTGAAAAGGATCTTTGCAGGATAACAGGTTTTCCCGCCTGTTCACTCCAACCCAATTCCGGTGCTCAGGGAGAGTATGCAGGTTTAATGGTAATCATGGCCTATCATCATCACAGAGGAGACCGCCATCGAAATGTAGCATTGATTCCCTCTTCTGCTCATGGAACCAATCCTGCAAGCGCTGTAATGGCAGGTATGAAAGTAGTGGTGGTGAAGTGTGATGAAGAAGGCAATGTGGAGGTGAATGATTTAAAAGCCAAAGCGATCGAGCACAAAAATGAGCTTGCAGCTTTGCTGATTACCTATCCATCAACACATGGAGTTTTTGAAGAACGGATTAAGGAAATCTGCAATATTATTCATAAGAATGGTGGTCTGGTTTACATGGACGGAGCCAATATGAATGCACAGGTTGGTTTAACAAGTCCGGCTGCAATTGGTGCAGATGTGAATCATATAAACCTGCACAAAACTTTCAGTATTCCACATGGTGGAGGCGGACCAGGCATGGGACCTATTTGCGTGGCCAAACATCTTGCTCCATACTTACCGTCACATCCGGTGGTGCGGGTGGGTGGTGAAAAGGGCATCACTGCAGTTTCAGCCGCTCCCTGGGGAAGCGCGAGCATTTTGCTTATTTCATATGGTTACATCAAAATGTTGGGAAGCGAAGGTTGTACACTTGCTACTAAAATTGCAATCTTCAATGCAAACTACATTAAGTCGCGGCTTGAAAAACAATATGCGATACTTTATAAAGGTAGTAAGGGAAGATGCGCACATGAGATGATTGTTGATATGCGCGAATTTAAGAAACATGGTATTGAAGTAGAAGACATTGCAAAGCGCTTGATAGATTATGGATTTCATGCGCCAACCGTTTCATTTCCGGTGCCGGGAACCATGATGATTGAACCAACTGAAAGTGAAGACAGGGCAGAACTTGACAGGTTCTGTAATGCATTGCTTTCCATTCGGGAAGAGATTCAGGAAATAATTGATGGCGAGGTTGATAAAGTTGACAACGTTTTAAAGAATGCGCCTCATACCATTCGGGAAGTAACGGCTGATGATTGGAATCATGCTTATTCAAGAACCAAAGCAGCTTATCCGCTTGCTTACCTGGTTCAGCACAAATTTTGGGCAACTGTGGCCAGGATCAACAATACTTATGGTGACCGTAATTTGGTTTGTACATGCCCGCCGATCGAAGCGTATTCTGAAGAAGTTGCAACGGGAATATAATTCAACATGCTGTTAAGGAAATAGCAGCAGGATTCATTTAGAGTGGCATCATTGCTTTTTTCGAATAAAAGTTGGAGTTATCTTAAAACTTAACGCGGCATTAAAGATTTCGTATTTCGCATTATTGAGAACTCTCGTTTTGAATAAGTTCTTTTCATCCTGCTAAATAAAAAAACTCCGTGAAGATCATTCACGGAGTTTTTTTATTTAAAATTCAAAAATTAATTATTCGGTGTGGTCAGCATATTCGGCTGTTTTTCAGGAGTTGTTTGCTCAGTTTGTGTCTCAACAGTTCCTTTAATGTAAAGCACTTTGGTGGGTGTCTTTGCATTGGAAGTGATCGTGATAGACTTGTTAAATCCACCCGGATTAGCTGCATTGTACTGAACATTGATCACAGAAGTTTTACCTGGAAGAATGGGTTCTTTAGGCCATTTCGGAGTCGTACAACCGCAGGAAGCCTGCACATTACTGATTACGATTGGCTCTTTTCCATTGTTTGAAAACGCAAATTCATAGTTTACCGGAGTTCCTTTAGGAATCTTTCCGAAATCGTGCGTTTCTTCAGTGAATGTAAAATCACCTGCATTCGGATTAGCAACCGGTGTTGCATTAGGAGCTGCATTTTGTGCAAAACCGTGCAACGCAAAAACAGAAAACAAAGCGAAAGAGAAAATTACTTTTTTCATGATTGTTTAATTTAAAAGGTTAAAAATTAAAAGGTGACGTTAAATGAAAATTCTTGTAGATGATGCCTGTTTTTAATAGTATGGTTCAGGTTTATTTTTGTTCGTTTGAAGGTGTTGTAGCCGGTGCAGGTGGTTTTGGTAAAACCGTTCCTTTTATTGTTAAGTATTTCGGACTTGCAGTGTTAGACAACACAGTTATTGTTTTGTTGAAAGCTCCTTCTTTAGCGGCGTTGAAAGTCACTTTTACCGTTCCCGACTTTCCGGAAAGCACAGGTTCCTTGGTCCATTCAGGAGTGGTGCAACCGCAGGATGCTGTGGACTGGCTAACTATCAATGGTTCTTTACCACTGTTATCAAATGTAAAAACATGTGTTACCGGTGTGCCTTGCGGAATCTGACCGAAATCCCATGATTCTTCTTTGAATTTAAATACAGGGGCATTGGGATTTGCTGCTATAGCAGAATCTACCGCCGAAGTTTGCGTTGCTTTCACGGTAGGGTGCGCTTTCATCGGAGTAATCTTCGAGGATTGTGCCAGGGTAACCACCGGCAAAAAGCAGAAAAGCCAAAGGAATTTTTTCATGTTTTTTTTTTATGTGGCCAAAGCTATTCATTTGTTGAGTTACCTTCCAAATTAATTAAGAGCGCGGTAAGATTTTTAACAAATTTTTAAGAATAAATTCAATCGGTGAATAGAATGGTAACCGTTATTGAATCGCATTGAAAAAACTAATAAGGGTTTCAGACTGCAATGATGTAAAAATGTCAGATGGCTGATAGCTTTTAAATAACCTTTGCACGATAAGTTTTCATTACAATATATTAGAGGCGCTTTTTACTATTTTTGAAAAAAATCAAAATATGTCGGGAATCAAATTGTTAGCCGGCTCATCACCTGGCGAAGGTCAACTGACTTTTGAGGAATTTAAGCAGCAGGTAATTAATGATTATCGGTTAGCGATGATTAGCAGGGAAGCAAGTTTGCTGGGCCGCAAAGAAGTGTTACGCGGCAAAGCCAAGTTTGGCATCTTTGGCGATGGAAAGGAACTAGCCCAAATTGCCCTTTCAAGAGTTTTTAAAGAAGGAGATATCAGGTCAGGATACTATCGCGATCAGACACTTGCATTTGGAACAGGCATGTGCACCGTTCGACAGTTCTTTGCGCAACTATATGCCGATACAAACCTTGAAAATGAACCGATGTCAGGCGGACGCCAGATGAATGGCCATTACATTACCCGTATGCTGGATGAAAATGGTGAATTTAAAAATCTGTCGGCTATGAAAATTTCTGCCGCGGATGCGTCGCCTACAGCTTCTCAAATGCCACGAGCGCTTGGATTAGCGCTTGCTTCAAAAAAATTTCGTGAGATGGATACACTGAAAGACTTCACGCAATTTTCAGACAAGGGTAATGAAGTTGTGTTTGCTACTATTGGTGATGCCAGCACGTCAGAAGGTCATTTCTGGGAAACCTTGAATGCGGCAGGAGTTTTAAAAGTACCGCTTGCAATTTCGGTGTGGGACGATGGGTATGGAATTTCAGTTCCCATTAGCTTTCAAACTACGAAGCAAAGTATTTCCGATGCGATTTCAGGTTTTGCTGCGGATGAGAATGGAAACGGTCTCGATATTTATGTGGTAAATGGCTGGGACTATGTTTCGTTGATTGAAACTTATGAAAAGGGAATTGCTAAAGTTCGTGAAACTCATATTCCCGCCCTTTTTCATATAAAAAACCTTACACAGCCGCAGGGACATTCCACTTCGGGTTCCCATGAACGTTATAAAGACAAAGAACGGCTGGAGTGGGAACGTGAATTCGATTGCAATAAAAAAATGAGGGAGTGGATCATTAAATATGCAATCCTTACTGCAGAAGAATGTGATGCTATTGAAGCGGAAGCAAAAGAATTTGTAAGTAATGAGCGCAAGGCAGCCTGGAATGAATTCAACAATCCAATTAAGAATTCTATTGAAACACTTTGTGCAATGCTGGAAAATATCGCCGGTACTTCTCAATATGCGGCAGAAATATTAGCAGTCAGTAAAGCGCTGCAATCAGCAATTGACCCGATTAAAAAAGATGTTTTGGTTGCAGCAAAAAGCGTGTTGCGCATTTTAAGTAAAGAGCAGCATCCGATGCGCGATCAATTGTCGCAGTGGAAAAATGAATATGAAAAGGCACAACGTAAATTGTATTCTTCCCATTTGCATAGCCAGTCATCACAGGCTGCCTTACTGGTGAAAGAAATAAAACCGGTTTATTCGACGGATGCTGCAGCTATTAATGGTTTCGAAATTATGAACCACTGTTTCGATGCGGCCCTTGCAAGGGAACCCCGACTCTTTGCGTTTGGTGAAGACCTTGGGAAGATTGGAGATGTGAACCAGGGTTTTTCCGGTCTGGAAGCAAAATATGGAATAGAAAGAGTTTTTGATGTTGGAATACGTGAAGCCACGATCATTGGTCAAGGTATTGGAATGGCTATGCGCGGACTTCGTCCGATTGCAGAAATTCAATACCTCGATTATCTCCTCTATGCTTTACAACTGATGAGTGATGACCTTGCGACCTTGCAATGGAGAACAGCAGGTGGACAAAAAGCGCCTGTTATTATCCGCACCAGGGGCCACCGGCTTGAAGGAGTCTGGCATTCCGGCTCACCGATGGGAATGATCCTGAATTCCATCCGTGGTATTTACCTGCTCGTGCCGCGCAATATGGTACAGGCGGCCTGCTTCTACAATACCATGTTGTTGTCTGATGATCCTGCATTGATCATCGAATGTCTGAATGGTTACCGGTTGAAAGAAAAACTTCCGTCCAATATTGGAGAAATGACATTACCGTTAGGTGTTCCTGAAGTACTACATGCCGGAACCGATGTTACTTTAGTCACGTATGGATCTTCTTGTCGCATTGCAATGGAAGCTGTTGAAAAATTAAACGACGTTGGTATTTCGGTTGAATTGATTGATGTACAGACGTTGCTTCCATTTGATATTCATCATGCAATAGTTGAATCCGTAAAGAAGACAAACCGTGTTGTATTTCTGGATGAGGATGTTCCGGGCGGAGCAACTGCTTACATGATGCAGCAAGTGCTGGAAATTCAGAATGGCTACAGGTTTCTTGATTCAAAACCGGTAACTATTACCGCAACGCCCAATCGTCCTGCTTATGCTACCGACGGTGACTACTTCTGTAAACCCAACACTGAAGATGTTTTTGAGATTGTATATGGTGTGATGCGGGAAGCATTTCCGGAAGATTATCCTGAGATTGATTGAAGGGATTGAAAAATTTGAAATGTTTGAAAAGTTTAAAAGTTTGAAACGTTTAAAATCGTTTTGGGTTAAAATAAATTACTGCCATTCATAAGTGGATAAAAAACTGCTTTTTTTTGAGAATCGTTACTTTCAGTTAATCATCATTTCGCTGATAGCGTTGTTGCTGTATGGCAACACTTTATATAACCAGTATGCTTTGGATGATGGCATGGTGATTCTTGAAAATAAATTCGTAACGCAGGGCATCAGCGGTATTCCGGATATCATAACACACGATAGTTTTTACGGAGCCATCGGCAACAGTAAAAATCTGAGTGGCGGCAGATACCGGCCGCTTTCCTTAATTGCCTTTGCTATTGAAAATACGCTCTTTGGCAACAATGCATTTGTGCATCATTTTTTTAACCTGCTTTTTTATGTATGCACCTGCATTGTACTGTTATTGTTCTTACGTAAATTTATTTTTAAGCAATATCCTGCTGCAGCATTCATTGCAGCACTTTTGTTCACGGTTCATCCCATTCATACTGAAGCCGTTGCCAACATAAAAAGCAGGGATGAAGTGATGTCGCTGTTTTTTCTCTTGCTTACGTTGTATTATCTTCTGGAATTTATAACGGTTTCAAAAAAGCAAATTCATATTTTTCTTTCCGTAGTTTTTTTCGCGCTGGCCTTATTGTCGAAAGAAAATGGAATCATTTTCATTGGAATTATTCCGGTTACACTTTATTTTTTCTCACTAAAAAGGGTAAGTGAAATCACATTGCAAAGTATTCCATATTGGGGAGTTGCCGCTCTCTACTTTCTGCTTCGGAGTTCAGTGCTGGTAGTTAATCATAAAGAAATAACGGAAGTAATGGACAACCCTTACGTGCTTGCATCTCTTGCTGATAAGTATGCAACCATGTTGTACGTTTTGTTGCGTTATGTTCAATTGTTATTCTGGCCGCATCCACTCTCGTATGATTATTCCTATAAGCAGATTCCTTATCAGGATTTTTCATCGATAGGTGTTTGGTTTGCCGTTCTGTTGCATCTGTTGATGATTGTAATAATTATTTACGGACTGAGAAAGAAAGACCTCCTGAGTTGGTGCCTGCTTTTTTACTTATCAGGAATGTTCATCATCTCGAACCTGCTCATCAATATCGGAGCGCCAATGGCTGAACGGTTTTTATTTCAGGCCACTGTGCCTTTCAGCATTCTCCTGACAGAAATTGGCAGACGATTGTGGCTCCGATGGAAAACCGCTGAGACAGTCAAAATGCTCTCCGTTGCTTTGCTGCTGATTCCTGTCACGATCGTAAGTTCCTATGCAACAATCAATCGCAACACCGACTGGCAATCCAATGAAACATTATTTCTTCACGATGTGAAAGTTGCTTCCGGAAGCGCGCGTGCCAATACTTATGCAGGAGTGGCAATGATAAAACTCAGTGATGGGGCAAAAAATGATACCTTGAAAAGATCGTATGCTGAACAAGCATTGGCTTACTTTAAAATAGCTGATTCCATAAAAAAGGATTACATCACTACGTTGCTTAACATGGGTGTTGTTTACAGCAGGCTCGACAGTGTGGATGCTGCTGAAGAAGTCTGGAGTCGCGCCCGTAATGTAGACCCGGGTAACAGCAATTTTTTACTGTATGATAAATATCTTGCAGAAAGCTATTATCAGCGCGGCATGGAAGAAGCAAGAAATAAAAATTTATCCAATTGCATCAGTTACCTTGACAAAGCAGTTCTATATGACCCCAAAAATGCGGACGCGTGGTACAATTTAGGTGGTGCCTGTTTCACCTTAGGTCAATTCGGCAAAGCGAAAGAATGCTGGCAAAAAACCCTGCAAATAAATCCCAATCATCAAGATGCCGCTAATGGTTTGAAAGCTTTGAGTATGATCCTCAAATAAAGCGCGGAGCTTTTAATTTTATCGAATGCTATGCACCCTTTCAAAGCATTCCTTTCGTCAGAATTCCTGATAAAATTTCACCAATAACCACTGATTAATAACCAATGACCTATGTCCATCTTTGTTTATTTTTGTCACCCACAAAAAAAGTATGTCAAAAAAATTCGGAATAGCAATACATGGTGGCGCAGGTACCATTCTTGAAAAGGAAATGACCCATGAGAAAGAAGCAATTTATAGAAATGGTTTGAAGGATGCACTGGAGGCAGGCTACCGCGTTCTTGAAAGCGAAGGGTCGGCACTCGATGCTGTAGAAGCTGCCGTGAATTACCTGGAAGATTTCCCCTATTTCAATGCCGGTAAAGGTGCAGTGTTCAATCATGAAGGATCGCATGAGATGGATGCTTCTATTATGAACGGGTTGGATCTTAAAGCAGGTGCTGTATGTGCAGTGAGCAGGATTAAGAATCCGGTATCATTGGCGAAAGAGATCATGCTCTTTTCCGAGCATGTTTTTTTATGTGGAACGGGCGCCGAAGAATTTGCAGCGGAAAGGAAAATACCTTTTGAGGAAGCATCCTATTTCTATAATCAGGAAAGGTATGAGCAATTGCAGCGTGCAATAGCTGACAACGTAATAAAGCTTGATCATGGAAGTGAAAAAAAATTCGGCACAGTAGGAGCAGTGGCATTGGACATGAACAGTAATCTTGCTGCTGCAACTTCCACTGGCGGATTAACAAATAAAAGATTTGGCAGGGTGGGAGATAGTCCGATGATTGGTGCCGGTACGTATGCCAATAACAAAACGTGCGCTGTTTCCTGCACAGGTCATGGTGAATTTTTTATTCGTTCGGTGGTGGCATATGATATTTCCGCGCTCATGGAGTATAAGGACATGCTCCTTAAAGAAGCCTGTGACTATGTGGTAAACAAGAAGCTGGTAGAATTAGGAGCGGAAGGCGGCCTCATCAGCATCGATCGTTTTGGCAACATTGAAATGCCGTTTAATTCCGACGGAATGTACCGCGCATGTCGCAGAAACGGAGATGCACCGTTCATCGCAATTTACAAGTAGAGGATTTATTGTAATAATAATTGCAACCATCATGCAATGAAATTTAAAAGCACGAAAAACCTCTGATGATTCCACATCAACACGCATCTGCTATCAGGAAATCATGTCTCTATGTAATTGAATGTAAGATTCACTTTTTGTAATGTCAGAATTTGAGAGCAAATTTGCGATTCTTTGCTTCGGTTTTTTTAAGGTGGCAGCAAAGAAATGTGACAATTTAACCAGATCAGATTATTGTGAAAACCTTTTGCACATTTTTATTCCTGTTAATGAACGCGTTACTTATGGGTTTTCCGGCGGTATCAGTTGGCATTGTAAGTAACTCTCAGGCTGCCGGATTTTGGGAAAATAAAGGGCAGGTTACAGATCAGGATGGAATAAAGAGATCAGATATTTTGTATGTGTTTGAACAGGATGGATTTACCATCGCTTTGGGAAAAGATTTTTTTTCCTATCAATTAACCACCAATGGTGCAGCACTTAAATCTGAAGAAACAACAAATGAAACCAAAGCGCTTGTTGATAGCGATGAGCCGGTTTTAATAAAACCCATCTTGTTAAAATATGAGAGAACGGATGTGAAATTAACCGGCGCGAATAAAAACGTTAAACTGGTTGCCTCCGGAATATCAAAGGATACCAGGAATTATATCCGGCCTTCCGGTACTTACTATGATATTCATCATTACCAAAAAATTACGTATCAGAATATATACGAGGGCATCGACCTGGTTTTTTACATATCAAATGAAAAAAAATCAAATCTAACACGTTTAAAATATGATTTCGTCATTCAGCCCGGAGCGGATATGCGGGCTATCAGGTTGAATTATGCAGGAGCATCGCTTCCTGTTGTAAACGAAAATGGTGAGTTGCTAACGTTACTTCCTGGAAAGGGGTTTATAAAGGAATCAAAACCGTTATCATATTACGAAGCATCCAGAGATTCTTTTTATATCCCTTACCAGACGCTTGGATCTGCTGTTACATTTAAAGCCATAAAAGGCAATCAGCATGAAGTACTTACGATTGACCCTGAAATTACCTGGAGCCGTTACTTTGGCGGCGTAAAAGACGAATTAATAGAAGGGGTTGAAGCGGATGGTTTTGGAAATATTTATAGCTGCGGCCAAACGCTTTCTCCATCAGGAGTGGTTACCACAGGAGCTTATCAAACGGTAAAGCAAGGAGTGTCTGACAACTTCATCACAAAAATGAATCAATCGGGCACCATTCTATGGAGCACATATTTTGGAGGAGAAGCAGAAGAAGTTGCATTTGGTATGTGCCTCGATGGATTTGGCAACCTGTATTTATGTGGTCAAACAAGGAGTCTGCTTGTTATGTCAACAACAGGCGCTTATCAGGTGACCAACAATGGATTGATTGATGCATATATTTCAAAATTTGATACTTCAGGAGTATTAATATGGAGCACTTTTTTAGGAGGTGCCGGAAAAGATCAGTGTTACTCCTGCATTGCGGATCAGACCGGAGTGTATGTTGGGGGTTATACAGAAAGTGCTACCAATATTGTTACTGCCGGTGCTCAGCAAACTGTATATGGTGGCGCCGGTGATGCTTTCATTTCGGCATTTTCACCTTCCGGGGCCATCCTCTTTTCCACTTATCTCGGAGGATCGGATCAGGACCGCGCGCATGATGTGGTGCTCGATCATTTTGGAAACCTGTTGGTTTCAGGTACCACTCCAAGTGAAGATGGAATCGCATTGGGCAATGTGCATCAGTCGGAATTAGGAGGCAACAATGATGTATTTGTTGCGAAATACAAAAAGAGCGGTGTTAAAAAATGGTGTACCTATTATGGTGGATTAAAAACAGAACGTGGTCGCGAGATTGTGACTGACGGTGATGGCAACAGTTATATCACCGGACCCACCGCAAGCGGACTAAGTATGACTACACCAGGTGTTTACCAAACACAGTTGAATGGGAGTGGACCAGCCTCCTCCACCGTTTATGAGGATGCTTATCTGGCGAAGTTCGACACCGCAGGCCATTTGAAATGGGGAACCTATTACGGAGGAGCGGGAGATGAAATTGGTTCGGCGATAAAATTGTTGCCGGGCGGTTTGATCATGATCGGAGGAACTACAGACAGCGATAGTCTTATCAGTACACCTGATGCTATTCAGCCGGTCATTAGCGGAAAACGCGATGCATTTTTGGCGATGTTCTCCGATAAGGGCCAATTGGTTTGGTCTACTTACTACGGTGGAACAGAGGATGAAATTTTTGATGATGGATATGGACCTTCATTGGATATTTATGACAACCGTTTCCTCACATTTGCAATTAGTACCTTCAGCCCCGGATTGGGAACACTTAATACGTATACACCCTCCAATACTGCCACACCTACACTGGATGGGCTGTTCGTGAATATAGATTTGGGATGCCTTGATAAATACGAACCGAACAACCAGATTGAAAAATCGTATCCTTTAGGTGTAATTACGCAGCCTGCCTCCATTGATGCGCTCATAAATTATGCAGGGGATAGAGATTTTTACAGTTTTACCAAGACATCAGATTGGCCCGTTAAGGTTTATCTCAGTAACCTCGCTCAAAATTGTGACATCATTTTGTATGACTCACTTTTTCACCCTATTAAAATTTCGCACCATGCAGGTACAGGCGATGAAGAGGTTACGCTTAAGAAAGCAATGAAGGGTAAGGTATACGTAGCAGTATTTGTTCAGGCAAATATCTTTTCTAACATCTGCTATCATCTTTCCATCAAAAAAATATTTGCATTGACAAAATCTGTTGATGAAAATGAGAAAGTTATCCGGGATATTTTCATTTATCCCAATCCCGCAAGCAATGAAATAAATGTTACTTTAACGATTGCTGAAAATACTTTCATCCGCATATCAGATATTACAGGAAAAGTAGTATTGGAAAAGCCGGTTACGAGGGCTGATGGTGCGAAGCAAATTACTGTTATCGATATTCAGAAATTACACAGCGGCACTTACCTGGTAACTGTGCCGGACAGCGATCTTCCTGTTCAGAAATTAATTGTGTATTGAACTGGTTTGGCAGGATACAATCTTGAATCCTTATTAATCAGTGGTTGATTAGTCATTAGCTCTCATCTGCTAAGAATTCCCAATTCCCAATTCCTAATTCTCAATTCTCAATTCTCAATCTTCCACATTTTCCTCCACCGGTTTCGCTTCCATCTTGCGATGTAGAATATTAAACCGATCACCTGAAGTTAAAAAATGAACAATCAGGTTTTCTATAGAAATAGGAGTTCCCTCCGGAATATCAGCAATGTTGGAATGCCGGATCTGGTGACCGTCAATAATAGTAACCATACCCGAACCAATTATTTCAAGGTGGTTGCCTTCGGTGATAATAGCGCCTGTATCTTCTCCAAGACCCACACCCAGGCAAGAAGGGTTTGCACCAATGGCCTGCACAAGTCGTGCAAAGCGACCACGTTTGTCAAAGTGAGAATCAAAGATTACATCTTTATTAAAACCAAGGCCGGTGGTGATTTTCACTTCACCTTTCAAATGTGAACGTCCGCTATTGCCTTCGTAGATCATAGTATTTGACATTCCCATTGCTCCCGCACTGGTACCTGCAACTACAAAATCTTCTTTTTGATATCGATCATGTAATATTTGAAGAATTTCTGTGCCGCCAAATGTAGAGGTAAGCCGGTATTGATTA
Organism: Chitinophagaceae bacterium; assembly: GCA_016717285.1. NCBI lineage: Bacteria > Pseudomonadati > Bacteroidota > Chitinophagia > Chitinophagales > Chitinophagaceae > Chitinophagaceae bacterium. The sequence continues at coordinate 707,717 of JADKFU010000001.1, forward strand.
CCTCCGGAAAACATTACCACATTTGCTTTTTTCACGCGTTGAATAAATTCCTTATCAACAGCATCATCACGGTTACGGATGGAAATGTGGCCAACATTCAAATATCCGATTTTCTCAAATGCATTTTTATAGTTTCCTCCCACTTCTTTTGGGGAAGATGAAGCAGTGGTAATTACTTCAATCCTTGCGTCAGGGTTACCGGCTTCAACGGCAATCCTTCTTAAAATTCCGAGTTCAAAAAAATTAAGGTTATTACGATGGATAACACCTAATTCGAGGTCGGTTCCCTTGTCTTCTGCTCCACCAATGGCAATTAGTTTTCCTTTAGGATGATTCATAAATGGCTTTGGATGATTGCCGTAAAATTAACTGATCTTCATAAATAAGATTAGTTGACCGTAAAATGATTTCAACATCAGTTGTTAATGCATCAATAGGTTGCATCAGCATCTCCAATGACCATTTTTATTTTTGAATGGTAATATTTGTATTCTTCCTTATTTTCTATTTGAATATATCAATTATTGAAGAATTATCTTTCCGTGAATCTGTAATTTTTATTACTGATAATGAAAGGCTAATAAACCTTCCTGATTTTTTTGAATATTTTTTCAATAATTTGTACGATTATGCAGCATTGCACCTGAAACCAAAAACAAACAAAACTCATCGTTAGCAATGGAAATACTCAACATCCGTCCAATGAACGGTCCTAATTACTGGTCCATCCGAAGACATAAACTGATCGTGATGAAACTTGATCTTCAGGAACTGGAAGATTTTCCTACCAACAAAATCCCGGGATTCAAAGACAGGCTCGCGAAATTATTTCCATCGTTATATGATCATCATTGTTCTGAAGGAAAACCAGGTGGCTTTCTTCAACGTGTTGAAGAAGGCACGTGGATGGGACACGTAATAGAACACATGGCGCTGGAGCTTCAGACACTTGCAGGGATGGATGTCGGATTCGGTCGTACGCGGGAAACAGGTCAGCGGGGTGTATATAATGTGGTGTTCAATTATATGGAAGCGGAAGCAGGCATCTATGCTGCAAAAGCAACTGTCAGGATAGCCCAGGCGCTCGTGGATGGCAAGGAGTATAACCTGGCAGAAGACATTCAAAATCTGCGTGAAATAAGAGAAGAATACCGGCTGGGACCTAGCACCGGCTCTATTGTGGAAGAAGCGATTAGCCGCGGCATTCCATACATTCGTCTTAATCGTCGTTCACTTGTACAGTTAGGTTATGGAGTGAACCAAAAAAGAGTGCAGGCAACGGTAGCCAGTACCACCAGCAGCATTGCTGTAGAAATTGCTTGTGATAAGGAAGAAACAAAAAACTTATTGGAACAGGCTGAAATTCCTGTTCCGAAAGGAGTGATAGGTTACGATGAAGATGATCTTCGCGATGCAATCAAAAAAATAGGTTATCCTATCGTTACGAAACCAGTAAATGGCAATCATGGAAAGGGTGCTACCACAAATCTCCGAAACTGGGAGGATGCTGTAAAAGGCCTGGTGGCGGCTAAACAGTATGGCCGAGCCGTAATCATTGAAAAATATATTGTGGGTTATGACCATCGTATACTGGTGATCAATTACAAATTTGTGGCTGCGGCAAAGCGCACGCCGGCCTCTGTGCTTGGAAACGGAAGTTCAACGATTCGCGAACTGATTGATATTGTAAATACTGATTCCCGCAGAGGATATGGCCATGAAAATGTATTGACAGCCATCAAAATTGATGACTTCACGATGAATATTCTGGACGAACGGAAATTAACACTTGATTCAGTATTGCCCGTTGGAGAAGAATTGTGGCTCAAACCCACTGCGAATCTTTCAACAGGCGGTACTGCTACAGACATTACAGATCTCGTTCATCCCGATAATATATTTATGTGTGAGCGGATTGCGCGTATTATCGGACTTGATATCTGCGGTATTGATATCATGACACCGGATTTAAGTCAGCCTATCAATGAAGCAGGTGGCGCTATCCTTGAAGTTAATGCAGCGCCTGGTTTTCGAATGCATCTTTCACCAACTGACGGGTTGCCGCGCAATGTGGCTGAACCTGTTATCAACATGCTGTATCCACCCGGAAGCTCTGCGCGCATTCCGATTATTGCTGTTACGGGTACCAATGGAAAAACCACCACTACAAGATTGATTGCCCACATTGTAAAACAGGTGGGTTATAAAGTTGGATTTACTACAACTGATGGTATCTATATTCAAAACCAGATGATGATGCGGGGTGATTGCACAGGTCCTGTATCTGCACAATTTGTATTGAAAGATCCAACTGTCGAATTAGCAGTGTTAGAAACTGCACGGGGAGGAATTCTTCGCGCAGGCTTAGGCTTCGACCACTGCGACATCGGAATTGTTACCAACGTGCAACCTGATCATCTCGGATTGATGGGCATCGAAACAATAGAACAATTGTCACGGGTGAAAGGAGTCGTTCCTGAAAGTGTTTGGCCTCATGGTTACGCGATTCTGAATGCAGATGATGATCTGGTTTATAAAATGCGGGAGGCACTCGAATGCAAGATTGCTTTCTTCAGCATGGATGAGAATAATCCGCGTATCAGAGAACACCTCGCTAATGGTGGTCTCGCCGCAGTGGCTGAAAACGGATATGTCACCATTTGTAAAGGGAGCTGGAAGATCAGAGTGGAAAAAATCAACAGCATTCCGTTAACTTTTGGAGGGAAAGCAATTTTCAATATCCAGAACGTATTGCCTGCTGTATTAGCTGTGCACCTTCGGGGATTTAAGATTGAAGACATTCGTGCGGCATTGCACACTTTTATTCCGTCACCTGCCACTACGCCCGGACGTATGAATCTCTTCCAGTTTAAGAATTTCCAGGTGTTGGTAGATTATGCGCATAACTATGCGGGCCTTGAACAGCTTGCAAAATTTGTAGATAAAGTTGACGGTACCCCAAAAGTAGGCGTTATCGCTGGTGTTGGTGACCGGCGCGATGAAGACATTATTGAGCTGGGACGTGTTGCAGCCCGTTCATTTGATGAAATCGTGATTCGTCAGGATAAAAATTTACGTGGTCGTTCTTCAGATGAAATCATTGACCTGATGATGCGTGGAATTAAGGACGTTGGTGGCAATAAAAAAACCACCATTATTCCAAGTGAACCTGAAGCGATTGATTATGTAATAAAAAACGGCCAACGGGGCGCCTTCATTACCATCTGTTCTGATGTAGTACCGGATGTACTTGAAATGATCATGCGCTATAAAGAACAGGAAGACAACGTAGAGATGTTAACGCCCTGATCAGGCAATTAACACGGAACAATTAATATTTTCCACTCTCAGGGCTGGAGTGATTTTACTTTGGCCGCAAAAAAAAATCCCCCGGAAATTTCCGGGGGATTTTTATAAAAAAATGCTGGTCGCTATTATTGTTTTGGTGTTTCTGCAGGAGCTGCCTCAGCTCTTTTCTGAGTGGTTCTCTCTTTGTCAGCTGCTGATTTACCTGAACCGGAGGAAGCATATTTTGATTTCAGCTCTTCATATTTCTTCTTCAACTCTTCTTCTTGTTGTCTGAGGGAAGCCTGCGCACGATCTTTTTGTTCCGGAGTCATTGTATCTTTATTCTTCATAAAATTATCCATCCCTGTTTTAGCTTCATTCATTTGAGCTTGCAAAGCAGTAATGTCTTTTTTCATTTCAGGATTATTGGTAGCGGCCGCTCTCTTACTGAGATTTTCATAATTTTCATTATACCTTTTGATGCGATCATCGTAAGTTTTTTTCATATCAGCATCAGACATGGTTGAAGCGGAAGTCGCTTTTTGCTGCTCTGCTCTTTTCTGTTGCTGTTCAGCAGTAGGTTCTTTAGCATCAGTAGCTTCCTGTTTGCTTCTTTCCTGTTTTTGCTCCGTTGTTGATTGGGCAGCTTTTTGTTCGTTTCGCTGCTTTTGTTCCTTGGTAGGTTCTTGCGCAAATGTTACCTGAGTTGAAAGGAAAAAAGCAAGTGCTAAAGCAAATCCAAATGTTGTTGAAAAATGTGATCTAAGGTGGTTCATGATTTTTTTGATTTTAGAACTGCAAATTTAGCGTAAAATATTACAATGAGGAAAACGAATAAAACGAAGTCGCTTTCTATGGATTCACGATCAAATGCTACCACGCTCAATCTTTTTTAATATGAAATCACCAATCATAACTTTTTATTTAACTGAAAAATTTCTTTTTTCTGTGTTGTATAATTTCAATAAAAAGGTATATTTGATGCTCCTTTCACAAATTCAATTATTCACCAAAAAACAAAAAACTAAACATGAAAAGACTTTCCATTCTACTCGTGCTCGTAACATTGATGGGAATCAATGCCTTCGCACAAACCGCGCGAACAGCACAAATCAAAACAAATTTAGGCAAGGCAAAACCATCAATGATGGGTTCGTCTCAACGGATTGAAGATTGCGACACTTTCGTTAATCTTTGTGTGGATGACGAATTGGTATTGTATTCAACAACGGGCGGATATGTTTGTGGCCAAAATGAATACGGCGACGTTTCCAAGGCTGATATTTTCTATCTTCCGGGAACTACCATCAAAGGTGTATTGCTCTATTTCGGATTTGCAAAAGCTGCAAATACTGTAGATAAAGTAAAAGTACGCGTTTGGGACAATGACGGAACATTCGCAGATGGTAATCCAGGTGCTCCAGGTACTATCCTTTCTGAGAAACTGGTGTCATACCAGACAATATCAGATGATGTAAACATCGATGCGGACCTTACTTACGTTCAATTCAATTCACCGGTTGCAATACCTGCTGACAGTCTTTTCTACATCGGTATTAACTTCGGTTACAAAAAGAATGACACTGTAGCTTTGGTTTCAACTCTTGACAGAACCGGACTAAGCTGCGAAGGTCTTGTAACTTCTGTAGATCAGTTTTCTGATAATTCATGGCACGTATTCTCTGAGTATCCTGGCGACTGGGGTCTATATGTAAGTCAGATGATTCTTCCTATTGTCTGCCATGAACTTTGTACCATGGATATTACTCCCGGCAATCCTTCAGTTTGCCAAAACAAAACCAAGACTATTACAGCTTCAGGCGCTTCTACTTACACCTGGGCACCTGCAGACGGTCTTAATGTAACAACCGGTGCTGTTGTTGTTGCTACCGGTAGCGTTACCACTACTTACACCGTTACAGGTGATGGCGGTGAGTGCTCCAAGACTGTTACTTTAACAGTAAAACCTAAACCAGTTGCTAACTTCTCTATTGGCCCATGCGTTTCTGGAAAGAAATTGCTGACCTATACAGGTACTCCTAACACTGGTGTTACTTTCAATTGGTACAAGGATGGTGTGAAAATCGCCGGACAGACCAACTCTACTTACAATTCAACCACAACGGCTAAATATAAAGTGAGAGTTACTGTTACTGAAACCAATTGCATTGATGTGAAAGAAAAACAAGTTACGAACGACTGTAAAGAAGGTCTGACTGAAATTTTCACAGCTGAAGCTTATCCTAATCCATTCAACCAATCATTTGTGATCAACATGGCATCAGGTTCAAATGAACTTGCCAATGTTCGTCTGGTTGACTTAAGCGGAAGAACACTTCATGAGTACACAGGCGTTGATACATCAGCTCCGTTCGAGATCAATGAATCTCTCTCAGCAGGTGTGTATTTCGTAAGAGTTAGTCAGGGTACTACTGAAAAGATGATCAAAGTCATTAAAGAATAATTCTATACCAGTCGAAAGGAAAATGAAAGGGCTCTTCGGAGCCCTTTTATTTTTTAGATAGGCCTGATATTATCTCTGAAATTTTCGAATGAAAGAGATCTTGATTGATTACAGAAATCTGTAAGCGTTGTTATGAAAAGATTTCGCTTTATATATAAAATGATAGAGCAGGAAGACGCATCATGCAAATATGGCAACAAATATTTCCGGGATAAATCCGGATCATTTTCTTTTAAGCTTATCTTTCATTTCATGTATTTTCATCAGGGCTTCAATCGGTGTAAGCGCGTTAGGATCTATTTTTTCCATCCATTCTTTCAGCTTCACGATTTCAGGATCTTCCTGCTGGAAGATGCTTAACTGCATTTCGCGCACGGGCATTTTCTTCACTTTGTTCTGCAGGTTTTTTGCAATTGTTTTTTCTTCCAGCTCTTCCAGTATTTCATTGGCGCGGTTCACCACATGTGATGGGATACCGGCCATTTTTGCAACATGAATGCCAAAACTATGTTGGCTGCCACCAGGCTGCAACTTGCGGAGGAAGATCACTTTGTTGCCGGCTTCTTTCACGGATACATTGAAATTTTTTATCCGCTCAAATTTATTCTCCAGTTCATTCAATTCATGATAGTGTGTTGCAAATAATGTTTTTGCTTTTCCTTTCGGATAATCATGCAAAAATTCCGCGATCGCCCAGGCTATTGAAATGCCATCATAAGTGCTCGTACCACGACCAATCTCATCAAGAATCACCAACGACCGGTCTGAAAGATTATTCAGGATACTTGCTGTCTCCGTCATTTCCACCATAAACGTAGATTCACCGGACGAGAGATTGTCAGATGCTCCGACACGTGTAAATATTTTATCCACTATTCCGATAGAAGCAGAGGAAGCCGGCACGAAACTTCCGATTTGCGCCATTAAAACGATCAATGCATTTTGTCTGATAAATGCAGATTTGCCCGCCATGTTAGGACCGGTAATAATGATAATCTGTTGTGTTTTATCATCCAGCAATACATCATTCGGAACATAATTTTGATCGTGTGCCAGTTGCTGTTCAATTACAGGATGACGACCATTGTTTATTTCCATCGCATAACCTTCATGAAATTTCGGTCTGCAATAATTGTTTTTTATTGCAATTTGTGAAAATGAAAAAAGGCAATCGAGCCTTCCGATCGTTTGGGCATTTAACTGAATCTGAGGCACATAATCTTTTAGTGAAGTAACCAGTGCATTAAACAATTTCAATTCGAGGTGAAGAATTTTTTCTTCCGCACCTAAAATTTTTTCTTCATACTCTTTCAATTCCGGAGTGATATAACGTTCGGCATTTACCAACGTTTGCTTCCTGATCCAATCTTCCGGCACCTTGCTTTTATGAGCATGCGTAACTTCAAGATAATATCCGAAAACATTATTAAAAGAAATCTTCAGCGAAGTAATTCCGGTTCGTTCCTGTTCAGTTTTCTGAATACTCAGCAGGTAATCTTTTCCCGAATGCGAAATCTTTCGCAGCTCGTCTAAAGCTTCTGAAACCTCTTCCCTGATGATGCCGCCTTTTGCAGCAACCGGTGGTGCATCTTCCCTGATTTCTTTTCCAATGCGTTCTTTGATTAATTCACATGGATGGAGTTGATCGGCGCAATTAAGGAAGGGTGCTTCATTCCGTTCACCCAATAATTGTTTGATCTGACCGATGGCAATTAATGCTCTTCTGATCTGGATAATTTCACGCGGACTGATTTTTCCCAATGCAACTTTTGCAATTAACCGTTCGAGGTCTCCAATCTGACGGATAAGCACTGCCAGTTGCTTCGTCAATTCAGGATCTTTGATAAGCAGTTCAACAAAGTGAAGTCTTTCTTCAATGGGTATGATTTCCTTAAGTGGCAGCACAAGCCATTTACGAAGCATACGTGCGCCCATTGGAGAAAGTGTCTGATCCAGCACCTGCAGCAGCGATTTTCCACCTTCGTTATTGCTATGAAGTATTTCAAGATTGCGAACGGTAAAACGGTCGAGCCACACATATCTTTCTTCTTCAATGCGTGAAATGCCTGTTAAGTGATCGAGATTGGGATGTTCAGAAACCTGCAGGTAATGTAAGGCTGTACCGCATGCAACAATGGCTTGCTTTAATTCGCTGATCCCAAAACCTTTTAGCGATTGTGTTTCAAAATGTTTGGTGAGCAATCCATTGGTAAAATCAAACTGAAATATCCAATCGTCAATAGCATAGGTGTAATACTTGGTGCCGAATAATTGCCGGAAATCTTTTTGTCTGGTTTTGGAAAAAATAATTTCTGTAGGTTTGAAACCCTGCAATAATTTATCGATGTAATCAGCATTGCCTTGTGCTGCATAAAATTCACCGGTAGATATATCAAGGAAAGCGATGCCAAGTGAATCTCCTTCAAAATGCAGTGAACAGAGAAAGTTATTGCTCTTGTGATCCAGAATTTTATCATTGTCTGTAACACCGGGTGTTATCAGTTCAGTCACGCCCCTTTTCACAATGGTTTTTGTGAGCTTCGGGTCTTCGAGTTGGTCACAGATAGCGACACGATAACCTGCACGAACGAGCTTGGGTAAATAAGTGTCCAGCGCGTGATAAGGAAATCCCGCAAGATCAGTATAAGTCGCAGCCCCGTTAGCCCGTTTGGTTAATACTATTCCAAGAACCTGAGAGGTTGTTACCGCATCTGTATCGAAGGTTTCATAAAAATCTCCCACCCTGAAAAGCAGGATGGCATCAGGGTATTTCGCCTTGATTTGTTTGTATTGCCCCATCAACGGGGTTTCTTTTATTTCAGAATTTTTTTTCAAAATGAGGTAACTAAAAATAAGGGTTGCAAGGTAATATTACCATGGAAAGATAGAACAGGTGCTTGACGAATAATTGTACAATTATAAATAACCGGTGTCGTTTGTGTGGCTTTTGCTTATAATATTTTAGAAAGAAATAAACAAGTTAACGACAAATGCCACCACAAAGAAAAGCATTCTGTCATGATTTTTATTACTTCTGCATCTGTTCAGAAAAATACTACATTAACTTGCTGCTGATTTTACATTGATGCGAAAATTAAAAATGGAGGAATTGAACCGGCTCACCGTTGAAGCTTATAAAGCTTCGGGAAGAATGCCGTTGGTAGTGGTGCTTGACAATGTGCGAAGTGGACACAATGTTGGTTCCGTTTTCAGAACTTGCGATGCTTTTGGTATTCCAACCATTTACCTCTGTGGAATTACACCTTGTCCGCCAAATCGTGAGGTATTGAAAACGGCGCTGGGCAGCACGGAATCGGTTGCATGGTTTCATTTTCCGGATACGAAAACAATATTGGAAGAATTGAAGCAGCAGGATTTCGAAATCGTTTTAGCGGAACATACCACGGAAAGTATTTCGCTGCAGGATTTCAATCCGGGAAAGGAAAAAAAATACACACTTGTATTTGGCAATGAAGTGGAAGGCATTCAAAGTGAATTACTTCATTTGGCCAATCAGGTGGTGGAAATTCCTCAATTTGGAACAAAGCATTCATTCAATATCAGTGTTGCTGTTGGAATTGTGTTGTGGGATGTATGGAATAAGTTGATGAAGTAAGCTTGCGTTTATTACGTAAAACATAATCCACGGTTGTAAAATCATTATGCTTCGTTTTATAAATTTTAAGAAGTCTTATGGAAATTATGCAGCACTGGAGATCGGCGATCTCGGGGTAAGCAATGGCATTTATTGGATAAGAGGTGTTAATGGTTCTGGTAAAACCACCTTGCTGAAATCCATAGCAGGCATCTTGTCTTTTGAAGGCGATATTCAGCTCAATGGAAAAATGACTATTAAAAAGAATCCTGTTGTTTATAGGAGGTTGGTGAATTTTGCAGAAGCTGAACCCCTGTTTCCTGAATTTCTGACGGGAAGAGAAATGATTAATTTATTTGCAAAGGCAAAGGATGCACTGCCTGGACAGGAAGATTATTTTATCGAATCAATAAAAATGCAGGCATTTATTGACAGGCCACTTGGTACCTATTCAAGTGGCATGTTAAAAAAATTATCGTTGGTGCTGGCTTTTCTTGGGCAACCCAAACTGATTTTACTGGATGAGCCGCTCATTACACTGGATGCTGCTGCGCTGAAAATTATTTATGAATGGATTGAGAATGCTCAAAGGAAAAATGGAACAGGTTTTTTCCTCTCATCACACCAGGATTTAGATCTTACAGTTTTAGCTGATGCGAATGAAATCATCGTCGAAGACAAGACATTAAAGTTCATCGCTGAATGAATGCTCCCGTAACAATTCCTCTTTTGAAAATATTCGCGAAAGGATTTTTTCGCGCCAATGCAGGAATGCTGATTTTCTTTTTTGTTACCGCTATCAGCTATGGTTTTTTTATGGAAACGGTAGGAGATGTTAAACTCCTGCCGGAAGAAACTTTGACATATTACCACTTTATCATCGTCATGACTTTCATTAGTAGTCCGCTGGTTGCTATGATCATGTCGGTAATCTGGTTGTTGTATACCATAAAAAGCTGGAGTTATGTTGTGAAGCAGTTAGCGATGCGTGATAATGCATTTATATTTTACAGTGTTTCTTCCCTTAAAAAGGCCGGACAGTTTAAAAGCTGGATGCTTGTGCAATTAATGATACTCCTTCCAGTAATCATCTATGTATTGTTTGCAGGAATTTTTGGAATGATATTCCATTATTATTTATTGCCTGCGCTCATTTTTTTATATGTGTTTATACTTACAACCTCCAGTGCCTTCTTGTATCTGCATGCGGTGAACAGGTTACAGGACGGAAACACGCAATCGTTTTTATTGAGAATCGTCCAGGGGTGGAGCAAGCCTTATTTCAGTCTCGGTATTTACCAGATGATGGACCGCATGAAACTCAGTTATTTATTGACGAAAGTTTTGTCTTATGGTATCATCACCACCATGGTGTTGTCATTCGAAACTCCTTATCAGGATGTAAGAGTTGCCGGTATTGCGATGTTGGCTATTGCAACCTCACACAGTTATATCCTCTATCAATTGCAACGTTTTGAAGAAACAAGATTGAGTCTTTTCAGAAACATGCCTTATAACAGGTTGGTGTTGTTTATTCAACTTGCCATTGTTTATGTGTTACTGATCCTGCCTGAATGCATATGGTTGTTCAGCAGGTATCATTTAATGTTGGGAATGCAGGCACTTCTTTTTGGAATAGGTACTGCACTTTTCTTCAGGTGCAGTTTATATTGGAGCGGACTTAGGATGAAAAGGTATCTGCCAGTTGTTTTCTTTTCGTTTATTGTGTTATTGTATGTGGTGATGTTTAATCTTATAGCCGTTTTTACGTGGCTGCTGTTTTTAATTTCGTGCGTGATTTTTTATAAAACATTCTATAATCAGCAAGTGGTAATGTCCTGGCCCGCTGAAAGGTTGGAGAAATAATCTAAAACAGATCAGGTCTGCTAAATATATCCATTACATATACTCTTTAAAATCTTCAAGCGGTGCATCGAAATCTTCGCTCATCCTGATCATTCCTTTGGCTAATCCAGGAACGCGCTTAGACTTGTTCATTGGTTTCCTGGTTTTGTTTTGAAGATATTCAATGAAATCTTTCACTTCCTTTTTCAGATTTTCCGGAAGTGATGCCAGTTTGTTCAATAAATGCAAGTCTGTCTTAATTCAACAATACAATTTTTCCTTTGTTGAGGTCTTTTCATGACTGGATAAAGATCATTGGCCATCTATTTTCTTAAACGATCATAACTTCATCGAAACCCCAAACAAAAAATGCCGCTGCTCATAATACCTTGATGGATTATCAGGTGGAATATTGGATGAACGCGGATCGCGTGGATCAATGTATCGTGGATCGCGCCATTCCGTTGGCACATCATCTCCATATTCATAAGCGCTTCCGGTAACCGGATTTACAATCGCTGTATTTTTATTGTTTAACAGGTTGGTCAGCTCAAAAGTAAGCGCTAACTGTACCTTCTTCAGTACAAACCATTTTTTTAAAGATGCATTCAGCCAAAAGGAAGATACGGAGAGATCGCTGTACAAATGATCAGGGTCAGAATCCACTTCATAAATGGGTCTTCCGGAACTCGGTTCTGTTCCTGTATATAAGTACGGTGTGTATCTTCTTCCAGTTCTGTATATCGCTTCCGTATAAAAGCTGAAATAGTTGATCCATTTTTTTCCAAACAGTCCATCGGCATTATTTGCCGTCAGCAATACATAACCCTTGGCATCCACCGGCGAATCCCAGGCGAGATACGTTTCTTTAGCACTTACACTGTTTCCCGTGGCAAGAATTTCTTCAAGTCCTTGCGAAGCAGAAGAACTCTGTCCGGTGGCAACGCTGTAAGAAAAAGATAAACTCGATTCAAACCATTTTTGAATGCGTTTAATATAAGTGGCTTCTACACCGCGAACACGAGCGTAATCTGCATTGATACGAATCGTACGGCTCACTTCACGGCCGGTAGCATCTTCCAATAATATAGTACTTGATGTAATGAAATCGTATTTGTCTTTCCAGTACGCTGAAATATCCAACGCGTCATTCTGTGAGATCTGCGACTTTAATCCTAACTCATAAGAAATATCCACTTCAGGATTCAGGTCGGGATTTCCGATGAAACCCAACGTCGAACGATCAGCATAATATGGATCGAGGCCGGTGTAGATATAAGAGGGGTGCGGTGAAATGGTACTTTGACCGTAATTGAAATACATCACCTGGTTTTCCTTAATCGGAAATGAAGCAGCAAGCTTGGGCAACAATCTAACCTTTGTTCTTAACCCCATAAAATTGATCGTGTGATCAAGATAACTCTCCCGAATTTCATCGGCTATTAAAGTTTCGGGATTATACACTGCATCATCTACAAATTTTCCGGGCATCCAATATTCAAGACGCAAACCAACATCAGCAATCAGTCCATGAAATTTATACTTATCAGAAACAAAAAAAGCGCCTTTGATTGGATTTACTTTCCATACATCACTTACATCTCCTAATCTGAATGATTGTGTGTACTGACTGTCAGGTAACTGAATAGGTGCTCCAATCCATGGTCGTGTAATATCTATCCATTGCAATTCTTCCCATTTGAATTCAGTGCCGAAATAAAACCGGTTGAGTGTATTCTTTGAATAAAAAGTGCCGGTGGCTTTTGTAGTATAATCTTCTACATAGTGATCGTGCCACAAGGTTGCAATACCATCATTGTTATACAGTCCGGGTGCAGGATTTACGAATACAATCGAGTCATCCGGATTAAAATACGTGGTAGGAAATTCAACGATGGAGGAAGGATCAAATTCACTGCTTACTTCGGCTGGTCGCCAATCACGACCATTCGCGTCGGCACGCAGATGAACAAAAAGCCGTGAAAGCGAAACCTTGTAAGAAATGTTTGGTTTGGGCGTATGGTTCCAGTTTACTGTTTCAAGATTAGTATCATGGGTATAAGTATTGGCATTGTCAGGTTGCAATGCAAAACTGAACTGATAACCTGGTGTAAATCCCACATCATTTCCAGTGATGCGCAACATATTGTAATCCTGGTTCACCGTAATGGAGCGAAGGTAAGAGAACGATAATTTTTTTGAGGAGCTGAAATCATAATTCAATTTCAACATGCCGGCCCAGCGATTGTCTTCATAGGGGGTCCAGAAAACATCCGGATAGATGGACGAGACCACCTGGCCGGCAGGCGCTTTAATATATGTATCAGTGAAATTAAATTTTATAGAACTGAAATAATGAAGTTTCGCGGGCTTTTCTTTTTTAAATTTTACCGGACCACCAAATCCCGCTTCGTAAGTTGATTGATTAAAGCAGGAATTATTGTCGCTGTTGAATCCGAAATTATCCCGTTTCAGTGAAAGCGCTAGTGCAAATTTATCACCACCGGTTTTGGTTTTTGTATTTACAATACCGGAAGTAGCATCTCCGTATTCCACTCCGGGAGCGCTGGTTGTCACATCAATGTTATCAATGGCATTGGTGCCAATGTCAATTCCAAAACCGGTTCCGGCCAGTGGATCTGTTGCAGAAACATCATCGATATAAAATCCTGTTTCATAGGTTCTGCCTCCTCGAATATGAATGCCTTCCGGATTCAGCACCACACCTGTTTGTGTATTCAGTAAGCCTTGCACTGCGCGTGTAGGTGCCGCTTCAATCACATCTTTGCTGATCTGCGAAGAACTTTTTGACTCTTCCACATCTATCAAAGGTCGATCGCCAATAATCACAATTTCCTGATCAATTGTAACTGCAGTCGGATTAAGCTGAATGTCCAGTATTTTATGCTCGTCCTGCTTAATCGCAATACCAGTGTATAATGTCTTCTCATAACCAATGTAACTCACGTTGAGCGTATAGATGCCAGCCGGCAGATTGATGGAATATTTTCCGTTTTCATCGGTTACGGCGCCATAGCGCGTTCCGGTTACCATAATGGTTACTCCGATCAGTTCACTGTTGTCGCTTTTGTCCGTTATTTTTCCTCCGATACTACCGGATTGCGCAAATATGGTTGCAGGCACCAGCAAACAGCTTGCTGCAAAAATCAGAAACAGAATCTTTCGCACCATGCGAACAAATGTAGAAGGATTGTGTAAACTTTTAAGAGGAAAGTAAATCACTTTCTTACTGCGACATGCATTGCCATTCACTTTCAATTATAGAGTTGGAAATAGATATGAAATCGGAATGAATCGTATTCAGTAAGGTAACTGATCAAACGGCCACTAAATGGAACAATTCACCTACAATGCATCCATGGCTCCGGCAAGGAAGGTAATTGTAAAAGGAAGACTTACCCAAAACCATTGTGGAAGGAAGATGAGTAATAAAACGAGGGCAGAAAAGGAAATAAAAAACAATAGCCAGTAAAGTCCTTTGGATGTCTTTTTTGTTTCTTCCATAATGAATCGTTTTTCACGAACGTCGCAAAAGTAAGGATTGTATTGATTTAACAAAGGTTTTTTTTTACATAATCGCGACTATAAAGTAATCATTGTAGTGCCCGCAGGATAGTCTTGTTGCAGCACATCAATAATCCTGTTATAATCATTTTTATTTTCAATAAAATTGATGTCAGCTACATCAAGAATTACAATGCGCAATTGCTGTTGAGTTTTAAAATAATCGAAATAAACCTGTTGGATTTTTCCAAGGTATTCGCCCGTAATGTCTTTTTCGTAAGGTCTGCCGCGCCTTGCAATATTCGAAAGAATAACAGGAACGGGACTGTGGAGATAAAGCAATAAATCAGGATCCGGAAGTGAACCCTGAACGATTTGAGAAAGACGCTTGAAGAGTTTGAATTCTTCTTCCACCAGGTTGATGCTGGCAAAAAGATGCGATTTCGCGAAGAGATAATCCGTTACAGTAAAAGAAGAAAATAAATCCCGAGTGGCTGCCACGTCTTTCAGTTGCTGGTATCGTTCAGCAAGAAAAAATAACTCCAGCGGAAAAGCGTATTGTCTTGGGTTTTTATAGAACAGTGGCAGAAACGGATTGTCAGCGAACTGTTCGAGAATCAGCTTGCCGTTGAAATCACGTGCCAGCATATTCGAAAGCGAGGTTTTGCCTGCTCCGATATTGCCTTCAACCGTGATGTAATTGTAGCGCATCATTTCGGTGTGGAAGATAATACTCCGGCGTTAACATACATATTTAACATAAATTTGCGGCCTTATCGTCTACTTTAAAAAAAACTGTCTACATGAGTTTCTGGAAAATTTTCTTTGGTTCTTTACTGGCTTTTGTGATCGGTACGTTCCTGCTGCTGTTTATTATTATTGCTTTTTTTGCAGCAATTGCAACATCATTTTCTTCGGTTGAAACGGTCAGTATTAAATCGAACAGTATTTTAAGCCTTGATCTCAGCTACGAAATTCCTGAGCAAACAACGTACATCCCTTTTCAGGGTTTTTCATTTTCTGATTTTAAACCGGCTGTTGCACCCGGTGTTTACGATATCATGAAGAATATTGAGAAAGCAAAAACAGATCCTTCCATAAAAGGGATCTACCTCAATTTCGGTTACATCGGTTTGGGAATGGCGAACACTGATCAGATCAGAAACGCCTTAATTGATTTCAAAAAATCAGGGAAGTTTATCGTGGCTTATTCAGAACTGTACTCCGAAAAAGCTTATTACCTCTGCAGCGTTGCTGATAAAGTAATTGTGAATCCTAAGGGTATTGTTGAATTCAATGGCATGAGCGCACAATATATGTTCTTCAAAGGATTGCTTGACAAAGTAGGAGTGCAGGCGCAGGTTTTCTATGATGGCAAATTCAAATCGGCAACCGAACCTTTCCGGCTCGATTCGATGAGTAAGGAGAATGAACTGATGACGCTAACGCTTTTAAATGATGTGCATGGCAAAGTGATGAAGAATATTGCGGAGAGCAGGAAGATCGGAATTGGGCAATTAGACAGCATCAACAATAACTTGCTGGTGCAAAATGCATCAGACGCAAAAAAATATGGCATCGTAGATGAAGTTTGGTTTGATGATCAGGTGCGTGATTACCTGAAAGAACAATTGAAGCTGGATGAAAAGGACAAGATTGAAATGGTTTCCCTCGTAAAATATCTTTCCGTACCCGGAAAAAAAGAAGAGGTGAGTTTAGAGACCGATAAGATTGCCCTGCTTTTTGCTGACGGAGATATTGTGGATGGAAAAGGTGATGATGACAATATTGGTTCTGAAAAATATGTGAAGCAACTCAGAAAATTACGCGAAGATGATAAGGTAAAAGCCATTGTTTTCAGAGTAAATTCTCCCGGTGGAAGTGCTTTGGCATCCGACATTATCGCCCGTGAAGTGCAATTGGCAGCCGCTAAGAAACCGGTGGTGGTTTCCATGGGCGATTATGCTGCATCAGGTGGTTATTATATTTCAGCGTATGCTACAAAAATTGTTGCACAACCCAATACACTCACAGGATCTATTGGAGTGTTTGGTATTTATCCGAACATGCAAAAGCTGTTTGAAGATAAATTAGGTATCCACTTCGATGGTGTGCAAACCGGCAAGTATTCGGATTTCGGAGATGCTTCACGTCCGATGCGGGAAGACGAAAAATTAATTGTTCAGCGAGGCGTGGATTCTATTTATCATGACTTCAAAGCAACAGTAGTGAAAGGCAGAAAGATCAGTGAAGTATTGGTAGATACCATCGCACAAGGTCGCGTATGGACGGGCAGCCAGGCACTTGCATTTGGATTAGTGGATACACTGGGTGGATTGGAAGATGCTATCAATGTAGCAGTCCGGCTTGCAAAATCTTCCAATTACCGGCTTGTTGAATTTCCCGAAGTAGACAAGGATATGTTTGAACTTATCAGCATGTTTCGTGAAGGAAAAGAAAACAGTGCCATCAGGGAAAAACTAGGTCCATTTTATTCAGTATATGAACAAATGCAACTTCTTTCGCAGATGCATGGAGTGCAGGCGAGAATGCCGTTTGTGGTGGAGATTGAGTAGTGAGTAGTGAGAAAGTCGTTAGTCGTGAGTCCTTAGTCGTTAGTGGGTTTAATTAGTCATTGGACATTAGTCATTAAGTTCATCGGCACATCAATTTCATTGGCACATTGAATCTCATAACATTGCTCATACTTCATGCTTCCCATACATCTTCCTCACCAATCCTCCAAGTGCTACTGCGCCCCACGTTCCTTCTAAAATTACAAAGGGCATAAACTGAATGAGGTAAGAAGCATAGCAGGAGATGGCAGCGCCAATAAGATTCAGTGAAATATAAAGGAGACTTTTTTCATTCAAAAAATGAAACATATTCAGAAAGAAAGCAATCAACAGCAGGCTAACGCCAAACGATGCGATGATGGTTGGGAAATCCATTAATGTTTTGATTTAGAATTTTAAAGATGCAAACTTAAGATATGACTATAGATAAAAGGCCTCATACAATTCATAACTCATAATTCTTAATTCTTAATTCTCTCTATCTTATCAAAACCACTCCACCACTCATTTGCTCCGAGAGTTTCAAACCATGTTCAGTACCTGCATATTTAATAGTCCATACATAAGTTCCCAACTCTGAAGGTTGATCCCCGTTTAGTCCGTTCCAGCCGGCATTGGGATCGCTTGTAAAAAACACTATTTGTCCCCAGCGGTTGAATACTTTGAAATCGTAATCTGTAAATTCACAACCGATAGCAGGAATGAATTCATCATTCAATCCGTCGTTGTTTGGTGTGAAGGCGGTTGGCACATGCAGGCAACTTCCGCAATCATCAAATCCGACATAGATTGAATCGTAGGTGTGAAAACAGCTATTGTACGCCTCAACAGTATATAAACCGGGTTCGCGGATCGCGTAATCATGATAAATGGAACCATCCTGCCACAAGTACTCTGCTCCGGGAAAGAAAACATCTTTAAAGAAAACATTACCATAACACAGTATAGAATCTTCGCCCAGTTCAATCAAAGGTTTTTGCGCCACATAAACACGATAGGTTTGAGGCGCACTGAAGCAACTGCTATCGTCAAATGCAACTGCGGTATAAGTTTCATCCTGAAAAGGTTGAACGATATATGGATCATCCACTGAAGCTCCATTGTCCCAGATCACTCCATATTGACCCGCATTACCACCCACGGCAGGAGCTGTAAGGCTTGCTTCCGTTCCAAAACAAATAGTGGTGTCACCGGGATAAACGATGCCAACAGGTGCAGGTTGCTTAATCGTCAGTATCGTATCGTATTTGCATTGATGAATGTCAATAAGCAACAGATTGTATTCACCTGCGCCTAAACCACTTGCAACATTACTTCCACCGCCATAAGGTGTCCATACATAGGTGAATGGTGGATTACCGCCAGAAATATTCAACGAAACACTTCCGTCCTTATAACCATAACAAACTGCATTTTTCAGGCTGGTTACATCAAAATGAACTTCAGGTGGTTCCTTCAGTTCAATACTCAATGTATCAAAACAATTATAAGAATCTGTGATCGTGACTTTATAAGTATTCGGACAAAGTCCTCCGACGTTAGCACTTGGCGGCGCACCATTCGTCCAGGTATAAACATAAGGGGGCACTCCACCGGAACCCGAAACAGAAATAGATCCATCACAGGCATTAAAACAGTTGATATCCTTAGCAAATATTTTAGTAGCGTTTACCGCACCTGATGATCCTTGGAAAGTAACAGCAACGGTATCCACACATCCAAAAGCATCTTTTACAGTAATGTAATAGATTCCACTATCGAGCCCTGTGAATGAACCGGCACTTTGATATAGACTTCCATTCATAGAAAATTCGTATGGTGGCGTTCCCACTGTTCCCGACACATATATTTCACCATTATATCCTCCGCAAGTGGGCTCAACAAAAGAATCAAGAACTGCCTGAACAGCGCTTACAAAAAATGCTGTTGCCGCTGTATCAGCATTCAGGCCACAGAGATCGGTAACTGATCCTGATAAGTCTGTGATGTGCAAAAAATAATTTCCGCCTACTGTAATAGCCGGAGAAACTGAAGCGGTAAAAGTAACTTCAGCGCTACCGCCGGCAGCACAGGTAGTTCCTGTAACACTGCTGAGAAGGTATGGACCACCAGGACCTGTGAGCATAAAATCTGCATCTTGCACAGAGCCACACAAAATATTTTCAGAGAAAGTAAAGGTAAGTTGATTGTCGTTGCAGATCACTTGCTCAACCGTATCAATATAAGGCTTGACAGTATCGAAAATGGAAGCAGAGGAAGCACTGAAGTCAACGGTATAACCTCCATTAGTTCCACTCCAGTTATTAATATTCAGTACATATGTTTCGCCGGCCGTCACGTTCAGCAATGCATTGAATGCGTTCGTTGGACCGGCTCCGTTCCAGTTTCCGACGCCGGTTGCCGAAATACCGGTAAATCCATATTGGGATGAATTACAACTCACCATCAGCGATCCGTTGGTTTGTATTTCTGCACAGGTGGCATTTGAAAGATTATACATTGCCCAGTCATAATCCGCGCTTGGAGAGCCCGGTATAATGGTAAATGCAAAGGTTCCACTGGTGGTGATATTAAAAGTGTACCAGCTACTGTTGTATTCACCCGGAATCAGGCAGCTGCCCGGACCTTGTTCATTGGGATAGTTACCGGTGCCGAAAGTTGAACTGGGTGTTTGATACACCTGGTTACAAACCGGCGTGGCACCAAGGCAATCCTGAAAGGTAGGAACCTGGGAAAAGGATTGGCTGGATTGCATCATCAGGCAGCAGGTGAAAGCTGCAAAGAGAAATCCCAATAATGTCTTGTAAAAGTGGCTCATTCAAAAACGGGGAAACCCAAATTTAGCAATCATTTACCATGAGGCGAAATCAAAATTTCAATACTATCAAACTCAACGCAGTAAAGTTATGTTACCAGACAGCTTTTCAGTAAAGTAAGTTGCGCGTCGCAGTCCTGTATAATCTACCATCCAAACATACACACCAACATCAGCAGGCTGATTTTTGTACTCGCCGTTCCATGACTCATTTACATTGCTGGTTTCAAAAATCAACTGGCCCCAACGGTTAAAAATTTTCATGTTGTAATCACTCACCGGACAGGTAATCACGGGCCGGAATAAATCATTCTGTTGATTTCCATCAGGAGAAAAACCTGACGGGTAATGCACACATGCTGAACAATCAGTGTAATCAGCATTCAGCGTATCACTTGTTGTAAAACAAGAGTTGTAAACATTCACCCAATAAATTCCCGGAACATGAATGGTAAAGTTATCATCGGTAGATCCATCCTGCCAGCTATACTGAGCGCCTGGAAAAGCAGCAAATAACTGCAAGGAATCACCGATACAAAGCAATGAGTCATTTCCCAATTCAAACACCGGAACCTGGTCAACGATTACCGAAAATAATTGTGGTTCGCTGAAACAACCATGACTGTCAGTTGCGACTGCTGTGTACGATGCATCGCTTGTTGGATTGATTGGAAATGGATTCCCGGTAAAATTATCTTCCCAGGTAACAGCGTAAGGCGCTGTGCCTCCGCCTACCTGTGCAAATAAATTTCCGGTTGTTCCCACACAAATCGTGGTATCGACAGGTGGTGAAATGGAAACTACTGCAGGTTGCGGAAGTGCGATACTATAGTTGAATACACATTGATTGGCATCTACTATCGTGAAAGTGTATAAACCTGCAGCAATGGCTGTGCTTGTTAAACCGGTTCCGCCGGAAGGTGACCATTGATAAGTGTAACCCGGCGTTCCACCCGTAACAGAAACCGTGATCTGGCCATCTGCATAACCATTGCAGGAAGGTTGCATTAATTGTTGTGTTGTTATGGAAAAAGTATCTGGTTGTTGCAACTGAATACTTGCCGTATCAAAACAACCGGCAGCATCACTGATCGTAGCAGTGTAAAATCCGGCGCATAGATTATTAATGGTGGAAACCGGCGGACCACCATTCGACCAGGAATATGTGTAGGGTGATGTGCCACCTGTTCCTGTAGCGGTAATGCTGCCTGTACATTCATTCGGACATTTTAAATTGGTGGAAGAAAGAATCCCGGCACTTACACCGCCCGGACCAGGTACTAATATCACAGTTGCTGTGTCTGTGCATCCTGTACTGTCTTTCACGGTCATTAAATACGCGCCTGTGGAAAGGCCTTCGAATGCTCCGCTTGATTGAGATGTGCCGCTATTCAATGAATAGGAGTAAGGTTCGTTTCCGGAATTTCCGGAAACATAAATAGCTCCGCTGTTGGCACTACAGATAGGCTGATGAATGGAGTCGATCTCAATTAAAGGACCGGGTGCAGTAAACTGGATGGAAGAAGTGTCGGCAACATTTCCGCAGAGATCCGTTACATAATCGGCATTGCCGGTTAATCCGAAAGTATAGGTTGCGGCATTTTCTAACGCAGGTGTGAAATTGATGGTAAAAGTTTTTTCCTGAACACCACCACTGGCGCAGGCCGCACCTGAAACACTGCTGATTACAAAAGGTCCACCTGGCCCTGAAAGTGAAAAATCACCAGCCTGTACGGTGCTGCATAGTACGTTTTCAGAAAACGTGAAGGTGAGTGAAGTCGGATCGCATCCAATCGGTGAAACTATTTGTAAAGTGGGAGGCACGGTATCGAAGATGGTGGCAGTAGCGGTAGAGAAGTCGATGGAATAACCTCCATTAGAAGTGCTCCAGTTGTGAATGTTCAATGCATAAGTTTCTCCGGCAATTACCGGCAACAAATAATTAAATGCAAGCGTCGGGCCCGGGCCATTCCAGTTACCAATACCGTCCGATGAAATACCAGTGACACCATATTCAGACGAATTACAACTCGCCATCAACGAACCATTGGTCGGAATTTCTTCGCACGATGCATTCGTGAGATTATACAATGCCCAATCATAATCGGCAGTGAGATCAATGGGCGTTATCACGAAAGCAAGATCGCCGGAACTGATCACGGTAAAAGTAAACCAGGTGCTGTTCAATTCTCCTGAAACAAGGCAGGTTCCGGGACTTACTTCATTCAGATAATTACCGCTTCCCAAAGTTGAGCTGGCAGTAGTCCAGATAAAATCGCAGATCGGAATCGCACCAAGACAATCCTGTTCTGTAGGAATTTGGGAAAATGAATTACTGCTGGTAAAAAGCAAATGAATGAACAGTAACAGTGAAAGTGAAAGAGAGGAAATCCTGTAAAATAATTTCATAGTGATGAAGGTCAGGTTCTAAAGTTAAAAATCATTTCCGAAGTGGCGGAAATAAGTTGTTGACGCGGATGCAAAGCATTGATGACAAAGTTGAAATCCGCTTACAACTGACCTTCGGTTTGCTCAAACCTGTAATACCAGCGAAAAAAATAATAGCAGGAGCAAGCAAGCAGCATCAAAATAATCAGGAGGTATAATTTATATAGCAGCAGAAAAAAGAATACCGCAAATATTCCGAATATCCATTGCAGGTATTTTTCCATGTCGAGTGGCGGTTTGTAAAGCAGGCAATGATACACCATCAACATGCCCGTTCCGAAAAAAGGCAACCACCAGGTATCTTCAACATGCAACCTGTCGGGAATTGCAAACCCAAAAATGATCCATTCAGGTAACAGGATCAGAAAATAGACAAACGCAAAATTCAACCATCGGTTAACGGTTTTTACCGGAAGATTGCGATAAAAGCCAACCAGTGATTCTTCAAATTTTCTGAATTCAAAAACCATCACACAATGTGCGGTGAGACCGGCCATGAAACCTAACATGACTACCCGGCTATCATACGAGTCAATAAAGAAACCATTCAGGAAAGCTATGATGATTATTGCAGAGAAAAATTTTGTTACCACGAAAATCACTTTCATCTCATTCAGCAGTTGTGAGATAAAAAACATGGGGAATGGTTGTTTAAACCGCATCCTTAAAATTGAAGCAAGGAAAAAAGTCTGTGCCGGATCCGGGCGATTGATTTTTCTTGTATAATACCAAACGCTGAGAAGGCAAACAAGCAAATGAAAACCAATTACATAAACAGCAGCAGCAAACTCACCGGAATAAATTCCCACAAGGGCAACAATACATCCATAAACAAGCACGGGCAGGTACATAAAAAGCTGCGTGAGAAGTAAAGCATTGAATTGATTTTTTTTTGGTATTGCGGAAGTGATGTACAAAAACTGTTGACGCGGTTCAGCGATTGTTTTAATCGTAAACTGAAAACATTTCAATGCATACAACAGCCATACACCGGAAACAATCAGCATAAAAATCCATGATCCCAGCATGGCATACATCAACGTTAGATGATAATTCAGCAATAACGGCCCTGGAATAATACCAAACATGATGATAAAAATAAACAGGAACAATCCTGCATTGCGTTGATAAAACGGAACACCGATTACACGATTATATAGTTGACTGAGTTGCATCATCCAACAGTTTTAACAGTGTTGTTTTCCATTTGGAGTTGATGCGTAATTGGAAAAGCGCTGGATTCAAATGCCTGGTGAGAAGTTAATAAAAAGGTGACGCCATTTTTTTCATGGTAATCACGAATGAGGTTATTGATAATGGGCACAGTCTTATCATCTATTGTTACCAAGGGTTCGTCGAGCATGATCAGTTTTGGCTGACCGATGAAAGCAAGCAATAAAGAAATTTTCTTCATCATACCACTTGAATAAGTGCCCAATGGATTTTGGATGAACGAACTTACCTGCAATGCATTTACCAGTTCGTCTGACTGTTCTTTGGGAGCTTGCTTTGTTTTCGCGAATAGTTGCAACAAATCATTTCCCGATAGGAAAGGCGGATACAACGGTTCCGCTTCTGCATAATTAACGAGTTGTAAATAACCGCTTCGGTTTTTCTTTATGCTGATAGTATCATCAATTACCACATCTCCTTCAAATGGTAACAGGCCGGCGATCAATTTCATTAAAGTTGTTTTGCCTGAACCGTTGATTCCTTTCAACCAGTAGATTCCGTTGTTGAGCTGATAGTGGGACACCTCAACAACTGTGTGCGACCCATACGATTTTCTGATACTTCTTAATTGTATCATGTTTGCTGAATAGTTGTTATTGTTTGGTGGCTTTGATGGAATACATCATCGGAATTAAATTTTCTAAATTTCTTATTCTGAAATTTCCATCAGTTCCCTCAACGGTATTTTGAAAACAATTGTATGGCGAGAAAGGAAATTCGTGGAGGAATTCGATTTTAAGTCCGTGAGCGATTAATGCCGTCACTACTTCTCCAAGACCATGATTCCATGTGTAAGAAGTTGTTTTTATGGTTGCATCAGGATCCGCATATGTTCCTGATTCTTCTTCCTGAATCACATCGGTTTGATGATACGGATAAATTATTTTCTCAAAGTTATTGTCAAACATCCAGACAACAGGATGAAATTCGGCTATGTAGAATGTTCCGCCACAACGGAGAAAATGCGCAATAATGGAAGCCCATTTATCAAGATCAGGCAGCCAACCGATTACGCCGTACGAAGTGAAAACAACATCAAATGATTCGTGCAGGATTTTATCAAGCTCATAAATGTCTGAGCAAATAAAAGTGGCATCCAGCTTTAATTCATCAGAGAGATTTTTAGCTGTCGCGATAGCGGCCGTTGAAAAATCCACGCCGGTAGCTTTTGCGCCTAAACGCGCCCATGAAAGTGTATCTTGTCCAAAATGACATTGCAGATGAAGCAACTTCCTGTTTTTTACATCACCGAGTTCCTCCAGTTCAACTTGTTTCAATGAGGTTGCACCCTTCTTAAACCACTCCATGTTGTAGAACTCCGAGTTGATATGTACAGGAGTACGCGTGTTCCACACTTTTTTGTTGGCTTCAAAATAATCGTTCATGTTGCATTTTGGGATTCGGTTGCGAATATGGAGAATTGGGAATTAAGAATGGAGAATTGGGAATGGCTGTCAATAGTTAATTGTTCAATTATGGAATAAAACATATCCTTTGTGCATGACGTAAATTGATGTGAGCTTTCCTGATAAGTTATTTCATTTCACATTGCCCTTTAAAACGGGATTTGCATAACAGGGTATGTCGGATTTGTTCACGAAGATACCATTTGAACATTTTCATTACTTATTTGTATTTAGCGCTGAAATTTTTTTGAGATCCATGAAGCATTTTTTCCTTAGTGTGTTTTTATTAGTATCAAGCCACTTTTCGGCAGCGCAGTCTGGTATCCTTCGCGGAAAAGTATTCGATGCATTTAACAATCAACCCATCGAATTTGCCACCATCGTTGTGCAGAATGCAAACACGGGAGCGGGAACAGATGGTGCAGGTAACTATGAGGTGACCGGACTTGCTCCCGGACTTTACAACATCCAGGTTTCCTCGGTAGGTTATAAAACGAAAACCATTTTTGAAATACAGGTTACGACTGCTATTCCCGCGCAGGTGGAAGTGCCACTGGAATCGATTGTAAAGGAACTTGATGAAGTTACTGTGAATGCTGATGCATTTAATAAGTCAGAAGAAAGCCCGGTTTCCTTGCGCACTATTGGCGTGAATGAAATTCAGCGAAACCCTGGCGGAAACCGCGACATTTCTAAAGTTATACAATCATTTCCGGGTGTGGCGCAATCGGTTACTTTCAGAAATGATGTTATTATACGTGGCGGTGCGCCAAATGAAAATCGTTTTTACCTGGATGAAATTGAAGTGCCGAACATCAATCACTTTCAAACGCAAGGTGGTTCAGGTGGACCGGTTGGACTGATCAATGTTGATTTTATTAAGGAGGTCGAATTTTATTCCGGTGCATTTCCTGCCAATAAAGGCAATGCCGTCAGTTCTTTGTTTGAATTTAAGCAAAAGGATGGCCGTAATGATCATCTCGGCATTTCAGGCACGGTTGGTTCCCAGGACCTTGGTCTTACACTGGAAGGACCGATTGGCCCGAAATCAACATTTATTTTTTCTGTCAGAAGATCTTACCTGCAGCTTCTTTTCAAGCTGCTTGATTTACCGTTTCTTCCTACTTATAATGATTACCAATTGAAGTATAAATTCAAATTCGACAGAAAAAATGAATTGAGCATCATTTCACTGGGGGCTTTGGATAATTTCAAGTTGAATGTTGGAACTACTGATACCAGCGCTTTGCAGCAGTATCTATTAGGCAATCTTCCCACTAATGATCAGTGGAACTACGCGATAGGAGCCGTGTACAAGCATTTCGGGAAAAATAATTTTATTACCGGAGTTGTCAGCAGAAACATGCTGAACAATGAAGCGGAGAAATATTTTGATAACGATGACAGCAACCCTGAAAATCTGATACTCAACTATAAATCGCAGGAAATAGAAAATAAATTCAGGCTGGAAAACAACTATTACAAAAATGGATTAAAGATCAATTACGGAGCGGGCTACGAGTTTGTGAAATACAACAATGCTACATTCAACAAGCAAACAGATCCGGATGGAAATATTTATGCCGTTGATTTCAGCTCTGAAATTTCATTCAGCAAGTACGCCTTGTTTGGACAGGTAAGCTATCCGTTTTTTGAAAGGCGCCTAATACTCTCTGCAGGATTGCGCACCGACTTTAACAATTATTCTGCAGAAATGAGTAATCCTTTGAAGCAATTGTCTCCAAGAGTATCTGCAACTTATAATATAAGTGACGCTTTTAATTTTAATTTCAGCACCGGCATTTATTATCAATTACCACCTTATACGGTTTTGGGCTATCGTGACAGCGAGGGGAATCTGGTGAACGAACAAAATGGAGTAACCTATATTTCCTGTAAACACCTGGTAGGAGGCTTTGAGTATTATTCACAAAGTAATGGACGTATTTCCATTGAAGCTTTTTACAAGTCTTACGACAACTATCCGTTTATTCTTAGTGATTCCATATCACTCGCTAATCTGGGTGCTGACTTTGGTGTGATAGGAAATACAGCAGTAAATTCCAGCTCGCAGGGAAGAAGTTACGGTCTTGAATTGCTGCTGCAACAAAAGCTGTTCAAAGGTTTTTACGGACTGGCATCGGTGACTTTTGTAAGGAGTGAATTTAAAGACAGAAATGAAATGTATATTCCTTCCTCCTGGGATAGCAGGATCATTGTTTCGTTAACAGCCGGTAAAAAGTTTGGCAAAAACTGGGAGTTAGGCCTGAAATGGAAATTGTCAGGTGGATCACCTTATACGCCTTACAATATTCCTTTGTCATCGCAAATTCCTGTTTGGGATGTATATGGTGAGGGACTACCTGATTACAAATACCTGAATAGTGAAAGATTGCCTGTATTTCATCAGCTGGATGCGAGGATTGATAAAAAATGGTTCTATAAAAAGTGGAACCTGAATCTGTATCTGGATGTGCAGAATGTGTATGCATTCAAAGCTACGTTGCCGTCTTACCTTGATGTAAAAAGAGATAATGCCGGAAATCCATTGGTTGATCCACTTAATCCCGGATCATACAAGACCTATCTTTTGGAAGATGTTTCGGGAAATGTTTTGCCTTCCATCGGTATTGTATTTGAATTGTGAGAAAGAGTAGTGAGTAGTAAGTTCTTAGTCTTGGTTTTTAATTTCAATTATTGGGCATTGCGTCCGGGGCACATCGGCTCATCGAAACATCGGGGCATTGTCATACTTCAGTGGCTTGCTGCAAATCTTTTCTATAAAAGCAAAAAGTAGTAATATTGAAGTGTGAAAGTCCTTTATTCCATAGCTGCATTGATTTGTTTATGTGCTACCTCTTTTGCACAGATGCCGGGCGATTTGAAAGGTGTTATTTACAACCATGAATTAAGCGGAGGGATCATTGTTCACACCGCCGGCTGGGGCATTTTTATGGATGTGGGCAAGCGGCAGGAACTGAAGAAGAAAACAATTTATGAGTTTGAGTTTACACAACTTCATCATCCTAAAGAAGTAAAGCAAACCATTGACTTTGGATTTTCTTTTTTCGGAATCAATTCGCCGAAGCCTTTTGTTTATGGTAAGCAAAATAATTTTTACTTATTGAATGCCGCCATGGGTCGTCAGTTCATGTTGACAGAGCGTGCAGAACATAAAGGAGTTGAAGTAGGTCTGCAGGTGATAGGCGGGTTATCACTTGGATTGTTAAAACCCTACTATCTGGATTTGTTGTATCCTGTAGATAATTCCACCACTTATCGCATTCTTTCAGAGCGATATTCAGAAGAAAATGCGTCAAAGTTTCTGGATTGGTTTTCGATTTATGGAGGGTCAGGTTTTGGCTATGGGATCGGGCAGATTAAATTTATTCCGGGTGTGCATATTAAGACGGGACTTACATTCGACTGGGCAAGCTATGATGATTTTATCAAGACGTTACAGGTAGGAATAAGCTTTGACGCCTACTATAAAAAAATACCGATAATGCTGATCGAAAACAACCAGCAATTTTATCCTAATTTATTTTTGAGTTTGCAGTTTGGCAAAAAGTGGTGATATGATTGAACTGAATATCCTTCCTGAAAAACCCCAGCGATTAAAAAAACCTGACTGGCTCAGGGTAAAATTGCCAACCGGCGAAAATTACCGTCATGTCCGGGGTTTAGTGGATCATTACAAATTGCATACGATATGCGAAAGTGGTAATTGTCCTAATATGGGAGAATGCTGGGGAGCTGGCACTGCTACCTTTATGATTCTAGGAAATGTCTGCACGCGTTCTTGCGGATTTTGCGCAGTATATACCGGAATGCCCACAGAACTGGATTGGGATGAACCTAAAAGAGTGGCTGAGGCCATCAAATTAATGGGTGTGAAACATGCGGTGCTTACTTCTGTTAACAGAGATGAATTGAAAGATGGCGGCGCCGGCATCTGGGCTGCAACAGTGAGAGCTGTCCGTGAGTTGAATCCTGAAACTACTATGGAAACATTGATTCCTGATTTCAAAGGAAACATGGAAAGTGTTGAACTGATGATTGAAGTGAAGCCGGAAGTAGTATCACATAATATGGAAACCATTCGCCGCCTGTATAAGAAGGTACGACCGCAGGCAAAGTACGATCGCAGTCTTGCTGTAATTCGCAGATTGAAAGATGGTGGCATCAGAACAAAATCCGGCATCATGGCCGGATTAGGGGAAACGAAAGAAGAAGTTTTTCAGGTAATGGATGATTTGCGGGAAGCAGGTTGTGATGTAATGACCATCGGACAATATCTTCAACCTACACGAAATCATCTGGAAGTGATGGAATGGATTCATCCGGACATTTTTAAAGAGTATGAAGAAGTTGGGTTATCCAAAGGATTCAGGTTTGTTGAAAGTGCTCCATTGGTCAGATCTTCTTATCATGCGGAGAAACATGTGAAGTGATGCAACAATTGTTGCACGGATTAATAATTAAATTGTTTGAGTACTTCTCATCTTTCAGATGATTTGTACCATTTAAGCAA
Source organism: Chitinophagaceae bacterium (assembly GCA_016717285.1). Classification (NCBI taxonomy): domain Bacteria; kingdom Pseudomonadati; phylum Bacteroidota; class Chitinophagia; order Chitinophagales; family Chitinophagaceae; species Chitinophagaceae bacterium. Next base: position 737,446 of record JADKFU010000001.1, read on the forward strand.
GCGGCCATTAAACAGTTCTGTAAGAAATCGCTTCCTGATTCTGCAAATGGATAATGCAGAATAAAGTCAGAACACATTTAAATAAACCGCTTAATTGACAGAACAATGACTATCGGCTTTCCGATATTATTTCGCTTTGACATAATCTTTTCTATTTTAGCGGAACAATAACCTAAGAACCAAAACATGAGACGTTTACTGCTACTTACAGGATCAATCACAGTTGTCTTTTTTGCATTAATTGCATTTCAGAATCCTTATTCTCATTCTGCAGTGTCAGAAGGAAGCGAAGAGGAAAGTGAGGAACATGGTATATCAGGCGCATTGGATTGGTGGAAAACAGTCCGGACTAATGAGCAAACAGGGGAAATGGATTTTGCTGCTATAAATGAGGCAGAGCAGCAGGCAGAAGCAATGGGTGGTACAAGAAGCCTCGGAATTCAATGGGAAGAAATGGGGCCGGATAATGTTGGCGGAAGGACCCGCAGCATATTGTTCGACAAGGATCACCAGGGAGTTGTGTTTGCAGGTGGTGTTTCAGGAGGATTGTGGAAAAGTACCAATGGCGGTCAATCGTGGTTAAAGGTGAATGATTTATTCGAATCACTTATTATTACAACTATTGCACAAGCCTCAAATGGTGATATTTATTTTGGTACAGGTGAAGCTTTTTACAGCTTTGGACTTAATAATCCTACAGGATTCAGTGCATTTGGTTTTCCGGGAAAAGGAGTATGGAAATCAACGGATGGTGGCAATACGTTCAACCATCTTACCTCCACTATTCCTCCTACTGGAAATTCTACTACTGAAGATTGGGCCTATGTAAGCCGGTTAGCTACAAGTCCTTCTGATGCCAATAGAATTTATGCGTCCACTAATAAAGGACTGCGTATTTCTACTGATGGGGGTACTTCATGGTCGAATGCAGTTGGGCCGATACTTTCCTATTCCTGGGATGTGCAGGTGGGAAGTGATGGTTTTGTACATGCCGTAGTTGGTAACAAATATTATCGCTCCACCACTGCAGACGGAAGCACTTTTGAACAACGGTCCGGACAAGGTGGTTTTCCTGCCACCGGTCTTGGCAGAATTGAATTAGCTGTTGCGCCTTCCAATGCATCGTATGTTTATGCGATTTGCATTAACAGTGGTTCAGAAGATTTACAAGGGGTTTACAAGTCAACGGATGGTGGACTTAACTGGACGCAGATTGGTCCTGGTGGAAGTGTAAATTTTAATCCTCCTGGTCAACAGGGGACGTATGATATCTGCCTTGGTGTGTTGCCAACTGATCCTGAGCTAATTTATTTCGGAGGACAATTAAGTCTGTGGAAATATTCACCCTCGCTGGGTTGGTTTACGGTGAGCAATTGGCTGGGTGATTTTTTTGATCCTGATATTTATATTCATGCCGATATGCACACCATCGAATTTAATCCATTCAATACGAATGAGATGCTTGTGGGATGTGATGGTGGTTTGTTTCGAACAGCGAATGCTGCTGATGTTTACCCGACATTCTCTGATCTGAACAGAAGTTATAATGTGACGCAGGCTTATTCTGTTTCGGCAGCGCCGACCGGAGAAGTGATTTTCGGAACACAGGATAATGGTACAAATTATATTGATTTTCTTGGTAATACAATGATGGCTTCCCATGAGATTCAAGGAGGTGACGGTGGCAATACAGAAATCGGACGGGTGAATCCCAATGCGTTCTTTGCGGAACTTCCTGCCGGAACAGTTACCCGTTCTTCAAGTCCTGGTGGCGGCTTCAATCTTTTTTATGATGATCGAATAGATGTAACCGGTGATGGTTCTGTTGATGAGGGGGCAGACTGGCTTACTCCATTTGCACTATGGGAGCAGCCGGATTCAGCGCGCGCGTTTTACGTGCTCGGAGCGGGTGGAGTAGGAGGTAGTCTTGGACATGTTTGGTTTACTAAAGGTGCCATGGATTTTGCAATAAATCCTGATTGGTTCCGCTTCCCATCAACTTCAGGTTGGGTAACCTGCGTTGCCTTTTCGAAAGATGGAAATACCGTATTTGCAGGCACTTCCAATGGAGTGGTGTACAGATATTCTAATTTGCTTGCAGTAGATGACTCCGGTAAATTTAAATATGCTTCTATTTCTTCTACCGCAGCTTCATGGAATGCAGTTGACAGTGGTATCACAGTTTCATCAATAACGATTTCCAGTGGCAGGTATCTTCGATGGATAGCAGTGGATCCTACTGATGCTAACAAGGTAGTGGTTACAGGAGCTCGTTATGGAAATGATGCGAATATATGGAGATCTACTAATGCATTAGATTCAATAATGACTTTTGCTGATATCACCGATAACCTACCTAAGATGCCGGTTTGGACAGCCGTGATAGATGAAGAAGATCCAAACAGGATCATCATCGGAACTGATCTAGGTGTTTATGGACGCGATATATCAAATACTGATGGTTGGTCGGAAGAAAATGGCGGCATGGCCAGAGTTCCCGTAATGGTGATTAAACAGGTGCCATATTATGGTAAGCCTTATCTTTATATTGGCACATATGGCCGTGGAGTATACAGATCAGGCAGCCTTGTTGGCATTCATGAAGCGCCTTCAAACATCAGCAACATGATGTTGTTCCCTAATCCTGTTCAGGATGCAGCAACGATCAGAATTTCACTTGCCAAAAGCAGTACGGTAGAAATAAAAGTCTATAACCTGAAAGGTGAATTAATGTTAGATCTCAAGGAGAAAAATTTCAGTGCGGGAGAAAATACGATATCTATCAATACTTCTAAGCTGAATTCAGGTACTTATCTGGTAAATGCTACCTCTGGTAATGCTTCATTCAATCAAAAAATGATTGTGATCAGGTAATTCAACCTCATTTTTTATGATCAAATAAAATCTTGCCATTTATTAACAGCAGCATAATTAACCGGTTTATCCCGAAGTTATGCTGCTGTTTTTTTTAGCATTCCTGGTCGCGCTGTTTTACAAAATGATTTCATGTTCATAATACTTCTTATTACCTAAAAGAAAATTGCAATTAATTTGTACATTTCAGAAAATTTACCTCGCTGACGGTACATGTACAGAGCATTACTTCTATCTTTTTTCCTTACACTCATTTTCAAACACAATGGCTTTAGCCAGTGTAATGGATTGCCTACTGATTGTGCAGGTACACAATCATATACCGTTGACCCGTTGCCTACCAACGGATTTTACAATGCAGGAACCGTTGTAACATTTTGTTATACCATTCAGAATTATAATCAATGCAATTCGAATTGGTTTCATACCCTTGATTTCAATTTTGGTCCGGGTTGGGATCTAACAACCCTTACACCGATCAGTATGCCGGTAAGTTGTGATGGCATGGGTAACTGGGATTTCTATAGCAGCGTTACCTCATCTTCCACCGGTCAGTCATTCGGTCCTTGTTTTTCATACGACTCACCGCTTGGATTTATTGGTAATGTGCTGGATGGCAATCCGGGAAATAATTTTGGCGATAACTGTGCAATCAACACATGGACTTTTTGCTTTTCTATAATGGTATCAACTTCTTCTTATGGGCAAAGCCTTTCTGTTGATGCCACTGCAATAGGTGATGGTTCAGCAGGTTCATGGACTTCGAACACATGCCCTGGTGCAGCATTCAATCTTTCCAATGCTTTTTCAATGGCTTGTTTTCTTTCGGCTTCTAATGTTTTAGCGCAACCTTCCTGTTTGAACAATGATGGATCTATCGCACTTACCGTTACCGGAAATATAGGTCCTGTTTCTTTTCTCTGGTCTCCGGGTGGACAGACTACTTCTTCTGTTAACGGACTACCGTCAGGTACTTATCAGGTAACTGTAACCGATAGTGTAAATTGCATATCATCATACTCATTCGAATTAGACGTCGATAATCCTGTCACATTTACAACAAACATTGTAGATGCAACCTGCTTTGGATATTGTGATGGAATATCCAATGTGATTCCTGCCAATGGAATGGCTCCTTACACTTATAGCTGGCAGCAAACGGGAGGCGTAGCGGCGTATGACAGCGCGCTTTGTGCCGGTACTTATTATACAACTATAACAGATGCAAACTACTGCTCAAGAATTGACACATTTATAGTAGCATCACCGGCAAAAATTAATCTTACACCAACGTCTCAGGACGTGTCCTGCTACGGTGGTTATGATGGCTGGGCCACGGTAAGTGCAACAGGCGGAAGCGGCATTTATTTTTTTAACTGGCAGCCAACGGGTCAAAACAATGCTACGGCTAGTAATCTGATGGCCGGAAATTACACGGTTACCGCCACCGATACAAAAGGCTGTTTGAGTGATACTACAATCACCATTGGAAGCCCGCCACAAATATTAATCACACCCACCATCACTCCGGTAACCTGCTATGGATTTAGCGATGGCGCCATCAGCACCGTGGTTACTCAAGGTGTTGCACCTTACCAATATCTTTGGGTGGATGTGAACCAGGTAACTGCAAACCTTGTCGGGTTAATTGACGGGCCTTATGCACTATTGATAACGGATGCTTTAGGATGCCAGGAACTGGATACCTTTTATGTTACACAACCAGATTCACTAATTGGTGAATTGGTGATATCCGCTCCGAGTTGTCCTTCAGCACATAATGGTGGAATTGTAGCAGTGATGCAAGGCGGCACCACGCCGTATACCTATGAATGGAATAACAATCCGGCATTGAACACACCTTCGTTGGATAATCTTTCACCGTCCTATTTTGTATTGCTTGTTACCGATGCAAACGGTTGTTATGTCAACCTTGCAGAAAATGTAAAAGCACTTCCTGATCTTGCTATAGATGCCGGTTTGGATGTCTCTATTGAGCTGGGACAAAAAACGATTCTGAATGCGCAGGTGGATAGGTTTGGTGATTTTAATTTTCGGTGGCGACCACCATACAATCTGTCGGATAGTCTGGAGTGGTCAACTTACGCTTTTCCATTTGTTACAACCGATTATATTGTTGAGGTATTAGATCCGGTAACCGGATGTAAAGGAAGCGACAATGTAACGGTAACTATTTTGCCTTCGGGTTATGTATTGGTCCCAAGTGCGTTTTCTCCGAACAATGATGGATTGAATGATGTGTTGTTTCCTGTTTACGGTGACCTTGTTATAATTGAGGCATTCAAAATATTTAATCGCTGGGGGCAGGTTGTTTTTTCCAGTAAGACTGATGGCTGGGATGGCAATTTTAAAGGTAAGCCTGAAGAAACAGCGACGTATGTTTATGAGGTGCGATACAGAATTGAAGGAAGGGCAGAGCAGAGTTATGAAACATCAGGCAGCGTGGTACTGATACGTTGAAGAATTAGGAATTAGGAATGAAGATGATTTAACGATCTACTACTCACTATTCACCATTCACTACTCGCTACTCACCACTCAACTCAAATAAACCGCCTCTTGAATCCCATTCCCGATTTCTACAGTGATGTGTTCCTGCATATTCGTAGAAAGAGACAAGCCAATATAATCAGGGCTTACAGGATACACTTTGTGTTTCCTGTCGATTAAAACCGCAATCTGAATTCTCTTTGGTGCAAAGTCAAGAAAAGGTTTCATCGCATAAAGCAATGTTTTTCCGGTGTTAGCTACATCATCACAAACAATCACTACTTTATTATTGACAGATGAAGGGTCAATACCCATGAGTATTTCAGAAACAACCGGATTGTGTTTCTGTAATTGGATGTCAGTGAGGATTACTGATAAAGTGCCTGCTTGACGTAGTTTGGCTTCAAGACGCTGAGCAAAAACAAATCCTTTTTGTCTGATGCCTGCAAGCACGATTTCCTGTTCTTCATCATTATTTTCCATGATCTCATAACTGATGCGTTCAATTTTTCTTTTGATATCATCAGCAGTAAGAATCAATGATCGCTTTATTTCATCCATAATTAATCAGACGGGAATTTTTAGTTTTTTGAATGACCTGGAAATTTGCGAAGATCATTGCATTAAATTTATTACGGAATTACGTTTTAATAAATCACCAGCTTCTGTGGTGCTGTGGAAATAGTTCCGGTTTCAAGCCGGTAAAAATACAAACCCGTTCCAAGATGCTGTGAGAAGTTTACTATTTCTTTTGATCCGGTAAATGAAAGTTGATGGAGCAGACTTCCCGATAGGTCGTAAATAAGAATACTGCCCTTTTCATTGCTTGCAGACTGACAATAAAAATTTGTAGAACCGTATGATGGATTCGGATAAGCACGTATGAAAGCGGTGGTGAAATTTGTTTCAGCCATTCCAACATTGTACAAGCAGGAACCATTATCCATATTCGCTGATGTATTGTAGTTGACCGCGTTGTTATCCGTACAACCAAAAACAACAGGAATGCAGCTTCCATCATCCACTGTTGCGGAAGGATTATAATTTAAGGAAAAGGGATTGGTGCAACCATAGCTGATGTTGATGTTCATCGTTGCAAACGCATCTACCTTTCCATAGCCCCATTTATTATCAGGCAGATTGTTACCTGTGAATGAATCTTTAAAGCAGGAAAGCAGGATGGCATCTTTTAATTCCTGGTAAGAAGCGGAAGGATTTTTTTGAAGGTAAAGCGCTGCAATGCCTGCCACTACGGGTGATGCCATTGAAGTGCCCGAATTCACATTGTGCATGCCTCCCAATGCCACTTTATAATTTTGCGAAAGAATAAATGATGTGAGTTGCGTGAGTTGGCCGGTAGTAAGCGTTCGGTTTCCAGGTGCTCCTGCGTCTGGTTTAACACGTCCATCTCTGGTAGGTCCAAAACTGGAAGTAGCAGCAAGGTCACCCGTGGTGTCCAGCGGATAAACTAACAGGTCGCCATAATAATCGATGTACTGATTGCGGTTGATATAGTTTGCAATGGTGATTACTTTTTTGGAACAGGTAAAACTGCTTACAATAGTTTGTTCGGTGTTAGGCAATTTGTAACGAATAATATCTGGGAAATCTGCTGCCGATGGCAAAGCAGTTACCATGTCTGAAGTTCCGGTAGTAGTGTTGCCGCTCCACAAATCAAACCGACCATTGCCATTGGTGATAAAGCGCCAGTAGTAACCTGTGAAGTCCGGTTGTATGAAAACATCACAAGCATAGGTACTGTCGAATTCGAAAGCCGTGATGGTTGCAATGCCCAGTCGTGTTGTGCCATTCCACAAAGTATCTTTGATCGTGAAGGAACCCGTTGAAAAATCAAAATCATTCAGCAAGTTGAAATATTTTGACTGGTCCAGCCATTCAAAGGGCGAGTTGTTGTCTGCACCAATCGCAAAATTAAATGCGGTTGCTTCAGACTTGTTAATCCACCATTCGTAAAACACGCCATTTACATTTCCATTGTATTTAAACCAGGTAAATGAAGAATCAGCAGCGGTTTCATATCCAAGGTGAAAAGGAATGTTACCGGCATTGCCGGCTGCGCAAACAAACGCGCGACCATTTTGCTGCGCAATAAGTTCATCTATCAGTTGCGCTGCCAGGTCATATCCATCATGCGAACCGAAGTAGGTACCCAGACTTGCATTTATTACGCAGGGTTTACTCATTGCTGAAGCTTTATCAAAGGCATATTTTGTAGCGTCCACCATGTTGTTAAGGAAATTTTCATCCATACTAACAGCTACAGAGATAATATCACAGGCAGGCGCTACGCCAATAAAATTATTTATCGCTTTACCATTGCCTGTTGCAATGCCTGCAACATTTGAACCATGACCGAATTCATAAGCTGGTTCAACATGCGTGCAAAAACCGCCATCAATTGCAGCGGAATCCCATTCCTGTCCGTATTCATAGGGTTCAGGAAATGTACCGCCATAGGTACTCGTTTGATCCCAGAGATACTTAATACGTGTGGTTCCATCTTCATGTTGAAAATCGGGATGTAAAAAATCGATGCCATCATCGAGCACAGCCATCACTACGCCATTGCCATCATAAGCCTGTGTGAGCGGTGGAAATCCGGAATGGACAGGAGATACATTTGCATTTAGCAGCGTCATATCATCCAGCAATTGGCCTTTACCCTGAAGACCTTCTATATGGGTGATTCCTTTCGTGGAAGCGAGTTCATCCACTTTGTTTAATGGCAGGCGAATGGCAACAATAGCGGACACCTTGTATTTAAAGGATCCGCCCAATTGTTTTGTTGTTGCTGTAATTGTTTCTGTATTCCCTTTAACCAACAGTGAAATAGATCTTGTCTCATATGGATCATTCAGCAGTGCCTGAACCAGTCCGGTGTTCATCCTGGCTTTAGGTTGAGAAAAAACAACTGCATGAAATAGACAGAGTAGGCAAATGAGTTGTATTTTTCGCAGCATAAACGGTAACTTTTGATTTTTCGCAACAAGATGCAACAATGAATGGACAAGTTAAATCACATTCGTGGCATCTGTTCTAAAAATAAGCATAAATGATGATTGCACAAATACTCTTTGTATGCTCTCTGGCCATCGCCATTTTCATTTTTTCAAAAAATGTAAAGAAGATCATTCGCAATATTCACCTTGGCCGGGACGAAAAAATAAACGGTAACACAGCAAAACGGTGGCTCACATTATTACGTGTTGCTTTAGGGCAATCGAAAATGCTGAAGAAGCCCATTGCCGGATTTTTTCATGTAATCATTTATGCAGGCTTTATTATTATTAATACGGAAGTGCTGGAAATTATAATTGATGGCATTTTCGGAACGCACCGGATCTTTGCAACTGTTTTACCTGCTCCACTTTATAACTTTATCATTATAGTATATGAATTGCTTGCTGCGGGTACCATCATCGCTGCCATTGTTTTTTTATGGAGAAGATATGTGTTGAAACTTTCCCGTTTTACAAGTCATGATCTTGATGGTTGGCCACGAAAAGATGCCACTATCATCTTATTGTTTGAGTTGGTGCTGATGTTCTTTTTTCTTTCGATGAACAGTGCAGATCATTTGTTGCAACAACGCGTTGCCGGACATTATATTCAGGCAGGAATGTTTCCGGTGAGCTCATTTTTTTTCGCGCCTGTTTATTCTTCACTGCCGGATGGAACATTGGAGATGGTAGAACGTGGCGCCTGGTGGATGCACATCATTGGCATCCTGATTTTTCTGAACTACCTCGTGATCTCCAAACATTTTCACATCATCATTTCTTTTCCCAACGTTTATTTTTCCAACCTTTTTCCGCAGGGAAAAATTAAAAACTCAGCTGCTGTTACGCGTGAAGTTAAACTGATGCTCGATCCGCATGCTGTTCCTCCTGCGGGCGATCAACCGGTTACGAGATTTGGAGCGAAGGATGTTGCCGATCTTTCATGGAAACAATTGATGGAAGCTTACTCCTGCACAGAATGCGGACGCTGCACTGCTGCTTGTCCCGCAAGCATCACCGGAAAAAAACTTTCTCCGCGATTGATCATGATGAAGACGCGTGACAGGATGGAAGAAGTGGGAAACAATATTGATTTGCATGGCTTGAGCTTCACTGATAACAAATCTTTACTGGGCGATTATATTTCAGAAGAAGAATTGTGGGCCTGCACTACCTGTAACGCTTGTGTTGAAGAATGCCCCGTGAATATTTCTCCAATGGGAATTATTATGGATCTGAGGCAGAGCCTGGTGATGGAGGAATCAAGAATGCCCAATGAACTGGCGATGATGAATACGAATATTGAAAACAACGGTGCGCCGTGGCAGTTTTCTCCCAGTGACCGGTTTAACTGGGCCGATGGCTTGGAAATACCAATGATGGCTGACGTTGCTGCAAGTGGAGAAACTGTGGATGTGTTATTCTGGGTGGGTTGCGCAGGTTCGTTTGATGACCGTTATAAAAATGTTACAAGGTCTTTTGCAAAAATCCTGAAAGCGGCGAACATAAAATTTGCGGTGCTGGGAATTGAAGAAACCTGCAACGGTGATCCTGCAAAACGTACCGGTAATGAGTTCTTATTTCAAATGCAGGCCTTCACCAATATCACAAACATGAATAATTATGGTGTGAAGAAAATTGTGACAGCCTGTCCGCATTGTTTCAACACGATAAAAAATGAATATCCTGAATTGGGAGGAGTGTATGAAGTGATGCACCATACTGCCTTCCTCCAAAATTTATTGCTGGAAGGAAAGATCATGATTCGTGATGACAATGCTATGCGCAATACAAGCATCACTTACCACGATTCCTGTTATATCGGGCGGGGCAATGGTATTTATGAAGCACCGCGTTCTGTGTTAGAAGCATTTAAAACAGATCTGAAAGAAATGAAGCGTTGCCGTTCGAATGGATTGTGTTGTGGTGCCGGCGGAGCGCAGGTTTTTAAAGAAGAAGAAGCCGGAAATAAACGGGTGAATATGGAACGTGCAGAAGAAGCTATTGCAACAGGAGCGAAGATTATTGCTGTTGCCTGTCCGTTCTGCATGACCATGCTGGATGATGGATTGAAGAGTGCGGCAGGCGACGATGCACCTAAACTAAAAGACCTTGCAGAATTAGTTGCTGAAGGGTTATGAATTTATGGAATGACGATAGTGCTCACCACCTCAGCCTTCGTGTTCATCGATGCGTCATGCTTAAATACTATTACGTTTTATTTTTCGCGCTATGTTTTTCAATTGTTCCGGGTAAAGTAAGATCGCAGGAGTTGATAGCAGGTATGGAAATGTTTCTTGCGAAATCAGATTCTTTTATTCCTGCCATGATGAAAAAATACGGAATGGTTGGATTTTCAATGGCTGTTGTGGATGCTGAAGAACCTGTGATTTATAAGAACTATGGCTATGAAAACCTGGAAAGGAAAATTACAGCATCTGAAAACACAGTTTATAGAATTGCTTCTGTCTCAAAAGTTTTCACTGCTATGGCGGTGATGAAATTACGGGATGAAGGAAAGATTGATTTGAATGCACCCATTGAAAATTATCTAAAAGCGCTGCACTTTCAGTACACTCCGGGTCTGCCAATCATCACCATTCATGATCTATTAACGCATACTTCCGGTTTGCCGGATAACATCGACAACGGAAGTTTGTGTGCCAATGCACCGGATCAGGAATCTATTATTTCCGAAACCAATAAATTATATCTCACGATTCCTGCCGGATTAAAAATGAATTACTCCAATACCGGTTATGCACTGCTTGGTTGTTTGGTTGAAAAAATTTCCGGAGAAAAATTTCCGGATTACCTGGAACATAATTTTTTCAGTCCTATGCAAATGGCGCACACAGGATTTCTTAAAGCAGGCGAAATAATTCAACATGCAGCAGCCGGCTACTTAGCAGACAGCACCTTTTTTGATGAACCGGTGCTGCGCGATATTGCAGCGGGCGGAGTTTATTCCTCAGCCTCCGATCTTACGCATTTGTGTAGTTTACTGCTTGATGCGGGTAGGGTAAATGGAAAGCAGGTAATAGCGTCTGCTACATTGCAGGAAATGATGACGAATAAAATTTCGGAGGTGAAGCTGGCTTCTGATGATGAATTCGGATATGGTCTTTTCATTCATGAGTTAGGATCGGATAAGGATAGTTTGATCGGGAAGAACATTGGTCATGGCGGTGATTCGCGGGTGTTTCATTCTATTGTCGTCACTTTTCCTGCACTGAATATTGGCTTTGTATTGCTGACGAATTCTGAAAGCGGAGGCGCATTTACCAAAAGCGCTGTTTTGCAGATTGCCCGTGAATACATCAGGGATGTAAAAGGCATTGCAATACAAAAAGGAACGAAAAATGATTTCACAGCCACTGCTCTGAGGGTTGATAATTTGAACAATGCAATGATCGAAGGTACCTATGGAAGTGGGGGTGAAGATTTTGTTACGATGATTAGAAAGAATGATGTGAAACTGGTTTTCAGACAGGATAAAACCAAGCTTGTTTTGAAAAAAAATGAAGCAGGTGTTTACAGTGTGAAATACATGTTGCTAAAATTTATTCCTGTGAAAGTGAAAGCGGCCTCATTTGGCTTCAGGCTGGTTGATGACAGAATTTATATGAAAGCGATCGACAATAAATCGAAAAGCGCGGAATACATTTCTGTAAAGGATAATCAGATTGTGATGCCTGAAAGCTGGAAGTTAAAAGTTGGAAAGTACAGTATTGATAACCTGTGTTCCGGAAATATGTTAATGTATCCCGATGAAATAAAGATCGCGGGAAATAAATTATTGTTGCACCGTTCTGATCCATTGAAAGAAGAAGATGATATTATTTCATTCAATATTATTAATGATCACATCGCTGTTTCTGATGGCATTGACCGGGGCGCAGGCAACTCACTGGAGCTTTTGCCTAATGGAAATATTTATTGGTCAGGTTATGAAATGAAACCAGTGAAAGAATAGAAACGAGTACTGTTGTCCGAATAATTTTGTGCAATTAATGCCAAAAAAATATAGCACGATTCATTGATATGGTTTTACCGGGCTGATTAATAAATCTTAAAAATCATATTCATACGCCAGTCCCGCGACGTGCCGTTGCAGCGGATTGTTGACATTGAATTGCTGGCCGAAGAGGTAATAGAGTTTGATTGAATGTTGTTTTTTAAAATCATATTCCAAACCGGTGCTTAGCCTGTATTCATCAAACTGATTGCCTTTGTTATAGAATGCATGATAGAAGATTTCAGCTGCAACAAATGGTTTCCATTCTTTTTTGACCTGGTAGCTGACTGTAGTTTTCGGCCGGAAGTAGTTTTTAGCAAGCTCATTTTGTTGTACCTGGTGCTGAAAGCGTAGCCTCGGCTGGATCGACCATTTTTCAATGTCGATTTCGTAACTGACATCTGCATACGGGCGATGTGCTAAGGCATCAGGTGATATAATAAGACGATAATAAATTCCTCCACTGAGGTTTTTTAATAATTTGTATTTGAATCCTATATCAGTGAATGTAGAATTCAACTGCGTTGAATTGTTCTTTAACCGTAGTTCCTGTGAAAGCTGGAAGTCCAGTTTTTTGTTGATTTTCTTTTTCATGCCCGCACTCGTCCAGGTTTGAAAATCTGATTCCTGCGCAACCACAATTTTGCTTTTGAAAAAGCATGTCGCAATGAGTAGATAAAGGGATAAGCGAAGGAAGACGTTGAATTTCACAGGGTGTACCACAAACAATGCAACCGTGCCGCGGTTAAGTTCATTTATTGATCGTTATTTGAAAGTAGCGTCTTTATTTGAAACGAACCGTGGCACGGTTCTGTCTTTCCACAAGGGTTTATTCAAAATAAAAAATCCGGATTCTCGCGATATCACGCATAAAATCTATGCGGCCAATTTCCACCCGGTGAACATTCAGTCCTGTTCTCTCTTTAAGGTCTGCAATTAGCTTGTCGTAATTTTCCGGACGGATATTTTCGATCTTTTCATACACTACCACTTTGTTGGCAGCAATGCGCACCAACCATATTTTTTCGAGAATAAAAATGACAGAAACGATCAGGAAGTTGGCAAATAAAATTTCTGCTATGCTCACATTTTCGTTACTCATCGAATTGATTACACCAACACTGATAATCAGAAATAAATACGCCATGTCCATTACCCCTACGTTCAATGTGCGGTAACGGAGAATGGAGAAAACCGCGAACAACCCAAAGGCAACCCCAATTTCCAGTTGTGTATTGCGCATCATGTAACACAACATGAAAATGATGATATTGAAAAGAAAATAGGTAAACAGGTAATCCTTGTTCTTATGCGTAGGATAATAGATCCAACGGATGATAATGTAGGCAATCAGAAAATTGAAGGCGAACCTGAACAATAGATCAAGCAGTTCGGCGGAGTCCCAAAATACATAGTTCGAAGCAGCAAAAAGTACATCAGTAAGCAACATCACAGATTTTGTTTAGTATGGTTAGTTTTGGTTTAAAGCGATTGTATTTAATTCCCGGATGGGTGAGTAAGGTACCTAAACAATATTTGCTGATACTGGTGGGAAAAATACGGTGTGCCATCATCAGCTTCTTAAATACTGACAAGGAAGTTGGATGGTTTTGTTTTACTTCGGCGATAATGAGATCATCAAGCGATCTTTCTGATGCGCCATTTTCGAAATGAATCAGCAGGTCAATGGTCACCCGTTCATGGTCTGCTTCATTAACAAGTGTGATGCGTGAAAAGTCATTTGAAAGTTGTGGCAGCAGGTGGGGCTCTTTTCCGTGAAGTTGTTCTTTTACAAACTGGAGTTGTTTTGAAGAAAGTTCTTTCCTGAAATCGGAAACATTCAACCGCGATTTTTGAGTAAGTCCTTTATTCGTCTTTTGTTTCACTTCAAAAAAACTTTGGTTGTTGTTGACATATTTTCTGAACCGGACTTTGAACCTGCCGGATTTGCCGTTGTGATGTTCGACGTAAGATTGAAGATCGGCGGTATCGAAATAAAGGTTCTCATACCTGAAAAGCAGAGAATGATCAACTCTCAGCACCTTGTAATTTATTTGTAATTGCTTTAAAAAGGAAGGAAGCAGTGAACGATGAAAAATGTATTTGCTGTCGAACCGGCTCATCAGTTCAACGGCCTCCATTTCTTTCAGACTGATTGTTCTGAAAGCCGGCAATATGTACATCAGTTCCTCACTGAATGTGCTGACCTTAACGGTATTCATATCTGTATAGCTTCTTTGATTTCACCTCGTTGTTTTTGTCCAGCACTATTTTTGAAATACGGTTGCCTTCATGGTCATAAATGTAATTGGTGATTGTTTCTGTTTTTCCATCGGGAAGTAATGAAGTCTCCTTCACCTTTTGATTCTGATCGTTGTATTCACTTGTGGTATGTGTTTTAATTTTTCCGTAATCATCATATTCAATTTCTTCCAGCAGATTTCCGCGCAGGTCAAATGACTGGAAAGATTTTGTTGATTCTGTTTCTTTACCGCCTTTTGTTTCAATCACCACTTCGGTTACTGATTTTACTTTGCCTGGTGTCATTTTAGACTGCGCAAACAATTGCATGCTGTGAAATGAAACGATATTGATCAATATTAAAATGAAGCCGCAGTTTTTCATCATGTCGATTTAATTCTTTCCTGAATTTTGTCGTTGTTATTTTATAAGAATAATATCTTCCAATTCTACTGTCGCATGGTTTTCAGAAATTTCAACCTGCATAGAAGCTGGTGTAACGGAGGAAGCGCAGGTATCACAGTCAGAATAAGCAAATACGGTGTAGCTTCCTTTTTTCAGATATTTAAATTCATAGGTACCATCATAGCTGGTTCTCGTGTCAAGTCCGTAAAAATCATCATCGCCGAAAATCAGGTACACTCTTTCCTCCGGCGCATAATATTCCGCTTGCAGTTGGCCGGCACCATTGTAATCCTGAATGTAAATTTTTCCTTTGATGGTGGAAGTGCCTCCTTCGCCAGGACCTTTTGTACACGAATAGAAAAAGAACGTTATACCGGCTAAAAGCAGTACACCATAGTAAAATGAGTAATGAATTTTCAATCGTGTGTCCATGATTTTAATGGATAAAGAACTTTTGTGACCATTGAACATCCGCTGACCGGACTGAAAGCACATAAATACCTTTTGAAAAATCCCCTGTGCTGATATCAATTTGCTGCGCAGCAGATTGCTGATGGAAAAGCTCTTGTCCTAAGATATTATAGATTGCGATTGTCTTCTCATTTCCGGATTCATTTCCTGAAAAGTGAACAGTCATTATATCATATTGTAAAGAAGTGGTTACTGCAAAAGAAGCAGGAATCGATGGCGGAATGCCCACATTGCAATTGGGTGTATATTCTTTTCCTGGTGAACCTTCCGGACAACCGATAAACCAATTTGCAAAACTATTCATGTTCCCTGTGGGACTGAGCAATTCAAGTGTATAAGTGCCACCATCAGCACCTTCAGGCCAGTCGCCGTCATCATCATACACCACAGAAAAGGCGAGTTTACCGGAAAAGTTAAAGAGTCTTACTAATTCACCATCGTTACTCAGATTGAAAGTAAAGGGCCCCACATAATTTGTTACGGTAGGGTGTCTCGACTGAAACTTCACGAGGTCGTGAACAATCACCAGACGGGCACCGGATGCAATCTGCGTATTGGTTGGAAAGAAATATGGTGAACCGTCATTACTGTCTTTAAAGCTCCAGCCGGTGAGATTGACACCACTTGTTGATTTGTTGTATAACTCAATCCAGTCACCGGCATCTGATAAGGTGTCGGAATTATAATTGATTTCAGAAAATACGAGTGCATCATCGCAGGCTGAAAATGCTTTTCCCGGAGAACCCTTCATGCAGCCGACAAACCAGTTGTCTGCATTGTCAGGTGTAATTAAAGGATCAATCAACTCGAGTGTGCGGCCTGTGCCGTCTGCCGCGTTTGGCCAGGGAAGTGTATCGGTATAACTCATGAAGACTTTTAATGTACCGTTATTATCAAAGAGCCGCACTTCATCAGCACTGTTTCCAAAACTGAAACTCATTTCACCCAGGTAATTAGTGATGAGCGGAAACTGCTCCGTGAATTTTGCCACATCATTCACTACAACAAGTCGTGCATTCGCGGCGAGATTTGTTCCTGTTGGAAAAGTGAAGAGACTGACATTGTTATCATCTTTAAGAAACCATCCACCCAGATCAATATTGGTACTTCCATAATTAAATAGTTCTACCCAATTGCCCGAATTGATGGTGGAATCTGAGTTATAGTTCAATTCAGAAAAGGTGATCTGCTGGCTGTGGGCAGTAAGGCGATAAAAACTGAGGATTAGGCACACAGAAAGTAAGCGTAGATTCATATCAGGTAAAATGTAAAGATGAAAAGCGGGTTTGCAAGCGGCTAATTTATTGAAATTAACCATAACTTAACATGAGAAAAACCATCACAATGAAATAATTACTTTTACGATCCGATTTTTGCCTTTATGGAAGTTACTGATTACATCTGTAAATTATTGTTGTACCAAGACTGTGTGGTGATTCCCGGCTTTGGTACATTGGAGACCGCTTATGCGCCGGCCACAGTTCATCCGACACAACATTTGTTTCAGCCGCCGCACAAATCACTTTCGTTCAGTAAGAATGTAGCGGCGCAGGATGAACTGCTGATACAATATATTTCAAGTGAAGAAAGTTGCAACTATGAAAGTGCAAAGGAAAAAGTGAAGCAGTATGTGATGATCATAGAGCATGAGCTGCTCACAAAGGGAAGTTATCTTGCGAAGGGCATTGGCAAATTTTATTTCGATATTGAAAAACAACAGCAGTTTCTTGCTGATAATACCAATAACTACCTGTTGAGTTCTTATGGTTTGAGTGATTTCATTTCTCCACCGGTTTTACGTCCTGAAAATATTCCGGGATATGCGAAATCACCATTGAAAGGAGAGAAGAAAAAGAGAAAGTTTATCTGGTTCAGGTTCTGATTCGAATTCCGCTTTGAACTGTTTGCATCAAAATCTTGGATTGTAAATTCTTCCTGCAGAAACGCCTTTAACACTTCCGGTGAAGGAGATTGAAAGCTCCGGTCCTCCTGCAAGCTGATTTATTTCAGACAAGCCGCTCATGTTGAAGTCATAGCTCAAACCAAAGGCAAGATCACCCATATCGATCTTGAGTTTGGGAATCAGGGCATCACCCACTCTGTAGTATCCGCCAAGATAAAGTGCATAATTTGAATTGCTGCTCTTCGAAAGTACAATCTTGAGATCTGCACCCAGCAGTAACTCCGTATTTTTTCCCTGTTGAAAAAACGCGATGCGCGGCTCAATTTCAAGCAGGTCTGAAAGCGTTTTTGCAAGCCCTGCGTTCACTGCAAACTTCCGGTGTATCACAGAAAGATCGTTGTTGAAATAAGTGATGCGGGGTTGATTCAGATGAAACACTGAGCAGCCGATATTAAAGTGGGTATTTTCATTCAGGTAATTATACTCGACGCCAATTGATAAATCTGAATAAGTGGCATTGTTATCAGTTGGTAGATCCATATTGGTGCCTCCGTTAAAATCTTCATCGAAGGTTAATTTCGAAATGTCAAAACTGGTGCTGGCAAAACCTCCCATCAATCCAAACCCGAGGTAGTGGGAGAAATCCGATCCGAAATTTTTGTGGAAAGACAGTGCCGCTTCAATATAGTTGGTACTGTAATCCGCATCGCCCGCTTTATCCGCAAAGTCCATGATGGCAAATCCGAAGAGGTTGTTTTTATTTTTTCCAACGGGCACATTCAGGTCCAGTGCGCCTGATAATGTTTTATAGGGTTGTGTAATATCTTTCCATTGACTGCGATAAATGCCTGAGAGCCGGTAATTGTCTTTGAAAAATCCGGTACGTGCGGGGTTGAGTAATATCGGCATTTCATACACCTGCGAAAAATGACTGTCCTGCGCAAAAACTGCCGTAGTTGCAATCAGGAAGATTGTTGCAAGGAGGAGGGTTTTTGTTTTTATGGAAATTGTGAGTAGCAAGTTGTCAGTTGTCAGTTGTCAGTTGTCAGTTGTTAGTTGGCATTAGTCATTAGTCATTGGGCATTTGGTTAGCATCATTTTTAATTCCTGATTCTTAATTCTCAATTCTTAATTTATCAAAGTAACATTTCCCTGTTTCTCAATCACTTCATCATTACCACATGTTGCTTTCAAAGTATACAAGTAAACTCCCGGAGGCATCAGTTGATTTTTATACGTTCCGTCCCAACCCTCATTAATGTCATTCGATTCAAAAATTATTTTTCCCCAACGGTCGAAGATGCGAAAGTAATTTACAGTTATAATTCCCGTGCTTCGTACAAACAACACATCATTGTGTCCATTGTTATCTGGTGTAAAGGCATTCGGAATAAAAATCTCCGCTGCATCGCAACCTACCGTTAAAGTAATATCGTCGCTTGCAATGCAGCCAATTGAGTCAGTTACAGAAACAGTGTAAGTGGTAGTAACCAATGGTGTTGCAACCGGATTAATACAATTGCTGCAATTCAGACTTTCCGACGGCAACCATAAATAGTCACCTGCAGAAGCTGACACATTTAATTGATAGGGAGTTCCCGCCGTGATAGTTACATCATTCCCTGCATTAATTATTGGAGTGGATACCAACACCATCACTTGCAAGGTGTCCATATCACAAATTCCATCTGAGATTACCACCGTGAAAGCAGTTGTTTCCGAAGGAGTTGCTATTGGCGATGCGGAAATCGGATCATTTAATTCTGAAGCAGGGAACCAACTGTAATATGTGCCTCCGCCCGCAAATAAATGTACTGAACTGCCAACGCAAATGGATGTGTCGTTACTTACGGAAGTCATAAGTGGTGGCACCACTTCAAGGTGAATAGTATCCTTTGAACTGCAATTGTTTTGATCGGTTACTGTTACCTGATAGGTAATACTCGTGTTCACAATTACCGAAGGATTATTGATAACATCTGAAGAAAGACCTGTTGCAGGCGTCCAGAAATAGGCATCACCACCTGTCGCATTCAGATGAACAGTATCTCCTGCGCAAACTGTCTGATCATCACCTGCATTTGCAACAGGCAATGGATATACTGTAATAATTACAGTATCGTATCCGGAACATGCACCACCATCATTTACAGCTACAATATAAGCGGTTGTATTTGTTGGCTTCGCAACAGGGTTTGAAATAAACGCATTGCTTAAACTTAAAGCAGGTTGCCATGAATAAGTTATTCCGCCACTGGCCTGTAACAGGATGCTGTCGCCGGCACATATTGCAGTATCAACTCCGGCATCTGCAACGGGTGCATTCAGCAAATTGATGGTGACTGAATCCGAATTTTTACATCCATTGCCATCTGTTCCGGTTACAAAATAAGCGGTTGCAACAGTTGGTGATGCCCATGGATTTGAAATATCCGGATCACTCAATGATGCAGAAGGATTCCAAATATAAATTAGCGCACCACTTGCCAGCAACTGCAATGAATCACCCGGACAAACTGCAGAATCTATTCCAGCATCTACCACCGGCAGTTCATTCACAAAAATTTTGACGGTATCTGAAAATGTGCAATCCGACCCGGCACTTACAGTAACAGTATAAGTTGTTGTATTGATCGGATATGCAACAGGGTCAGCAACAGTATCATTACTTAATCCTTCTGAAGGTGACCATGAAAAATAAAGTCCGCCGCTGGCATGAAGTGTTACACTGTCACCTTTGCAAATAGCCGTATCATTTCCTGCGTCAACCTGGCTTGAAGTCAACACAAATACATGAATAGAATCAGTGTTGGAACATGCAGCGGCATTGCTTCCGGTTACGATAAAAATTGTATTCGTATCCGGAAAAGCCAAAGGATTATAAATGCTGTCGTCACTCAAAAAAATCCCTGGCGTCCATTGATAACTGATTCCTCCATTAGCAGACAATTGTAAGGTATCACCAGCACAAATAGAAGTATCATTGCCGGCATCAATTACTGGCAATGATAATACATTGATCAATACGCTATCAATAGCAGAACACCCATTGGTGTCGGTTCCGGCAACTGTGTAGTAAGTTGAAGTTTCAGGAAATGCAAATGGGTCTGCCACTTCGCTATTGCTCAAATTAATGGAAGGTTGCCAGGTGTAGTTTGTAGCGCCTGATGCAGCTAGCTGAACGGAATCTCCATTGCACAATGATTGATCGTTGCCTGCATTTACTGCAGGTAATGCATTGACGGTAATTAATACAGAATCTAATCCCGGACATGAACTTCCTGAGTTTACAGTTACAGTGTACATAGTAGTAACTTCCGGGAAAGCGTATGGATTGGAAATATTGGTAGCACTCAATCCTTCGGAAGGCGACCATGCATAAGCTGCACCGCCGGTTGCGGTTAACGGAATAGTGTCGCCTTTACAAATAGTGTCATTCATTCCTGCATCAACATTTGCTATGCTGAAAACGGTAATCAATACTGAGTCCTTGTTACTGCATCCATTACTATCAACCACCATTACTTCATATTGAGTGGCGACAAGAGGAAATGCTACAGGATTGCTGATGGCCGAATCAGTTAACGAAGCTGCCGGTGACCAGGAATAATTCAATCCGCCGGTTGCCTGTAATTCAATTGAATCACCCGAACAAATCACTGTATCATTTCCTGCAGACACTGCAGGTAATTCAAACACTGTTATTTTCAGGGAATCAAAGGCCTTACAATTATTTGTGTCTGTTACTTGATAATAAACCTGGTGCAAGCCTGCTCCGGCAAGCGATGGATCAAAAAGATTATTATTAATACCGTTGCCGGACAAAATTCCTCCTTCAGGAAAGAGTTCGAATGAGATTGCAGTACTGTTCAGACACAATAGCGAATCAGTGGTTGAAATGGTGATTGGCATTGGAGCAACAATAAAAAATAATGCAGTGTCATCTGCTGTGCAACCTGTTTCATTGGTGAATGAATAAACAATTGAGTAAGGACCTCCTGCCGATAGCATCGCAGGATGAAGGAAATTATTCATCACGCCATCACCTGAAAAAAGTCCGCCTGAAGGAAGTGCATTCAATTCAACACTGTCTCCATTGGAACAATACTGAGCATTAATTCCGAAAATACTTACAACAGGAAAAGGCGAAACCTGAACAGTAACTGAATCACTTGCCGAACAACCTGATTCATCTTTGACGGTTACAATATAGGTTGTGTTACTGTCAGGTGTTGCGAGAGGTTGAGCAATCGTATCATTATCCAGCGTATTGGCAGGAGACCACTGAAATGAAATTCCACCGGATCCATTTAACAAAACAGAAGTCCCCTCACAAATTGCAGTATCATTTCCTGCACTCGCTTGAGGAAGTGCAAGTACTGTAACCTTTACTGTGTCTTGTGCTGAGCATCCGTTTTCATCAGTGCCTGTTACAAAAAAATCCTGTGTGTTCAAAGGGAAAGCAAATGGATTGGGAACAAGGGCGTTGCTCAACAGTGATTCAGGTTGCCATTCATAAACAAGAGCACCGGAGGCTTCAAGCTGAACCGAATCAAAAGCACACATTGACTGATCACTTCCTGCATTTACTAAGGGCAAGCCATATACATGAATATATTTTTGCCATACATTGGTGCAGCCAGTTTCAGTGGAAATGGTAAGGCGTACATTATAATCGCCGGCTTGCGAAAAAACATGAGCAGGATACTGTACGTTGGAAGTGTTATTCCCACTGGCGGGATCATCAAAATTCCAAAACCAACTTACTATCGCATCCTGTGATGTTGAGAGATCAATAAAAAAAGTTGAATCATTTACGCAGGCTGAATTCATTAGTGCATAATAAGCTTGAGGCTGGATTACCAGAATGCTATCTGTTGCGACTGATAAGCAACCGGCAATAGAAGTAACAGAAAGAGAAATATTAAATAAACCCGGCGTATGATAATAGTGGGTCGGATTCTTTATTAAAGAAGTATCAGCTGCACCGGATACAGGATCACCAAAGTTCCATTGCCATGCAACTATGGAATCGGCAGGCACGCTGAGGTCAGTAAAATGAACCATTGCAGAATCACAAATAACAGTTGGAGAAAAATTAAACGCAGCAATCGGTGTACAATTAATTATTACTTGTTGCGTGTCTGCGGCTATTTGTCCTGTAGTGTCTGTGACAGATAATATAACTTCAAAACTTCCGCATTCCTGGTAAGTATGGAAAGGATTTGTCGAAGTATCTGTAGCTGTGTTGTCTCCAAACTGCCAGTCAAAGTTCAGGGCACCTTCACCTGATGATAGATTAGAAAATGAAAAGGTTGCAGGAGTACAAGTGGAAGACGGTGCGTTGATTAAAAATGAAGCAACAGGTTGGGCTGCTGCAAAAAAGGTGCAGCACAAACAAAGCATGCCCAGACTCATCTTTATCGTAATATCTTTCATCTAGTAACCCGTAGCGCGAGGTGCAAAGAAAGCGAAAAGAGAGGACATGAATCGGGCGAAAGAAATTTGCGCAACAATGAATAAAGTTGCAATTACATGTATTATCTGAATAAATTATTGGTGCTTGCTATACCATTGTTGAATCACTTTTATTGCAGGTTTTTCTTGAGGCGTAAAATCAAGATTCACAGGTATATCAGCATCAGTATGTGCATCAAACCATTTCCAGAAAAAACCGCCTGCCATCCACGGCTCCTGCCAGAATTTTTCAAACAGCGCTTCATATCCGTTTTGTTGTGCCTGCAGGTTCATGATGCCGTCGGTATAAGATTCCCAGGGTCGTTGCGCAGCATAATCAATACTTCGGTAACCATATTCCGTAAAAAGAATCTGTTTTCCTGTTTTCGTTGCTAAGGATTTCATTTTTTGAAAATGTGGATCCCATTTATTCAATAACTCCTCAACAGGCGGTGTGCTAGAATCGGAAAGTGGAAAATAAGCGTTTACACCAATCGCATCTACCTTATTCCAGTATGGAAAATCCTCGTAACAATCCCAGTTTTCTGCATAGGTAAGTTGGCCGCTGTAACGTTTTCTTGCAGCATCTATCAGTAACGACCAGTAGGAGCTTCTTGCCCTCACAAAATAATTGAGTTCAGTGCCCAGGCAAAAATATTCTGCATGTAATGAATCTGCCACCTCCAACAATTGAAAAAGATAACTCGAATAGCTCTCTTCAAACTGTTTCCATTCGGCCTCACTTTTAAAAGTAAGTTCACCGGTAAATTTTCCATGGCTCACCCACAATTGTGGCTTCACCATCACCCGCATGCCATGAGCATGTGCCATGCGAATGCACGAAGCAATTCCTTCGGGCCTTTCACCCCACCATTGAAATCCTGTATTGTAATAAACTTTTGGCTTTCCTTCCTCCACAAAAGCAAACGGGAGCAGGCATACATAATTAACATGCAGAGAGTCGAGCCGGTTGAATTCTGATTCATCCATTGGGCTGGATGAACCGACAATGCTTGCTCCGTTAATTTTATTGCCGGGAGCAAACGGAGTCATGAGTGATGCTTCCTTTTTACTCGCCGGAGCTGACAAATTAGCCGGGCTGGAAAAAAGGTAGAGTAAAATAAACAGCAGTTGTGGAAAACAAAAGCCCATCATTATTCAAAAAAACATGTTTTTAAAAATGCATGCTAAATTAACAATGAAACTACAAAGGAAACTCAGCATTAGCTGTTGCTGCAAAAAAACAGTTGTTTAAAATTATCTATAAAACATCCCTCATTCGTTTCACGTTTGCAAACTGTGCTACTGGTTGTGCTGTGATAAAAAAATTAAAGCAGAAATAATTTCAATCCCAATCCAAGCATAGCAGCAATTAAAATTAAAATGGGTTCGGTGAGTTTTTTAACTTTTAGCAATGCGAAAACAGTAATAATCGCAATCAATACAGATGGAATATCAATCACGACTGAATGATTCTGTGTAAACGTATTGACGGCAATAATGATCACTGCACCAGCCAATGCGCCAATAACCGCAGCTGTAATGCCATCTACAAATGCTTTGATAGAAGTGTTCTTAGAGATCTTTTTAAAATAAGGTGCAGGAATAACTGTAAGTAAATAGCAGGGAAGAAATGTTGCCAGGGCAGCCACACCTGCACCGACAAACCCGGAAGCGAGATATCCAATAAATCCAACGGTAATCACTACAGGCCCGGGCGTGATCATGGCAACAGCCACAGCATCGAGAAATTCTTTTTCATTCAGCCAGTGAAATTCATTCACTACGCCACCATGTAAAAACGGAACAATGGCCAATCCGCTGCCGAACACAAATGCACCGGCTTTTGTAAAAAACAAAGCAATGTCAAGAAGTCGTTCGCGGTGATCTAAAAAAATAAAGGCGGGTGCAGAAAGAAAAAATACCCAGGACGTCAGGTTACGTTTCAAGAAATCCGGAGGTGCTTTGATCAGCATATAAAGCAGTCCCGCTGCAATAAACAGACTCACCGGTTCAGATTGTGAGATGACCGTAAATATTCCGGCAAAGAAATAAAAGAACCATAGCAACCAGTTTTTTTGCATGGCTGCTGCATTAAGTTTACTGATTGATTTGATGGTGAGTTTGTAAGCGCTCAAACAAATAATACCAATCACACAGGCTCCCACACCGTAAAAAACAGCCTGCATCCATGGTAATCCTCCATATATTTTATACGCGATACCGATAGCAAGCACCATCAGGAAGGAAGGTAATACGAATGCAATACCAACGAGCGTGGCTCCCCATATTCCATAATCAACAAAGCCAAGATAGATTCCAAGTTGTGCCGCCAGTGGACCAGGTGAAAGTTGTGCCAGTGCCATGCCTTCCTTATACTCCTCTTCTGTGATCCACTTTTTTTCTTCTACCAGATCGCGGTGCATATAACCCACTAATGCAACGGGACCGCCAAATCCCATGTAACCGAGTTTTAGAAAATAGAGGACGATAGATTGTAAAGTGTATGATTTTTTTTCCATGAGAATTATTTGCAAATAAATGATGCAATGCTATCAAATGCTCAATCAATAGAATAGGATGGAATTAACTTTTTGTATTTGCTTTACTTTTTGAGACCTTTTTTCTGAAAGCCGAAGGGTTGGTTCCAGTATGCTTTTTAAAGATTCTTGTAAAATGACTCTGGTCAGAAAATCCGGTGAGGTAAGCAATTTGTGTAAGGCTGTATTGTTGAGTTTCCAATAATTGAATGGCTTTGTCAATGCGCAATTTGCGGATATAATCGCCAAATGACAGGTTGTCGAAATATTTTGAAAATTCCCTGCTGAGATAGGCCGGATGCACATCTAAAGTTCTGGAAAGCTCTTTCAAGCTTAAACTTAAATCAGTATCAATTTTATCCTGGATAATTTCTTTCAACTCACGCGCCCATGCAGGAATCTTTTTTTGAGAGCCTGGCTTCTGATGCATGAATTTATTTATTACCTCCAACAACAGATTTTCATCAGGCTGCCATGAATGCTTTTCTTTCTGTAAATATTTTGCCCAGTTGTACAAAGCATCATAAAGCAGCATTCCTTTTTCAAGAAGGTCATGATCATTTTTAAAAGTGTGGGCAAGTCCTGCTGAAATCGCCCACAAGCCCGCACTCTGAGGTGCAAGGTCAAACCGGTCAGTGTCAGCGCCGCGAATGATAACGGCCATTGCGTGTACAGCCGGATCTTTTATCTTGTATTTCTTTACAAAATAATCAAACGTACAATAAGCGCCATAATGCGTGAACTCCACATCCGGAATATCAAAAGGAATGGAATTCAGTTTTTTTGCTTTGAGTTTTACTTCTTTAAACGGGACATAGATAAACTCAGCATTCTTATCAATGAAGTTTCTGATCAGCCACGGACATGCTATTCGGTCAATCTTCGGTTTTTCACGCGTAATCCATTTCATCATTAGCAAGTTTGAACAAATATAATCTCCATAGTTTACAGAGAGAAAAGTCAACGTGAAATTAACTTCCTGATAAGTTATAATGATTAAAGTGGAATTTTGTATTTAGCAGGGGTGATATTTATGGAATGGTGTTAAACCGCTTTGTTAACACAGTAAAAGGAAATGTACGAATATGAAAATCAGAGGCAACATAGCAGATCTGTATGCAGAAAAAATTTTCCCGGGAGAAGTTACTGTTCTGAATGGTTTCATTCAGGAAATTAATCCGCTGTATGAATTGCAATTTGACAATTATATTCTGCCTGGATTTGTGGATGCACATGTTCATATAGAAAGTTCCATGTTGATTCCATCAGAGTTTGCACGGTTGGCTGTAATTCATGGCACAGTGGCTACCGTTTCCGATCCGCATGAAATTGCCAATGTGATGGGAACAGCAGGCGTGGAGTATATGCTTGAAAATGGAAGCAAGGTGCCGTTTCATTTCAATTTCGGAGCGCCGTCTTGTGTGCCGGCTACGATGTTTGAAACAGCAGGAGCAATAATGGATTCGACAGAAATTGAAAAATTGCTCGAAATAAATGAGATCAGGTATCTCTCTGAAATGATGAATTATCCCGGCGCTATTGCAGGTGATGAGGAAGTGCTCAAAAAAATTTCGGCAGCTAAAAAAAAAGGTAAGCCGGTTGACGGACACGCTCCGGGTTTAACCGGTGATGCAGTGTTGAAATATATTGCGAGAGGAATCAGCACAGATCACGAATGCTTCACTTACCAGGAAGGCCTGTTCAAAATTCAACACGGCATGAAGGTGCTGATCAGGGAAGGAAGCGCCGCTAAAAATTTCGATGCATTGATACCATTGCTGAATGATTATCCGGAAATGATCATGTTCTGTTCTGATGATAAGCATCCCAACGACCTGATGCGTGGGCATATCAATCAACTCGTGATTCGTGCATTGTCTCATAAAATTGATTTCTGGAAAGTATTTCGCGCCGCAACCTCTAATCCGGTCAATCATTACCAATTGAAAAGTGGCTTGCTTCGCGAAGGCGATTCAGCGGATTTTATTGTTGTAAATAACCTGAATGAACTGAAGGTGCTTCAAACCTATATCAAAGGAATTCTAGTGGCTGAAAATGGAAAAAGCCTGATTGAAAAAGTAACAACAACAACCATCAATAATTTTAATTGCAATAAAAAACAACCGGATGATTTTAAAATTTTCTACGGGGAAGAATTTCCACCAGTACCAGGACTCTCAAGTCGTGAACCATCCATAAAAGTAATCGAAGCATCCGACGGCCAGCTTATCACGCAAACCTTCCTTCATCCACTTTCCAAACTTATCAATTCAGCAAATGAACTAATGCCGGATGTCGCCAACGATATTCTTAAATTTTCTGTTGTCAATCGTTATGCAAATGCAAAGCCTTCAGTCGCATTTATAAAAAACATAGGATTACAAAGCGGTGCCATCGCATCCTGTGTAGGCCACGACAGTCATAACATATTGGCAGCAGGTGTTTCGGATGAGATGATTTGTAAGGCTGTAAATGCGATCATTGATTCGAAAGGAGGATTAGCAGTTGTTTCAGAAAAGGAAACCTTCATATTGCCGCTTCCCGTTGCGGGAATTATGACCAATGCAGATGCATTTGAAGTGGCGGCAGCGTATGAAAATATGGATGCCGAGGCAAAGAAACTTGGTTCCCGGCTGTCGGCACCATTTATGACTTTATCGTTCATGGCATTATTGGTAATACCGCAATTAAAGTTGAGCGATAAAGGATTATTTGATGGAAGTAAGTTCGGATTTACTTCACTCTTTGATTAGAAGCCATCTCAAAATTGATGCGTCCTGCTGAATTTATTTTCCAAAGGATCCTTCGGAAAACAAGTTCGGAATGACACTGCTCTTTTGCCTTTTTTAGATGGCGTCTGGTAATTCCACACTGGTATTTTGATTTTTAAGAGAAAAATATTCAGCGCTTTCCAACGAGGAACTGATTTAACTGTACGAAGTATTCCGGAAACTTTTTATGTACTTTGCTTTTTTATGAAAACCTTTTTGAATCAGAATTTATTTAACAGCGGAAAATTCTTCCTGAATTGTTTATCAGCAGTATTGTTGCTGATCTTCCCGCTTCAGGCTGTTGGTCAATACCAGGAAAAAGCAATTGTGTTTGAAATTTTCCGCGGCCAGGATAAAATAGGAACGGTTGTGGCCATCAGTATAGCCGATGGTGCAAAACAAATGTACCGGATTGAAACCCATGTTGATGTGCGTGTGGTTTTCTCATTTAAGGCAGATATTGTAGTCCGCAATACTTTTATGAATAATGTATTGACAGACGCTTATGCGAAACGGGTTTTAAATGGAACAGTGAAAGTGAATAACTCCATTTTAAAACAGGACGTCCGCTATCAAATGGTGAATAAGGACCGTGATACCACTTTTTACAAAGGGACGATCAATTATTGTGTGTCTCAGCTCTATTTCGAAGAGCCGGTTAACAAGGCAACCGCTTTTTCGGAGGCTTTCCTGCAGCAGGTACCTTTATCGAAAAGCAACAAAGGCACTTATGAATTAAAACTGCCGGATGGGAATGTAAATCACTACACTTATATAAATGGTGAATGCACTGAAGTGGCCATTG
This sequence comes from Chitinophagaceae bacterium, assembly GCA_016717285.1. Classification (NCBI taxonomy): domain Bacteria; kingdom Pseudomonadati; phylum Bacteroidota; class Chitinophagia; order Chitinophagales; family Chitinophagaceae; species Chitinophagaceae bacterium. The sequence goes on from JADKFU010000001.1 coordinate 766,462, forward strand.
AAACCCAATTAAGTAATGTGCGCCTGGTGAGAGTTATCGCGCCGGGCAAAGGCTAACGCTTCCTGCATGCCATAATGATCGTGATGTTTTCCACAGTGTTTTAAATAAAGCGGATATACTGCTATAATGCGCATCAGAACCGCCTTGTTGGCAAAATTTGTGGTTCCCTTTGTTTTTCCAATGTCATTGTCTATCTTTGCCGTCCCGAATTTTAAAATCATTTAGCATACACAATGCCTAATAACTATGAAACGGTAGTCATTTTCTCACCTCTTCTTTCAGAAGAAGATGTGAAGAGGGAGATTGCTAAGATTACCAAAACGGTAACTGATGCCGGCGCAACCATTGTCGAAGAACGTAACTGGGGTCTTCGTCAGCTGGCATATCCAATCCAGGGTAAGTCCAATGGTATTTACTATATCATGGAATTTGCCGGCCCTTCTACGCTTATCAGTAAGCTGGAAGTGGAATACAAACGGGATGAGAATATCATCCGTTTCCTCACCGTGAAACTGGACAAATACGGCATGGACTACAATGACCGCCGTCGTAAAGGTTTAGTTGGAAAAAAGAAGGACCCAAAAGATGAAAAAGAACTCAACAGCGTTTCAGCCCAAGCCTAAACGCAGAACGATGGGTGGCGGAAACAAGGAGATTAAATATCTCACCGCTCCTAAAATCGTTAAACGGCAAAAGAAATATTGCCGTTTCAAGAAAAACGGAATCAAATACATAGACTACAAAGAGACGGAGTTTCTATTGAAGTTTGTAAACGAGCAGGGTAAGTTATTGCCACGCAGATTAAGTGGTAATTCACTTAAATACCAACGCAAGATGGCTGAAGCCGTAAAGCGCGCCCGCCAATTGGCTTTGATGCCTTATGTAACTGATCTTTTAAAGTAACCGAATTATGGAACTCATCTTATTACAAGACGTAGATAAATTGGGCAGGGAGAATGAACTGGTAAAGGTTCGCCCCGGCTTTGCACGTAATTTTCTTATTCCCCAAAGACTGGCTGTAGTGGCTGACGAAGGGCAAAAGAAAATGTTGGAAGAGCGTATGAAGCAGGAGACCAGGCGTGAAGAAAAGTTGCTCAAACAGATCAACAGTGTGGTGGAAGTATTAAAGAATACAAAGTACATGATTGGCGCCAAAACAGGTACCAGTGGTAAGATATTCGGCAGTGTAACTACCATTCAATTGTCACATGCCATTAAGAAACAATCCAATCTTCCGGTTGATCGTAAAAAAATCACATTACCTGACGATATAAGCACGCTCGGAGAATACAAGGCAAACATCAATCTTCATAAAGATGTGAATGTGGAGGTAGCATTTGAGGTGATATCCGAATAGTAGCGCAGTTACAGGTTAATAGCATTCAGAATCCCTTTCATTCAACCGAAAGGGATTTTTTATTTAAGGAATATGGACGAGAATGATAATGCCGCTCCATGCTTAATCATTCAGAAAGGATGCCGGACGGGATTTTTCAAACGAAAAATACTGCGTGAACTGAAAATTCAGCGCTAATAAAAAAATCAGCAAGAAATATCTGAAAGTGATGAATTTAAATACTTTTGTTATCAGTTATCCTGTTTGATCGACCTGAAAAAAATAGAAACATTCATTATTGAGAAGTTGCGCCGCGGACTCGATCCGCGTCTGACTTATCATGGCGTTCATCATACAATTGATGTAACAAATGAAGCATTGCGCATTGCTTCAGAAGAAAAAATATCGGATACGGAAGATTTATTATTGTTGCACATCGCGGCATTATTTCATGATACAGGATTTCTCTATATCTACCGTGATCATGAAGAACGAAGTTGTAAAATAGCACTTGAATTTCTGCCGGCTTTTGGATTGAATACTGAGCAACTTAAAAAAATTTGCAGCCTGATCATGGCTACAAAACTTCCGCAGCGTCCGAAAAATATTCTGGAAGAAATTATCTGTGATGCAGATCTTGATTATCTCGGTCGCCATGATTTTTATACCACCGGTAAAAGTTTGTACCTCGAATGGCGGGCCTACCGTTTTGTAAGGGATGAAGATGACTTTCACCAGAAACAGATTCAGTTTCTCGAAACCCATCATTACTTTACCAAGTCTTCAAATAGTCTCCGGGAAGATGTTAAAGCCCTGCATCTTGCAGAAATCCGGAAGTCGGTTGGAGCTTAATTTATGGCGGTGGAGAGTTTTGCTTTTAATGCGGCATTAAGCTCATTCTGTTCTCTCAGCCTTTTACAAAGTATTTTCAAAACACCCTTTACCACTTCCACACGATTCGACATTAACTCATAGAAGGGTTCCTGATCAAGTTTTAATAAAAAAGAATTATTTAACGTAGTAGCTGAAGCTGAACGTGATTCAGTATCGAGCAACGATAACTCACCAAAAAATTCTCCTTCCTTCAATATAGCAAGCGTATGTTCATTGCTGTGTATCCTTACTTCGCCCTTGTAAATAATGTAAAGGCAATTGCCCGTTTCACCCTTTTTGAATAATGTGGTTTCCGGATCGGGCTGCAACTCTTCCAGTATAGATGCCACCTCCACCAATAACGGCTCCGGCGTTTCTTCGAAAATACTTAGCGATTTTAGTATAAGAACTTTTTCAATTAACAGCATAACACATGGTTATTTAGCCAGCACAAAATTTCTCGTCTCTTCTACAAGGTAATCGCCATTGGTTTCAAAGGTAGAAAGGTAGGAAACACTTTCAGCATGATTAATCTGATTCATTACATAGATAGCCGCGGCATTCGTCCAGGAACTTAACAGCACGGGAGAGTTAGCGATGATCTTTTTTATTAACGACAATATTTCACCTGCGTTAACCGATGTTGATTCAACTGCCTCTTGTTGCAGATGTAAATACTCAATGACCGGAATGAACTTGCTGCCGATTTTTTTAGTGACACCGAGGTCAATAATTTCAATGGCGTTCGCAAAGGTTTCTTTTCTTCCCGAACGGAGGTGTTCAAATGCTCTCAGTAATTTTGCCCTGTCAAAAATAAAGGAGAGCAGGTGAAAAATATTGGACTCACAGGTTTTAAGTTCCGTAATAAGGGCGTTGCAAAGCAGTTCAAACTCAGCACCTTTTCCTAATACACTCAGGTAACTGATAATACCACCGGCCGCATCAAGCTCAGTATAAATTAATTTTTGAATGTTCCCGGTCATATGCGGAGGCGCAGCATAACTCATTTCTTTCATCGCCGTAATCACCATCGTTTTCACTCTGGTGTCCGTAAGTAAAATGGATTCCAGAAACGTCCCTGCTTTTACTCCGGGGATGCGTTCTGCAATTTTAATATAGCGCTGTACAGATTTTAAACTCGTCTGAAGCAAATGTTCCGGTGAAGGAAAAAAACGGAACACTTCATCACCGCAGGAAACCAATGCTCCTATAGCTGTGCTCGTAGTGGCAGGATCTTCCAGTTTTTCAAAAATAAGAGGTATCAGCCTGTTGCTCTTAATTTCACCGGCTGCTTCAATCGCTCTTTTTTGAACAGCCGGCGACGGATCATTGAGCAATTTGGAGAGTGAATTATAAAAATTTTTGTCGGCGGCCTTGCCAATAGTCGCGGCGGCCAGTATGCGAAACTGTTCCTCTTTATGATTCATCCAGCCCATGAGCTTGGTGCCTGCTACAATAATTGAATTAATGTCACCACTGGTGAAAAGGGCAATCATCGCTTGTTGTTGCAATTGAATGTTTGGATGATCCAGGTAGTTGAGCAGGAAGTCGGTTTGATCTTCATGCAGCCCTGACAATGTAATCAGGCATTCGATCCGCAAGTCATCAGACACCTCCTCATTCAACAAAGATTGCACAATAGGTATAACGGAAACGATCCTGCTCTCGCAGGCTTTTTTTAGCGCAAACTTTTTTACGGCCTCTTCTTCATGATGCAGCAATACACTTACAATTTCATTCAGGGCCGACTTGTCAAGTTTTTCCAGTGTATCGGCTGCATAAATCACTTCCAGCGGCCGTTTGCTTTTCATTTTTTCAAACAACAGTTGCTTGACAGCAGAATCATTAGACAGCAAAAAATTTCCACGGAAGAAACCTGTCTTCAGAGATTCAATTAGCGTATTAATATACTGGCGATCGAGAAGGTACACCACTACTATCCATGCTGCACACATCAGCAGCAGCAGATAACAGGTGGTAGTGATGTTTAGCGAACCACTTAGTTGAATGCTTGTGAAGATAAATGCGCCGGCCGCCAGGAGTCCAAGTGGAGCCAGAATACCTTTTGATATCAGGTGTCCCTTCAACCGGAGCAAGGGAGTCAAAGGTTGAAAAAGAACAAGTAGCAGTGGGTCCTGCAACACTGATTTCAATACTTCTGTAATTACCACCATGCTGCCGAAAGCATACAGGTAAAAGGTTACATTTCCTTCCAGGCGTTTGCTCACTAAAACGAAAATGGTAAACCCTATCAACAACACCGGCAGAATGAGCAATGATTTTTTGATGCCCAGTTGCCGTTCAATCCTGCTCGTAAGCGTGATCTTTGCAAGAATCGCAAACACTCTTCCGGCAGCTAAAAACTGACCCAGAAAAGTCAGCAATGCCACATCATCATGAAATTGCAGTTTCACATCGCTTAAAAAGGTAAAATCGATTACGTTGAGAGAAGCCACCACAATAAAGGACAGAATGGAGATAAGCAGAATGAGATTGTTTCCGAAAAAACTTTTAACGACTTCAATGGGGCCGGGAGTTTTAACGGCATGAATCGTCTCTTTGTGAACAACATGATGCGCAATCTTTTTGAAATCCACCTTTTTGGTACGAATAATCCATAGCATAAAAAGATAAGAAATGATAAAACATAACACGGATATAAAAAGGAAATTGCTGATTCCCAACGTACCTGCAAACGCGGAAATGGAGAGGTAACCTAACAGTTTAGCAGGTGTATCACCTGCACTCAGAATGCTGAACGTCCGTTTACTTTCACGCACATCAAAAACCTGCGAAGCAAGGCCCCAGAAAGAATTACTGCATAACAAATAAATTACCTGGTACCAGATCAGTAAAACAACCGGTGCATACCGGTATTCCACCGAATAAATCAGGATGCGGATGATCAAAATTGAAACGGCAGATGTAATGAGAATGTACAGGATCAACCGCTGAATCGGCAGCTTGTGTTCAAGTTTTGCATATACATAATTTACCACCAGCAATATAAGGCCGGATATCATGTATACCTTAGGAAGCTCATCTACATTGAATTCGGCAAGAAATAACGCATTGGATAAAGTTAACAGCATCGCAATACCTATACTCTGGAACAACTGCAAAAAAACAGGTTGCGTACCAGCCAGGCTTCCGATGGTTTGATATTCAGTAATCTTAAAAGAGCAGTGTTCATTCAGCAAAAAAAACTGGAAGTAAAGATGCGCAACAAAATCTATTTTACCTATAAAGGATCGCATCCTGTGAGTATACCAATTCCTTAATTCATGATTTAAAATGCCGCCTTGATTTTTCTACAAGAAAGATTTCCGGAACTAATTAACTGTTGAACGACTAGCGTTGGATTAAAATAGTGCCGGAGTTTATCCCGGGCCTTTTGAAGGTGCAGGCATTGGCGGTTTTACTGGTGGTTAAGTCTTCACCACCAGCTACAGTAACACCTCAAAAACTGATAAAATGATTTTTAAACAAGCTATAAGTTAACACTTGTCATCATCATTGCTTGCGTATAATCTTTTTAGTATCATTGTAAATTCAACAAAACGCCGTTCCACTCATGCAGATATTACATGTTAGTGCTGAATGTTATCCTGCCGCTAAAGTAGGTGGCCTGGGTGACGTGGCCGGTGCACTACCTAAATACCTTAACAGAGCAGGTGCCACCGCCAGCTTGGTGATGCCACATTATTATAATAAATTTTATCACGATCATAGCTGGAACAATGTAGCTGAAGGTGCGTTTAAACTAGGAGCGGTGGAATACAAATACAAGATCAGGAAAGAAGCTACTGATGCATTGGGTTTTGAACTTTTCATTACGGAAATTGAAGGTCTGCTGAATGAAGAACTTCCTTACGGTTATGAAAACGATCTGCAACGTCACCTCGGCTTTCAGATTTGCGTAGTGGATTGGTTGAGCAACCGGCAGGAAAGACCTGATGTTGTTCATTGTCATGATCATCCAACGGGACTTATTCCGTTTATGATGAATTATGGCAACAGTTACCATCACCTGAAAGAAATAAAAACAGTATTCACTATTCACAGCGCGCAGTATCAAGGTCAGATTGGAATGGATAAGATCAACCTGCTTCCGGCTTTTGATGAATGGAAACGCGGTATGCTGGAGTGGAACAATAACATTAATCCAATGGCATGTGCTATAAAATGTTGCTGGAGGTTTACAACTGTTTCGCCCGGCTACCTTGTGGAACTCAGGCAAAATGCGCTGGGTATTGAAAAACTTATAAGGGATGAGCAGCAGAAGTCGCAGGGAATTCTGAATGGAATTGACGCTGATGTATGGAATCCTGAGATGGATACATGGATTGAAACAACCTACAATGTGGCAACAGTAAACGATGGAAAATCAGTGAACAAAAAGTCGCTGTGTTATTCTTTTAAATTGAATCATGAACTTCCTTTGGTCGCCTTTATCGGACGATTGGTGGGAGAGAAGGGCGGCGACTTATTAGCCGACAGCATCCGGCAAACTGTAATACGACAAAACAGAGGCGTGAATTTTTTGGTGCTTGGCAGTGGGGTGAATGAATATGAAAATGCACTCAATGCTTTAAAATCAGATTTGCCTGATAATTTCAATTGTTACATTGGTTATCATGAAAAGCTCGCGCACCTGATGTATGCAGGTGCAGACTTTCTACTCATGCCTTCGCGTGTAGAACCCTGCGGACTCAATCAGTTATACGCTATGCGGTATGGAACAGTGCCAATAGTAAGAAGCACCGGAGGCTTGAAGGATACGGTAACTGACATTGCTGAAAAAGATGGATTTGGAATCCGGTTCGAACAGATTACGGTTGCGGCTATTGATGTAGCGGTGGAAAGAGCATTGACATTGTATCACGACAAGCAGTCAATGTCAGGCGTTAAAGAGAAAATAATGAAGTTTGATCATTCATGGGATCATGCTGCAGAAGTTTACATGGAATTATACCGGTCAATGCAATGAACATTCATTTGCAAATGCTTAAGTTGAAGGTTCAGATCAGAGTGGCTTAAATTTTTTTAATCAAACGGAAATAAAAATATTATGCAACAGGAAAAAGTGTTGGCAGTTATTCTCGGCGGTGGAGCCGGAACGCGTTTATCGCCGCTTACCGCATCACGTTCAAAGCCCGCGGTACCGATTGCCGGAAAGTACCGGCTGGTGGATATACCTGTTTCCAACTGTATCAACTCGGGTATACAACGAATGTTTGTGCTCACTCAATTCAATTCAGCATCCTTGAACAAGCACATCAAGAATACCTATCACTTCAGTGCTTTCAGCAAAGCTTTTGTAGATATTCTTGCCGCGGAGCAAACGCCCGATAATCCAAGGTGGTTTATGGGAACGGCTGATGCGGTACGCCAATCATTGCATCACCTCAACAACAATGATTATGAATATGTATTGATCCTTTCAGGTGACCAATTGTACCAGATGAATTTTATGGACCTGTTGGATTATCATGAAAAAATGGGAGCCGAAATTTCTATTGCTACCATTCCGGTTAATGGAAGGGACGCACCGGAATATGGCATTATGAAAACTACTGCGGAAGGATTTATTGAATCATTTATTGAAAAGCCAAAGAAGGAATTGTTGCCGGCATGGACATCAGAAGTAAGTGATTCAATGAAGGCGCAGGGAAGAGAATATCTTGCGTCGATGGGCATTTATGTATTCAACAAAAAAACCCTTATTGATCTGCTCGAAGAAAAGATTGATGCAACAGATTTTGGAAAAGAAATAATTCCGCAGTCGATCGGTAACCATAAAATACTCAGTTATCAGCATGAAGGTTATTGGACGGACATTGGGAATATACGTTCTTATTTTGAAGCCAACCTTGCACTCACCGATGAAATTCCGGATTTCAATTTATTCGATAACAGAAATGTGATTTATACGCATGCACGAATGCTGCCACCTGCAAAAATTTCGGGTACCACGTTAAATGCGTCCATCGTAGCGGAGGGCAGCATTGTAAGAGCTGCCAAAATCGACCGTTCTATAATCGGTATACGTTCAAGGATTGGTGAAGGGAGTGTGATTGTAAGCAGCTATATAATAGGTAATGATTCCTTTCAGACACTCGAATCCATCAAAGAATCGATTCGTAAAGGCATTCCCATTATTGGAATCGGTGACCGGTGTTACATACAGAATACCATCATCGATAAAGATTGTTATATCGGCAACGATGTACACATTAAAGGCGGCAGTCACCTTCCAGATATGGAAACCAATATTCTTACCGTGAAAGATGGAATTGTGGTTGTAAAGAAAGGAGCCATTGTTCCGGATCGTTTTGGATTAGGATAACAATATTTTTTTCAGCTTCTAAAATCAATGTACAGATAGCGTGGATTCCTTTAAAATAAAAGGCGACTTCATTAAATTGAATCAACTCTTGAAACTCATGGGATGGTGTAGTTCAGGAGCTGAAGCTAATGCAGCGATTGAGCAGGGACTTGTGATGGTAAATGGAAATGTGGAAACCAGGAAAAGAAATAAAATCATGCCTTCCTTTCAAGTAACCTACGGTGCCAATACAGTTTTGATAGAATAATCAGATGGTGATGCGTTCTGTATGATCATTATTGTTTTGCAGGAAAAGAGTTTATCAGTGATATAGTTGGAAAATTCTAAAACCAGATTCCGTTTTCCTGTTTATATTTTGTATGACCCCTGCAGTCTTTCTTCGTGCTTGCGCAACCCGATATCATAATAGTACCTGATAGCAGGAAAACAAAAAGCAGGAATTTTGACTTTTGAATAAACATGAAATATTGAACGTGCCGCAGAATTCTATAGTATATTTTCAGGTAATGAAACTGCTTTGAAAATGATTGACACGAAAGCCCGGCAAGCATCAAAAATATTTTGCGTATTCATCCGTGCTTCCGTAGTAAAATTAGTATAGCTCATAAGTCAAAAAAAATCACGGTCAATGAAATTTTCTTTTTTCAAAATAAATTCCGTGCTCTACCTCGCTTCCATGGCATTATTATAGCTTAGAAGACAATTGATTCCAATTCATTATAATTTTCGTTTTTCAAAAAAATCCGTATACATCCTGGTTTACGTGGCAACATAATTTGTGTTTCCATGTTTTCCATTAGAAAAAAAAGGATAACAACCATGATATTACTTGCTGAAATTCAAACCCTAACCCAGAGCATTACCGGACAACTCAATCCTGAGTCGCTCATTCGCAATGGTGGATTGCTGCTGATCATGCTTTTAGTATTTGCACAGACGGGATTGTTCTTCTGTTTCTTTTTACCTGGCGGATCGCTGCTGTTTACAACCGGCGTGATGGCTGCTTCCGGTGTGTTGCATCAGGATATTTTTACAATAAGTGCTGCTTTAATTGCCGCTTCGTTTTCAGGAACAATAACGGGTTATTGGTTCGGACGCACTACAGGTCCGCTGCTTTATCAACGAAGAGACTCTGCGTTTTTCAAAAAACAACACCTCGCAATTGCGGAAGCTTTTTATAAAAAGTATGGCGTGCTTGCATTAACCATCGGACTATTTTTTCCGGTCATCCGCACTTTTGCGCCCATTATTGCTGGACTCATCAAAGTGCATTTCGGACGGTTTCTGTTGCTCACTTTTTTTGGTTCTGCGCTTTGGATTCTCGCCATGGTGCTTCCCGGATACTATCTGGGTAGCCTTCCATTCTTAAAAGATTATCTCACCTGGATTGTGATCGCCATTATCGTTATCGTTACCATTCCTGCAGGCCTGCGAATGATCAAAGAGTTCCGCGTATTTAAAAAGCAGGAAGAAGACAAGCAAAAGGAGCATTCATAAATTGAGCGGTAGCACAAACTTTTTTGCATCTGCTTCCATGTTGTATCCAAACAGCTTTTTATAATTGAAAAGTCGCGTTGAAGTTTTGTTCCGGAATACCTTCCTGATTATTTTATGCTGAATTATACGGGCTGCTTCCAAAGGAGTTGAGCCTTGCTTTCCAGCTCCGATTGGTTTTTCATCAGTTGCAATTGCGTTTCTACGGTAACGGCATCTTCCTGCACATGCTGATAATCATCATAAGGACCACGTTTCGCAAAAGCCTTCCAGGAAACAGCAAGGGTGTCAATCAATACGAGGAAAGCAATCAGGAAATATCTCACGGATTTTGCATTGGAGCCGGGCATGCTTTCCAGTTGTACAAGTGCGTTTTCTCTCGCTATATAACCATTGCTGAAAGTGTTTGCATATTTCGTAAGCGCTTCCTGTTTCAGTAATGCTGCGGTTGCTTTGTTGGTGCTGTCATGAGCATAGAGCACATTTAATTCATGCTCGGTTTGTGCGAGTTGCTGATTAATAGTAGCCGCTCTTTTCTGATAACCTGGAATTCCTGATGTGGATCCGCAGTCGGTGTTAATTTTTACATCCGATTGTTCATAGATCAACAATTTGCGCAGACATTGTACATCGGCTTCCTTCGCTGCAATCACTTCTTTGAGTTCAGCTGCTTTTGCATCATGGTCATTTCGGATTATTTGCTCGGCCTGTACTTTGTTGGCTGCCATTACCTGTTCAATATCTTTATGAAAGTAGAGCAGCGTAAACGGATGTGCGATACCAACACCGATAAATGCTGCAAGTACAAAGCGGCTCAGAAAAGCAAAGGAGAAAAAATCATGCAACAGGTTTTTTACTTCAATGTCGCGTTGCTGTGAACCGGGTTTGCGCAGGTTATTAGCCTTCCGGAATGAAGAAACCAAAAAGCGGTCAGCAAAGAAAATGATAACAGCCCAGCAAATACCCGCCGGAATAAATTCATACCAATGTTCTGTAAATGTAGAAATGGCATAGGTCATCGTAAACAGAGCAAGCACAGCAGGAATAAGAATTAACGTGCCGTAGCCCGCGTGCTTGATGTGTTCGGATCGTGGACATTTTGAAAGAACGTCAGGGTTGGAGCCGGCGCACCAGATCAGGAACTGATAAGCAGTTTGTTTCATGCAACATGGTTTGATGAGTGTAGAATAGTGCTATAGCGTCTGCAACGTCAATTTGTTACTTGAATAATCAGGCAGTTTACAAAGCATCAAACCTGGAAGGGGAGTTTGAAAAAGAATGAAAAACGCAACGATCATTCAAATAGTATATGTCAGCACTTTGGGTTAATACCAGCCGGACAATGAATATCCGGAGTAAGAACGGCGTCCGAATGAATTTTTTGAAGTGCTTGTAACTTTTAAGAAGATGTCGCCGTCCTACTGTCAAACCAACAAAAGCAATAACCATGAAAAAAATTATTCTAATAACAACTTTTGCAGTGTTACTCGGCAATCAATTAGTGAGTGCTCAAAGTTTAGGGTCACAAAATTCTAAAACAGTGGATTATGTTTGGGCTACACAAACAACGGTGGGCAAGCAGCATAGTGCTGTTTTGGACAAGATGCAACAGGAAACGGAAGAGTTGATGCTGGCCATAACACCTGCGCCTTTGGTTTCCCTTGCACGTTTGATTGATCAGAAACTGCAGGATGGTAGAAATAATAAAGCGGTGCGGAAGGCGAAGAAAGAGAACAGCACTTGTAAACTGTAATTAATTTTAAGGGGAATAGGGGAAACGATTACCAGTGTGAGAAGGGGTGTTGGCGATTTGAGGAGGTGCATTATTCGGAAATTTCCCTATAAACTGTAACTTTTCGGAAACCAAACCGCCGTACCACCGGATGACACCGCAGGAATACAACAAAGCTGTTGATCAGTATGCTGATCGCGTATATCGTTTCATTCTAAAAAATATACGCAACAGCGATGATGCACAGGATGTGGTGCAAAATGCTTTTGAGATTATGTGGAAGAATCACGAGCATGTAGATTATGCCAAGAGCAGGTCGTACCTGTTCACGGTGGCTTATCACAACATGATCGATCAGTTCAGGAAGCGGAAGAATGATGCGGATTTAACGGATGAACATACGCAGGTGCAGGGGAGAAGCAGCCAGTTTACAGGTGCTAAAGACGCTTTGGAATTGGGATTGTCAAAGTTGCCCGAAATGCAAAAGTCTGTTGTACTGTTGAGAGATTATGAAGGGTACAGTTATGAGGAGATTGGAGAAATCACAGGATTGAATGAATCGCAGGTGAAAGTGTACATCTTTCGTGCACGCACTGCTTTAAAGAATTTTTTAGTTACACCTGAAAATGCGATCTGATATGAAGATCAATCTGCAGAATTATGAATCGTACTTTGTCCGTTACATCGACAACGACTTGTCGAAAACGGAAGTGGAAGAAGTGCAACGCTTTCTGCAACAGCATCCTGAGTTGAATAACGACCTTGATGCCTTTCGTTCCACTGTACTTCAGCCCGATGATACTTTTGTTTTTCCTGCTAAGGCAATGCTGAAACGATCTGTTCATGCCGGCAATTATGAGGACTATTTTGCGCGTTATGTAGAACAGGATCTTTCTGCGGAAGAAACTGCTGAAGTAAATATTTTCCTGCAGCAAAACCCTTCTTTCACAAGACAACTGGATGCATACAAGGCAACCAGGCTGGTGGCAGATACTACGATTGTTTTTCCTGATAAGAAAGCATTAAAGAAAGAACAACCGCGTAAAGTAATTCCAATGTATGCCCGTTACATTTTATCCGCCGCTGTTGCCGCCGGGTTACTTCTGTTGTTCTTCGTAAAAGGAATACAACGGATGCCGGGATCATCGGATGTTCAGGTGGCTCAAAATGAAACCGTGGATCCTGCTGTTGTTCCATCAGTTGATTCAGATCTAACGGAAAATAATTCTCCTGATGCACTTGCAACACTTCCTGGTTCGACCGGGCAGCCTGCTGTTTCAACACCTTCAAACAGTAGTCAGTCAAAAGTAAAGACCGTTAAAAAATCTGTTATTCCTTCAGCAGATCAGGAAATCAAATATGCAGCGATTGCTTCAGTAATGGAGCCAATGGAGGTTGGGATGCCCGGTGCTTTACCTGAAAATCGCCGAACATCAAAAGCACCTTACCTGGTGCCTGTGTATGAAGAGGTAGCGGCACCGCAACAAACCGCTGCGAACAGTAACAATAATACAGTGGGAGGATGGCTTTCCATAGCTTCTGTGGTGGGCACAGAAATTCTGAAGTTAAGCGGTCGCGGTGATCTGGTTAAAGCGTCATCTGACGTCGCAGAGCAGCCAAAGAAAAAGGAACCGGTGACGCTTTCCATTCAAACCAGGAAATTTTCTTTCTACCATAAGTTCCTGAATAAAAATAATGCATCCACTAAAAACTAACAGCTTATGAAACATTTGTTTTTTGGACTATTTGTCATCATGCTTCCACAACTGCTAATGGCGCAACAACCTGATGCGCCTTTACCGCCGCAACCGCCGCAGCCTCCGCAAAAGGAAACATTCAGCAAGGAGATGGAAACCATGCAACAACAATTAAAGCAGCAAATGAAAGTGTTGCAGGATTCTGTTGCAGCATTGAGCCGTCGTTTCAGCGAGTCTGCCGCTGCACGAGATTTGAAAGGAGCCTTTCACGAAGGTTTCAATGATACAAAGCCGGAGTGGAACCTGCCGCCACTTCCTGATTTACCACCTGTTCCACCCCTTCCTGATTTGCAGGAGGCATTGGATAACGCGCTTGAAGAATGGAGAGAAAGGGATTTCCGGTTTGAAATGCCGGCTATACCGGAACTGGAAGAAGGATGGGGCAAGGCACTCGATGAGTTCAAAGATTTCCATTTCCGTTTTGAAGGTCCGGAACCGCCTGAAGTCCCGTTCCCGGAAGATGCTCCCCGCTTACAGGAATTAGAAAATCAGATGGAGCATTTGCAGATGGAAGAGGAATGGAGAGATCGATACAGTTACCCTGGCCATCACGAAAAGCGCCATCAACAAATTTTAGAGATGCTTCCTTTTTACCAGTTTTTTAAAAGTTAACAAAATCACTTTTTTTAAAATACCAGTTACGTCATGAAAAAAATTATAATTCAGTTGTGGTTGCTAATTGCCCCGATAATAGGTTTTGCGCAACAAAATAGCTGGACACCGGAGCAGAAGGATCAGTTTAAAAGAGAAATGGATGATTTTAAATCACAGATGGATAAAGAGATGAGTCAACTTCGCGACTCGCTTGCGCAGATGGAATCACAAATGAAGGATGGTGATTGGTCGCAACCGGATACTATGATGTGGAATTTCGCTGTTCCACCCATTCCACCGCCACCCGGAATGATGGGCGATGAAAACAGCACCATGGAAATTTACGCGGGAGATGACAGCACGGAAGTACGACTGGGTAAGTGGAAATTATCAGTGGATGAAGGTGAAGGCGGGAACGACCATGTAAAGTTTTACCGTGATGAAAACTGTTGTGATGAAGATAACATGAAAGAACTTAAAAATATTCAAACCAAATTTCTTTTGTTCGACATTGGTCTCAATAATTATTTTGCATCCGGACTGAGTTCCAATTTTCCTGAACCTTATGGTCCTTTAGAACCTAACCCGGGCAAGTCGTGGGTGGTTAATTTGCATCTGTTCAATCAGCGGATCAACCTCATCGATCATCACCTCTGGTTTTCCTACGGTGCTTACTTTGAATTCAATTCCTATAAATATAACAGTGAAGAAACTATGATTCCAAGGATTGATTCAGTGGCCTTTCAATCCAGTGAATCTGCTTTAAAAAAGAATAAATTGTCGTGCACCTATATTGGCATTCCGCTCATGTTACGGTATGAATCCAATAGGTCGAATCTCAATCATTCATTTCATGTTGCGGCCGGCGGTTTTGGTGAATACCTGATTGGTTCACACACCAAAACCAAATCCACCAGCAATGATAAAATCAAACAGCACGATGACTTTAACCTGAATCGTTTCCGTTATGGCATTACCGGAAGAATCGGTTACGGTTGGGCCAGCTTATTTGTGAATTATAGTTTGTCGGAATTTTTTGAAAGCGGTACCGGCCCGGTAGTGTATCCTGCCTCTGCCGGATTGGCGTTGGAGTTTTAGCCGTTTAAATATTTTGAGATGCGGTTGTGTTGATGAAAGTCGGCACAACCGTTTTTGTTGATGACGGTTTCGCGATCACGCCCATGTCAAATAAATACACTTCTAATTAATCAATACAGTCCAGTCGGAGCGACAGAAAGGCACCGGCGTGAGGTGCCCCTTGAGGGGCCCCGGGGTGACAGTTTCTTATTTCCATGAAGTTCAATATGAACTCCATATTTAAGCAAAACAAAAAAATAAGGAGAGCAAAAAAGCTAATTGCGATCACCCCATGGCCCCTCAAGGGACTAAGTAATGCTAATGTAACTAGTTGTATATAAGCCGTTAGTGAGATAATAATTATAAAGGGGTAAACATAGGGTAAACATTCTCTATTGTGCATATATATACTTCTTTTAAGCACCCTATTTCACTTAGTATGTTTATAGTTCTCCCTTTTGCCTTTGTTTTCCTCGAGTTTTCGCCGTTTTTAAGTATTGAAAAAACACTATGCAATGTCCAACTCTATATCTTCGTATCAATATCTAAAACTGTTCCTATGATTGAAAATAAAAGTAAAGAACTTGCGAATGATCAAATTCGAGAAGTACCTCATCATACAATTGATACAGCCTCAATTTTCATAAATGAGATCCGCTTTAGAAGCGACCCAGAACATTTCAAGGGTAAAAAAGCTCCGGATGAAATAACACAAAATCTTGAATACATAATTCGAGAGCTTTTGGTCAAATATGCTGAACCTACAGTTGATTTTTCAGAAGAGAGGAAAGAGTATTTAATTGCCAATTCTGAAAAATTTAATCAGCCTGATTTCGGCGTTGAACCATTCCGAACGGATTTTTTTGTAACAGCTAAGGATAGGCGTAGGGATAAGAAAGGAAGCAACCCTCTTTTACTCACAGGAGATAACAACTATTATTTTTATAGCTACAACACACCGTTTGTGGTTAATAAGAGCAAAATAAAAGAATACCAGTTTGAACTTCTCTTTGCATTTGCCTTACGCCATTGCGATTTGATGCAAATACATTCATTCCTACACTTTCAATTACAGAACAATTTCGCAGGCGAGCCAAAACAATTTCACCAATATCTTGCCCAGATCAATAGAAAATTCGGAAACACGTTATTTACAACTGAGCTATCTGATTCAATCAATGATTGGATTTCAGATAATGAAATGAGCATAGTAAAATCTGACGGAGAGAAGATCAAAACTTATTTAACTGTAAAGCAACTTGCATTCCTTTTCCGAGCTCTAAAAGAATGTAAGTTAATCGAGGGCAGTAACGCGCAATTAGTAGGCAGAGTAATTAGTAAAGCTTTTGATTCAAAGGCAAAGGAAGATATAAGTGCGGGTAATCTAAGCAAGCATTTCTATGAGCTTTCCGAAGACGCCGTTGAATTTTGGCTGTTGCTGTTTCCAAAATTAATGGCTTTTGCAAAAGAACAACAAGAAATAAATCGTAAGTAACTTATTGAATATCAAACAATATAGTTAGGTAGCGCTACCCCGTGCTACTACCTCAGTTTCTTCCATAGTATCATTTTTACTCCATGTTCATTTCAAATAAATTGAAACAATCATGGAAGTAATCACAATGGAATCCCAGGCATTCAAAGAGCTGTTAAGTCAACTACAGCAAATCAAAGCCGGCTTAGAAGCCCAGAGAAAAGCCCATCAGACCCATTGTTGGATAACAACGAGGTCTGCAACTGCTCAAGGTCAGCAAGCGAACCTTGCAGAACTACAGGGATAATGGCGACCTCTCCTTTAGCCAGGTAGGTGCTAAACTATTGTACCGCACCAGCGACATTGACGACTTCCTGAAACGGAATTATAAAAAAGCCTTCCATGCAAAGCCGTGAAAATATATCTGGGCGCAGGTTTCAGAACAGTTTCAAGGAAAATCATCAATAAATCAAACCACATGGCAAAAGAAAAAGTGATCAATCTATACATTGACGCAGAATGGTATTTAAACCAGCGCATCTTCCTTATCGGTTATTCCTATGACCGTAAAAACTTCGGACAGCTTTATGGCAAGAAACTTACCGCAAAGAATTTCAAAAAATTATTTACCAAAGTTACCGGCAGCGTTTTTTGTTACGGACCTGATACCGGAATGCTGGAAAAATTCTTCAAATGGAAGTTCAGAGATAAATTCCGGTGTAAACCTGATGAAGGTTTTCAAAGACCATATCAAAACCGGCAGCTTCAAACTAAAGGACCTGGAACATAAATTCAGCATCCGGCGCAAAGTGATGAAATACAAAACCAGCATCTTTCAGATTTGGGGTGATTGGCGAAATCCCAAGAAAAAGAAAGCAGTGCTTCATTACAATAGGGAAGATGTGGTTAATCTGGTGCGGCTTACTTTCAAGATTTTTAAGAAATACAACGTAAAGAGCAAATATCTTGATACCATAAGGCTGAAATAATTTCATCCCTAACCTGGTAAAGTTTATCTAATTTTCATGTCGAAATAAGCAAAATTCGGTATGAATTTGAATATTGAGCATCTTTCACATCGCAATCCCAGCAACGATTACAGCCAAAAAGATTACCATCCGGGCGGGATGGTAATGCCAGACAGAAATTTCTCCCACGAAAATTATCGATTCGGATTCGAAAATCAGGAAATGGATAATGAAATAAATGGTATAGGAAATTCTTACACCTATGAATTTAGAGATTATGATTCAAGAATAGGGCGTTTCAAATCAATTGACCCATTCGAAAAGCAATACCCGTTCTATAGTCCATATCATTTCGCAGGAAACAGCCCTATAGCTTTTATTGATCTTGAAGGATTAGAACCAAGCTATTTTGCTAAAAAGAATAATAGTGGAGAAACAAAACTCACTCTTCCAGTTATAGGACTATTTGCTGAACTATATGGGAAGCAATACTGGTTGGCAGGGGCGAAAGCAAACATTAAAATTAATCAAAACCTACACGATAGAATAACAGGATATAGATCAGGAGCAATCACTCTTGGTTTTGATATAAACTATACTAAAGATTTTGAAGGTGAGAGCGGTGTAGGTTGGCTTCTAGAAACATCACATGAAATCGTTCATGTGAATCAGTTTATCGAAACATTTGGTAAGGACTATGAAAACGAGAGTGAATACAAAGAGGCAGTCGCAGGCTGGATGTTTTCTTATGGTTTAGACGTTGCTGTAAAAGTAGCAGGAAGTATGAGTTTTGATGCGGATATACTTCATGATAAAATAGAAATTGAGAAGGGCGCAAACGAAAAGGAATATCTTTTTAATAACTTTTTTAATGCTCAATATTATAAAAAAGAAGATGGTTCTTATGGTAACAGGGTTGTTGATCTCTTGAGTCAAGTAGAACAAGCTAAGCATGATGAGAACAAAAAAGAATACAGTGCGGCATATAGATCGCTAATAAATTTGGCCAAAGATTATAAAACCAATTTAGAGAAGGATGAAGAAAAAAAATAGTAGTTATCTCCTTATATTACTGGTATTGCTTTATTTTTTTGGTTGTAGCAATCCAATTGAGCTTCATTTAGATATGAGAAATTATTGCATTACGGATAAAAATGGCGGAATACTTAGACAGGTAGTAATTAGTAAGATTGACAGTCTCGGGGGTTTAAATTGCGAAAGAATTATTATTAAATCACCTAATGAAAAGGGTTCTCCAAATATTTGCTTGTTTGAGCAAAACGATGGCTACAACAGTGTTGAAGTTTGTACTTTAGAGCCGGGATTTATTTATAAAATATCTGCTAGAAATCAAGGTTTTGAAGATACTTTAGTTTTCAAATTACATTAGCCGTTTGCAAAAATAAACGATTCTCGATTGCATGGAGAATGCATTTGTCTGTTGAATCCTCTATGAAAATATTTAGCTAAACCTTTATTGCCAGGAACCGAAGCCCCTTTCCGATTTCTTTCAAAGGCAAAAGTTTCACAACAAAATTTGGATTGGAATACTAAAGAGGGGACAGGAACAAATCTAGATTTAGAAATCTAAAAACGCAAGAATGTTAAACAAGAAACAACAGTTGATTGTGATTGTCTACTGAGCAGAGGGATTTTTAATCCCGCTCTAATGAGTATGATATTTTAAAAATCCAAAGCTCAATCGGTCGGGATTAAAATAAATCCCGACCAGCGTAGTAGCTCAATCCGGACGAACGGGACTTGCTTTTTCCCGCAAGATATTTAAGCATTCATTACCATCTTCTCAATCAGGAATTTCCTTTCGGAAAGGCTTTGAAAAATCATTTCAGTTTCCTTATCAATAAAAACTTGAGCAAGTGAAACATACTTGAAAAATTCCTTACTATTGGCTGAATGACCAGATATCTTTCTCACCATAAACTCTGTCATACCTAAAGAAAGCATTGTAGTTATAGCTGTTCTGCGCATAGTATGAGAAGTTACAAGATCACAGAAACGAAGACTCTTTTTGCATTTCGAGTGCTTCCCAATAGATACAGATATTCCTCGTTGGCTGCGAATTTTAGCAACAATATCTGTCCACCCTGCAGTTTCAATAAGTAGCTTAATATTTTTGTTAAGGTTTTGGTTACTGATGACCGGTAATAATTTTGTATGTCTTCTGCAATTGTATTTATTGATGATTTCTATAGCGTAATCCGGTAATTTGATCCTGGTGAAAATTTGCGTTTTTTTGGAAGTCACTTTCAGGTAATAACAGCCGCCAATAATTTCAATATTTGAACTATTAAGGTTTAGCAAATCGGAAACCCGTAAAGATACCGTGCACCCAAAAACAAAAATATCCTTGGTACGTTTCAGCCTCGGGGTCAACCTTGATGCAAACTGATTATCATAAATTAGAAAATTCAGTTGTTCCGGAGAAAGAACAACTATAGGAATTTCTTCACACCGGATATAGAACATTTTATGAAAATTGCCGACCTGTATTCCTTTTTCGGTGTTTAAATAGTTGAAAAATGTCCGTAACATTTTCATATTGCTCCCTACATAATTATCATAGAGTCCGAGATCATTATAAAGATAGTCAGTAAATTTTTTGTAAAACTTTTTCCAATAGTTTCTCTCTGAGGACTGCTCCCGTTGTGTCAGGCGAGAGCTGTCTCGGATTCTAAGTGTAACCCCTTTTGTAAACTGAAAGTTGACGAGGAGTTTATTGAGGTAGTAATAATTATTAATTGTTCCTGCTTTAATTTTCTTGCCATTCTTCTGAATTCTCTTCCCTTTAGCGGAGTCAGTGATGAACGTGCCGAATAGTTTTGTCAAATCGTAATCCTTCCTAGTGTGTATCGTTGTCATAGCTGAAAATTATGACAGTTCCAGTTGACGCGGATTTGTAATCAGTGTCTACTGAGGGATTTTTAATCCCGTTCTTATGAGTATGATGTTAAATTATTGGAATGATGGGGAAGGTAAATGTCGCAATCAATGAATTTAAATTGGGACCAAATTCCTTTTATAAAATTGTGAATGTGTCAAATGGAGATGCCACAGGGTCAACCATTTCTTTAGAAACAGATAGTAGTACAAATAAAAAAGTAATTTCAGAAAAAAATTGTCACTAAGTTGGATAAAAGGCTAAGGTTGTTAGTACATTTAAATATATAGATTTAATATTGTATATAATTTCATTAATATAAACTTAATAGTAGTTCTTGAATTGGAATTGAAATGGTTTGAACAGGTGATTGTAAGACTAAGTAATTACCATCCTGGGGTTTAGAATAAATCCTGACCAGCGCCTTAGCAATCAAGACGAACGCGGCACACGATTTTTCAATTGAGTTTAAAAAGCAACTTTTCTTTTTCTCGATTAAGCTTTTCCATCTCATTAATCTTTCCTACAATAAACAATCGAACGGAACTGCCATCGTTAAGTCCGCTCATTTCTTCACACGCAACATAATTTTCATTTTCATTTAAGCTGGTGTCTGATAAAGTACCGCCCACATTTTCCAGTCCTCTGGGAAGTAGATATTTAATAAGGGTTCTTTCTCCGTTTTTGTTTACATAATAGTATTCATTTCCGTTTGTTCGCAAGTTCGTTTCAATTACTGTCCTTAGAATTCCAGATTTAGGTATTTCATAAACTTTTTTCCCGTCTTCAATACTTGGCTCAAGGCCATCTTTCTGATTAAAAATAATTGCTACGGGGCCTGTAAATCCTTCCTGTAAAAGAACTATACTTTTTTCTGGAGGTTGTCCCTTACATTGAATCAAACTCAGTATGTAAAATCCAAGTAAAACTAAATTTTTCATTGGTCCTGCCCGCTTATTGGTGATTGATTTTCATATTGTTTATTCCAAGCATCTGGAGAGATGATAATTTCATTGCCGTCATTATCCTGGTTGTAAACGCCTTGAAAAGCTCCATTCTCACCCACTGAGATCCGAATGTTCACATTTATCATTGGTAAGTCCTTATCTCCCCTTAATTGTTTAGTCGGACCTTCTATAGGTCCGTATGAAGTAGGTGCCGTACCTAAGAATATTGAAGTGCCGTAATCATCAGATACGAATAATTCCGTTGAGGGAAATTGATCTCCGTTAATCTGTCCTGATATTGAAAGCATTCCATCCATTGCATCAATCGATAGTCTGTTATGAAGATCTATATCATAAGTAGGATTCATTCTTTCACCCGGAGAAGGTCCCACTGAAGAAGGAAACAACGCTTCATTTTTGCCATATAAGTGAAGATCAAAACTGCTTCCTTGCGTAGTAATTTGACGCTTGCCATCGTTCAAATAAGCATCAGAATAGGCATAGGCACCATACTTGCTATGAGAAGCCGAACCGAATGCAGCGCTTTGCCCCACCTGAGTTTCAGTTTCATAATTGGTGACCATCCTAATGCGAGAGCTGAATTGGGAACTTGTAGAAAACGGTCTATTATCACCATCACCACCCCATAGTGCTCCCGGACCGAAGTAATCAAATGGAGCAAAGCTTCTTAAATGTATACTGATAGGATATTCCCCATCTGGATCCATATAAAGAATAGGATTTCCAACCGCAAAAGAATAGGAAGAATAACCAGGCATGTCAGATGCTCTTGGATCAATTCTTAACCAAATTGAAATCCGAGGATCGTACATTCTTTCTCCGAAGTCTAAAGAGTTTCCACTTTCTTTAATTTCATCGTCTTTCAATTTTCCGTTGAAACCGAAATCATAGGAGAAATTTGAAAATTCCCTTCCCGGCATTACCATCCCGCCCGGATGGTAATCTTTTTGGCTGTAATCGTTGCTGGGATTGCGATGTGAAAGATGCTCAATATTCAAATTCATACCGAATTTTGCTTATTTCGACATGAAAATTAGATAAACTTTACCAGGTTAGGGATGAAATTATTTCAGCCTTATGGTATCAAGATATTTGCTCTTTACGTTGTATTTCTTAAAAATCTTGAAAGTAAGCCGCACCAGATTAACCACATCTTCCCTATTGTAATGAAGCACTGCTTTCTTTTTCTTGGGATTTCGCC
The DNA here is from genome assembly GCA_016717285.1 of Chitinophagaceae bacterium. Taxonomy (NCBI): domain Bacteria; kingdom Pseudomonadati; phylum Bacteroidota; class Chitinophagia; order Chitinophagales; family Chitinophagaceae; species Chitinophagaceae bacterium. The sequence continues at coordinate 789,184 of JADKFU010000001.1, forward strand.
AATCACCCCAAATCTGAAAGATGCTGGTTTTGTATTTCATCACTTTGCGCCGGATGCTGAATTTATGTTCCAGGTCCTTTAGTTTGAAGCTGCCGGTTTTGATATGGTCTTTGAAAACCTTCATCAGGTTTTACACACCGGAATTTATCTCTGAACTTCCATTTGAAGAATTTTTCCAGCATTCCGGTATCAGGTCCGTAACAAAAAACGCTGCCGGTAACTTTGGTAAATAATTTTTTGAAATTCTTTGCGGTAAGTTTCTTGCCATAAAGCTGTCCGAAGTTTTTACGGTCATAGGAATAACCGATAAGGAAGATGCGCTGGTTTAAATACCATTCTGCGTCAATGTATAGATTGATCACTTTTTCTTTTGCCATGTGGTTTGATTTATTGATGATTTTCCTTGAAACTGTTCTGAAACCTGCGCCCAGATATATTTTCACGGCTTTGCATGGAAGGCTTTTTTATAATTCCGTTTCAGGAAGTCGTCAATGTCGCTGGTGCGGTACAATAGTTTAGCACCTACCTGGCTAAAGGAGAGGTCGCCATTATCCCTGTAGTTCTGCAAGGTTCGCTTGCTGACCTTGAGCAGTTTGCAGACCTCGTTGTTATCCAACAATGGGTCTGATGGGCTTTTTCTCTGGGCTTCTAAGCCGGCTTTGATTTGCTGTAGTTGACTTAACAGCTCTTTGAATGCCTGGGATTCCATTGTGATTACTTCCATGATTGTTTCAATTTATTTGAAATGAACATGGAGTAAAAATGATACTATGGAAGAAACTGAGGTAGTAGCACGGGGTAGCGCTACCTAACTATATTGTTTGATATTCAATAAGTTACTTACGATTTATTTCTTGTTGTTCTTTTGCAAAAGCCATTAATTTTGGAAACAGCAACAGCCAAAATTCAACGGCGTCTTCGGAAAGCTCATAGAAATGCTTGCTTAGATTACCCGCACTTATATCTTCCTTTGCCTTTGAATCAAAAGCTTTACTAATTACTCTGCCTACTAATTGCGCGTTACTGCCCTCGATTAACTTACATTCTTTTAGAGCTCGGAAAAGGAATGCAAGTTGCTTTACAGTTAAATAAGTTTTGATCTTCTCTCCGTCAGATTTTACTATGCTCATTTCATTATCTGAAATCCAATCATTGATTGAATCAGATAGCTCAGTTGTAAATAACGTGTTTCCGAATTTTCTATTGATCTGGGCAAGATATTGGTGAAATTGTTTTGGCTCGCCTGCGAAATTGTTCTGTAATTGAAAGTGTAGGAATGAATGTATTTGCATCAAATCGCAATGGCGTAAGGCAAATGCAAAGAGAAGTTCAAACTGGTATTCTTTTATTTTGCTCTTATTAACCACAAACGGTGTGTTGTAGCTATAAAAATAATAGTTGTTATCTCCTGTGAGTAAAAGAGGGTTGCTTCCTTTCTTATCCCTACGCCTATCCTTAGCTGTTACAAAAAAATCCGTTCGGAATGGTTCAACGCCGAAATCAGGCTGATTAAATTTTTCAGAATTGGCAATTAAATACTCTTTCCTCTCTTCTGAAAAATCAACTGTAGGTTCAGCATATTTGACCAAAAGCTCTCGAATTATGTATTCAAGATTTTGTGTTATTTCATCCGGAGCTTTTTTACCCTTGAAATGTTCTGGGTCGCTTCTAAAGCGGATCTCATTTATGAAAATTGAGGCTGTATCAATTGTATGATGAGGTACTTCTCGAATTTGATCATTCGCAAGTTCTTTACTTTTATTTTCAATCATAGGAACAGTTTTAGATATTGATACGAAGATATAGAGTTGGACATTGCATAGTGTTTTTTCAATACTTAAAAACGGCGAAAACTCGAGGAAAACAAAGGCAAAAGGGAGAACTATAAACATACTAAGTGAAATAGGGTGCTTAAAAGAAGTATATATATGCACAATAGAGAATGTTTACCCTATGTTTACCCCTTTATAATTATTATCTCACTAACGGCTTATATACAACTAGTTACATTAGCATTACTTAGTCCCTTGAGGGGCGATGGGGAGATGTGATTTTCAATAAACCGCAGCACCTTTCTTATAAAGGATTTATTTCAAACAATCATTGGCCGGAGTTTTTTGAACAATGAAAAATGGCATTGCATAAATCCCATCGCACAGCAGAGGAGTTTCCTCCTGAATGACTCCATGAAAAATTGCGCGCCTAAACAAAGAAAATGCATGCAAAGGCGATCAAAAACGTTACACTGGTATCCATTGCACTCGATTTTAATCGGGTGAAACAAGAAGGAGCAAAACACATTAATTCAAATTAAGCAATACCGTTCAAACAAGGCGACAGAAAGGTTCAGGAGAAAGGCGCCCCTTGAGGGGCCACGGGGTGATATTATTCTTGCAGAGAAATTAAAACATGTCAAACAAATACACTTCTAATTAATCAATACAGTTCAGTCGAAGCGACAGTAAGGCACCCGCGTGAGGTGCCCCTTGAGGGGCCACAGGGTGATATTATTCTTGCAGAGAAATTAAAACATGTCAAACAAATACACTTCTAATTAATCAATACAGTCCAGTCGGAGCGACAGAAAGGTACCGGCGTGAGGCGCCCCTTGAGGGGCCACGGGGTGACAGATTATGAAACATAATTTAGTAAATTGCCTGGATATTATTCTATTATCCTCATTTATATGTAGCAATTATGCACTCCAATTTCCATTACAACAAATCATTAAAATTTTTCTCTGGATTACTTCGGAAGCATCTCACAAAGGGTGAAAGGATACTATGGCATGAAATTCTGCAAAACAAAAAGATGAAAGGTTACCGTTTTCTGCGACAGAGACCAATCGAAAACTATATCGTGGATTTCTTTTGTAAAGAGCTCTTGTTGATTATTGAATTAGATGGCTACAGCCATGATTATAAAGTTAAAGAAGACGAGAGGAGAGATAGTAAATTAAGATCGCTTGGGTTTACTATTCTTCGGATTCCTGATCAGGTCCTGTTCGATAATATTGAAAATGTTGTGCGAATCATTGAGATTGCGATTGCGAAAATTGAGGTGCAAAAGAGGCAATGAGAGCAATGCTTGTCACCCCGTGGCCCCTCAAAGGGGCACCTTTCTCCTGTACCTTTCTGTGGCATTGTTGAGACTTTTTATCAAGAATTCAGATTGATGAAGAACTTGTTTAATAAAATCACGATCACCCCGTGGCCCCTCAAAGGGGGACCTTTCTCCTGTACCTTTCTGTGGCATTGTTGAGACGTTTTATCAAGAAGTGAGATTGATGAAGAACTTGTTTAATAAAATCATGATCACCCCGTGGCCCCTCAAAGGGGCACCTTTCTCCTGTACCTTTCTGTGGCATTGTTGAGACGTTTTATCAAGAAGTGAGATTGATGAAGAACTTGTTTAATAAAATCATGATCACCCCGTGGCCCCTCAAAGGGGCACCTTTCTCCTGTACCTTTCTGTGGCATTGTTGAGACGTTTTATCAAGAAGTGAGATTGTTGAAGAACTTGTTTAATAAAATCAAGATCACCCCGTGGCCCCTCAAAGGGGCACCTTTCTCCTGTACCTTTCTGTGGCATTGTTGAGACGTTTTATCAAGAAGTCAGATTGATGAAGAACTGGTTTAATAAAATCTTGATCACTCCGTGGCCGCTCAAAGGGGCGCCTTTCGCCTGTACCTTTCTATGGCTTCGATGATACGAGTTCTTTTATCACTCAGATTGACTTTGGGTAAAGGGTTTCATTCATTAGTCATTTATGGATGATAGGACTTGCATCACCTTTATATATATGAATTCAACAATTGCCCACTTTTCGACCTGCTATACACTTACTATATTTGCCCGCTCAACGGTAACTCCTGCATGAAATCCTGGTTTAAAAAAATTGGAATAGGTGCTTTTCTTTTTTTCCTCATAAAAGGATTGCTCTGGCTTGGAGTTATTTTCTTAGGCGTTGATTTGCTGGAAGGATGTTGAAAGTAGGTAATGAACAATTGACAATGGACAGTTGACAATTGTGAGTTGTTAGCCATCAGTTAATAGTTAATTGTCATTGACAACTCGCAAACAGGCTATCCAACAGACAATAGTTATCTGTCAACACACAACAGCCAACACACAACCACTCACCCCTTCACCAACTCCATCACCGTAATCTCCGGCGAAATTCCCAATCTTCCGGGATACGCTAGAAATCCCAATCCCCGGTTCACATATAAAAATTGTTTCCCTTCCCGGTATAAACCTGCCCATTGCTTATATAAATATTGTGAAGGACTCCATTTGAGAAATCCCGGAATCTCAATGCCCATTTGTGCTCCATGTGTATGACCACTGAAAGTAACGTCCACCTCTTTAAATTTTGACGTAACCTCTGCGTCCCAATGAGAAGGATCGTGGCTGAGCAACAGTTTCACCGCGGCTTTCTCCGCACCGGCATACGATTTTGTCATGTCACCATACTTCTGAAAACGCGTCCCCCAGTTTTCCATACCGATGATGGCAAGTTGACTCCCTTCTTCGCCAAGCATCACATTTTCATTCCTTAATAATTTCCAACCTAATTCACGATGTACCTCAACAAGCTGCTGCAGGTTGGCTTGCTTGGCAGCTTCATCCGGCCAACTGTTATAATCACCATAATCATGGTTGCCGAAAATGGAATAGACACCCATTTTTGCATTGATCTTTTTAAAGATGTCGATGTAAGGCAACATTTCATTGGTCTGACTATTTACAAGATCGCCGGTAAAAAAAACGAGGTCAGGCTGCTGCTCATTAATCAGTTCGACAGCATTTTTCAAAGGATGTGTTACCGTAAAACTACCACTGTGAATATCAGAAATCTGTACAATGCGCAGCCCGTTGAAGGCATCGGGGAGGTGCGGCAATTTCACTTTTGCCCGACGTATTGTATAATTATAGCCACCCCGGAAAACACCGTAAACCAATCCGCTGAGGAATAAGCCGGAGACCAACAGTCCGGCCTGCATTAAAAAATCTGACCTCGTGATTGCTTTGCCGGTAGATGGCGTTGCCGGTGGCGAAAGGAGAGAACCCACCCATCTTATCAATCGGCCTGAATCGTCAATAATGAGAAAGGGCAGCAAGAGTATCTTAGGGAGGTAGAAAATTATCAGGGCACCAAACCAGATTACACGGATCGTTTGAGGAAGTTCGAACGGACTGTAAAAAGCAAACAGGAAAAGGCTGCCGATGGTGGCAGCGGTGATCAGCCAGTAACTGACTGTGATTACCCTCCTAACGGCAGGCGATAACCCCGGTATGGAATGACGGATCGCCTGGAAAGCATAGAGATCAAGCAAAAACAAAACGGTTGCAGCAATCAGCAATGGAATAAATCGGCTCATAATTCAGGCGGTGAAAGGGGAATTAATCTTTTTAAAAAATTCGTGAAGTAATAATTCTGCGACATCATTCACAATTATCAAAGGAGTTCATTAAGTGTTCTAAATCAATATGCGGACAAATGTCTTTAATGGGGACGGAAAAAGGGGCGATGTATTTTAATAGACGTCTGATTTTGGTGGAATGGATTTTTCGTGGTGGAAATTCGATTATATAATTTATTGTTGTGAAACTAAAAATTGGAATAATGACTTTTCGGTCGCGCTTACAGGGCTTTATTTTAAATTAACCTTTTATAATTCTACCATAATGTCGCCCCTACAGGGCTGGATTGGGTCCTTATTGAATATTGTCCTACCATAATGTCGCCCTTACAGGGCTAATTTCTAATAGTGATCTTTAGCTACCATACGGTCGCGCTTGCAGGCTTATTTTCTCTTAGGGGCGAGCATATGCCAGGATTACTCGTGATCACCCCATGGCGCCTCCGGGAGGCGCCTTTCTCCTCTGTATGCTGTGGTTATAGGAGAGCTTTTCGCGAATTCATCAATAATTGTTAATTTGAAAAGGATGCTGAACCTCAATAAAATTGCGTTGTTTGCTTTCTGAATTTTAATAATGATCAATCAATGAATCATCACTTTTTAATAGATAATATACCTGACGGTGTGAAGTATTACGCCGCATCAGTTAGGCAAGAAAGGAGTACACTTTTCACTTTTGGAATAGCGGTTTTGATTTTACTAACCGCAGGTGTTCCTGTAACTGCACAAACAATAGTCCTACAAAAATTCACCCGAGCGGATACTTTGCGCGGCATGCTGTCAGCGTTACGAAGTTGTTATGATGTCAGCTTTTATGATCTCGATATTAAGGTGGATGTTAAAAGGCATTCCATCAGCGGAAAAAATACGATCAGCTACAACGTGGTGGAAGATTTTGACTCGTTGCAGATTGACCTCTTTGCAAAAATGAAAATTGAGAAGATCACGTATAATAATATGGAACTGAAATTCCGGCGTGAGTTTAACGCTGTGATGGTAAAGTTTCCGGAGCAGCAAAAAAAGGGTGGAAGCGGAGCGATCACCTGTTATTATTCCGGCATGCCCATGATCGCGAAATCACCACCGTGGGATGGCGGATTTGTCTGGAAAAAAGATGCGCATGGTCTTGACTGGGTGGGAGTTTCATGCGAAGGAACAGGCGCCTCTCTCTGGTGGCCCTGTAAAGATCACCTGAGCGATGAGCCTGATAGTATGTCTTTAACTTTTACGGTGCCTGACGGATTGATGTGTGTTGCCAATGGAACACTTCGCAGTGATAAAAGGAATGCAGATGGCACCGTTACCTGGAAGTGGTTTGTCAGTTATCCGATCAACAATTACAATGTAACTTTCAACCTCGCGAATTATTCACATTGGCAGGATGTCTATGTTCATGATAATGACACTTTACCGCTTGATTATTATGTGCTTGCTGATAATGTAGCACAAGCAAAAACACATTTTGAACAGGTGAAGCTGATGCTCGCCTGCTTTGAATACTATTTTGGTCCGTATCCTTTTCCAAAAGACGGCTATGCATTGGTGGAAACAAATTACTGGGGAATGGAACACCAGGGCGCTATCGCTTACGGAAACAATTACCAGAACAACAAGCAGGGTTTTGATTACATCATCATTCATGAAAGCGCACATGAATGGTGGGGCAACAATGTGACCTGCAACGACGTGGCGGAACTATGGATCCATGAATCTTTTGCCGCGTATTCCGAACCACTTTATCTTGAATGTACACAGGGGAAAGAAGCGGCAGTTAAGTATCTTGTTGATCACCGTTGGAGCATATCTGACAAGTACCCCATCATTGGACCGTATGGAGTTAATTTTCAGGGTACTGAAAACGACAACGACATGTATGACAAAGGAAGCTGGATGCTTCACACTTTCAGGAACGTATTGAATAACGACACGTTATTTTTTTATATCCTCAAAAATATTCAGCTTCATTTTAAGCTGCAAAACATTTCTACCCATGAACTGATAGCCTATATTAATGAGCTGGCAGGAAAGAATTATACTTTTTTCTTCGATCAGTACCTGCGTTATCCTTCCCCGCCGGTATTGGAATATCGTACCCGTCAGAAAGGCAAAGACACGCGCCTCGAATACCGTTGGCGAACAGATGTAAAGCCCTTTAACATGCCGTTGGAAATAACCGACAGCTATCAATATAATTTCGGCGTGGTTTCAAAAACATATGAACGCATCTACCCAACTAATAGCTGGCAAACACTTACGATTCATGATTTCGATGCCGCCAACTTTGATGTAAATACGGATTTGTTTTATGTAAAGAAGCGGGAAGTGAAGTGAGGCTCGCGCTGTTGGTTCTTCGCTTGTTAGTTTTTCGTCTATTCGTCTATTCGTCTATTCGTCTATTCGTCTGTTGGGTCAATAGTCAATAGTCGTTGTTTCCACACAGTCCAATCAGAGCGACAGAAAGGCACCCGCGTGAGGTGCCCCTTGAGGGGCCCCGGGGTGACGGTTTCTTATTTCCATGAAGTTCAATATGAACTCCATATTTAAGCAAAACAAAAAAAATAAGGAGAGCAAAAAAGCTAATTGCGATCACCCCATGGCCCCTCAAGGGGCGCCTTTCTCCTGTGCCATTCTGTGGCTCGTGGAGAGACTCTCGCTCATTCGTTAGCTTATTGATTTTAGCTGTTATGGTTAAGTATTTTAGGGTATTCCATGGAGTAAGGTGGGGTATAGGTGGGGTATAACTGGGGTATAGGTGGGAGTAGGGTGGTTTAATGAGACAGATAACGAACACACTACTAATTTTCAGTGTGACTGATTTCAATACCGTATAAATAAAGTTTTCTCTTGTCGTTTGCGTTGCAAAGTAAAGCCGATTCTTTCCATTCCGGCCGTCATTCAGGAGGAAACTCCTTCAAAATGATTGCATAGGTTATTCAAAAGCAATGAGTAGTTTGCATTTTATAAGAATGAAAAATGGCATTGCATAAATCCCATCGCGCAGCAGAGGAGTTTCCTCCTGAATGACTTCATGAAAAATGGCGCGCCTAACAAAGAAAATGCATGCAAAGGAGATCATAAACGTTACACTGGTATCCATTGCACTCGATTTTAATCGGGTGAAAAAAAAATGAGTAGGATCAATTCGCCGTTGAATAAATTCAACGGCAATGGATAACGAACACTACTAATTTTCATTGTGACTGATTTCAATACCTTAAAAAGTTTCCTCGTCGTTTGTTGCAAAGTAAAGTCGATCCTTTCCATTCCATGCCGTCATTCAGGAGGAACCTCCTTCAAAATGATTGCATAGGTTATTCAAAGCAATGAGTAGTCTGCATTTTATAAGAATGAAAAATCACATTGTATAAATCCCATCGCGCAGCAGAGGAGTTTCCTCCTGAATGACTTCATGAGAAATGGCGCGCCTAAACAAAGAACATGCATGGCAAAGGCGATCAAAAACATCAACAGGTATCTATTGCACCCGATTTTAATCGGGTGAAAAATAAATGAGTAGGATCAATTCGCCGTTGAATAAATTCAACGGCAATAGATAACGAACACACTACTAATTTTCATTGTGACTGATTTCAATACCTTATAAATAAAGTTTTCTCTCGTCGTTTGCATTGCAAAGTAAAGCCGATCCATTCCAGGCCGTCATTCAGGAGGAACCTCCTTCAAAATGATTGCATAGGTTATTCAAAAGCAATGAGTAGTCTGCATTTTATACGAATGAAAAAGGGCATTGCATAAATCCCATCGCGCAGCAGAGGAGTTTCCTCCTGAATGACTCCATGAGAAATGGCGCGCCTAACAAAGAATCCATCGTATAGCACTCCGCACAAATGCCCGGCAAGCTATCCGATGGATGCTTCCTTCCATTCCAGGCCGTCATTCAGGAGGAACCTCCTTCAAAATGATTGCATAGGTTATTCAAAAGCAATGAGTAGTCTGCATTTTATAAGAATGAAAAATGGCATTGCATAAATCCCATCGTGCAGCAGAGGAGTTTCCTCCTGAATGACTTCATGAAAAATGGCGCGCCTAACAAAGAACGCAAAGGAGACAACCGCCGCCCGTCGGGGGGAAAAAAGAAGGGCAAAGACGTTTGTTGCAAAGTATAGCCGATCCACCGGATAGCACTCCACACAAATACCCGGCAAGCTACCCGATGGATGCTTCCTTTCCATTTCAGGCCGTCATTCAGGAGGAACCTCCTTCAAAATGATTGCATAGGTTATTCAAAGCAATGAGTAGTATGTATTTTATAAGAATGAAAAATAGCATTGCATAAATCCCATCGCGCAGCAGAGGAGTTTCCTCCTGAATGACTTCATGAGAAATGGCGCGCCTAACAAAGAATCCACCGGATAGCACTCCGCACAAATGCCCGGCAAGCTATCCGATGGATGCTTCCTTTCCATTCCAGGCCGTCATTCAGGAGGAACCTCCTTCAAAATGATTGCATAGGTTATTCAAAAGCAATGAGTAGTCTGCATTTTATAAGAATGAAAAAGGGCATTGCATAAATACAATCGGGCAGGAGAGGAGTTTCCTCCTGAATGACTCCATGAAAAATTGCGCGCCTAAACAAAGAACATGCAGGCAAAAGCGATCAAAAACATTAAACAGGTATCCAATTGCACCCGATTTCAATTGGGTGAAAAATAAATGAGTAGGATCAATTCGCCGTTGAATAAATTCAACGGCAATAGATAACGAACACACTACTAATTTTCATTGTGACTGATTTCAATACCTTATAAATAAAGTTTTCACTCGTCGTTTGTTGCAAAGTAAAGCCGATTCTTTCCATTCCAGGCCGTCATTCAGGAGGAACCTCCTTCAAAATGATTGCATAGGTTATTCAAAAGCAATGAGTAGTCTGCATTTTATAAGAATGAAAAATGGCATTGCATAAATACAATCGCGCAGCAGAGGAGTTTCCTCCTGAATGACTTCATGAGAAATGGCGCGCCTAACAAAGAATCCATCGGATAGCACTCCGCACAAATGCCCGGCAAGCTATCCGATGGATGCTCCTTTCCATTCCATGCCGTCATTCAGGAGGAACCTCCTTCAAAATGATTGCATAGGTTATTCAAAAGCAATGAGTAGTCTGCATTTTATAAGAATGAAAAATGGCAATGAATAAATCCCATCGCGCAGGAGAGGAGTTTCCTCCTGAATGACTTCATGAGAAATGGCGCGCCTAACAAAGAATCCACCGGATAGCACTCCGCACAAATGCCCGGCAAGCTATCCGATGGATGCTTCCTTTCCATTCCAGGCAGCCATTCAGGAGGAACCTCCTTCAAAATGATTGCATAGGTTATTCAAAAGCAATGAGTAGTCTGCATTTTATACGAATGAAAAAGGGCATTGCATAAATCCCATCGCGCAGCAGAGGAGTTTCCTCCTGAATGACTCCATGAAAAATGGCGCGCCTAAACAAGGAACATACATGGCAATGGCGATCAAAAACATTAACAGGTATCTATTGCACCCGATTTTAATCGGGTGAAAAATAAATGAGTAGGATCAATTCGCCGTTGAATAAATTCAACGGCAATAGATAACGAACACACTACTAATTTTCATTGTGACTGATTTCAATACCGTATAAATAAAGTTTTCTCTCGTCGTTTGTTGCAAAGTAAAGCCGATTCTTTCCATTCCATGCCGTCATTCAGGAGGAACCTCCTTCAAAATGATTGCATAGGTTATTCAAAAGCAATGAGTAGTTTGCATTTTATAAGAATGAAAAATGGCATTGCATAAATCCCATCGCACAGCAGAGGAGTTTCCTCCTGAATGACTTCATGAAAAATGGCACGCCTAAACAAAGAAAATGCAAGCAAAGGCGATCAAAAACATTACACAGGTATCCAATTGCACCCGATTTTAATCGGGTGAAAAATAAATGAGTAGGATCAATTCGCCGTTGAATAAATTCATCGGCAATAGTCATTGCGACCGTTTTCAAGGAATAAAAAAAAGCTTTCTGCATCTTGCAAATGACAACCACCACCGCAAACTATTGTTTCTCAGACCAACATTTACACAACCTTTTTTACCTTCTCCGGAAATCAAAACAAATGCGGTTATTTGAAATCTTTAATTTATAGAAAGGGTTAGTATAAAAAATATTTAATACTTATTAAAGTATATGCGATGTGTGCGTTTGGGCATTTTGAAATAGGTCGCGGCAAATAAATATGTTCATAACTTTTTCTGTTTTCTCATAGATAAATTGCAGAACCGTGACATTGTAATCAACGCCTGTTTAGTCAAAAGGTAAGAAACTGTCCTAAATTGTAATTTTCTTTAAATAAAAGATACTTACGTTTGAATGCTTTAAGAAACACCAACGACCCCTGAAAGGCCGTACTTCTCATAGCAAACCCAACCATACAACCATAGCTCATGAAGGAAACTTTTACTCCCCTCCATTCATCATCTGTTTGCAATTCCACAACCTCCCAGACCAATAAAACCCTCCTGATTATGATAAAAAATTACTCGCTGCGCGCGGCATGCTTTAGCTTGCTGTTGGTGTTGTTTTCAGCCGTTTCATTTGCTCAGACCAATGGCATTTTCGAAAGTTATGCGATACTGAGTCTTAACGGTGGAGCCAATGCATTCTATGATATGAATGCAACGACAGGCAACCCTGATTTCCAGGGTGCGTCCCTTGGTAGTTATACTACCGCGCAATCAATCGTGGTAAAAGGCGGGCAAAACAAGACCTTTAAATGCGACGGCGGTGACATCACCAATGGTCATCTCAAGTGGAGAGTGTGGCTTACAAGCTCCGGAGCAGGTGGTTCATTTAATACCGAGAATATGTCGTTTGTATCAAATGATGCCGGTGGTTGTGGTGGCAATCAAACATGGGAAGGTACAGGTGGTACGACAAATATCATCAGCAGTTTAACTGTAGCGGGTAATTACACATTGGAAGTTTTTTCTGATGCAGATGGTATTCCGGGTACTACTTTTCTAATAATGGCGGAGCGAATTATAAAGCGACTTTTAATTTCTGTGGATCATTATCAGGTGCATTGCCTGTTGGTAATTATGCTATTCCCGGATGTTTTGCTACCATAGCTTCAGCAGTAAGTTATATCAATACAAATGGAGTTTCAGGAACAGGTACAGTTCAGTTTGATGTTGCAGCAGGTTATACAGAAACCGCACCTCCCGCAGGTTATAATATAAATGCAACTGGCACATCTACACTTGCAATCAAGTTTGTAAAAGCTGCAGGTGCTGCTTCAATCATTACTGCCGGATTACAAGTTGCTTCTGGAACTGCTACTGCATCATTTGATGCAATTTTCAAAATCGTTGGCGGCGACTACATTACAATTGATGGATTTACAATGCAGGAAAATGCAAGCAATACTGTATTGACTGTTGGTGGAACAAATACAATGACAGAATTTGGTGTTTTGTTGGTTCATGGATCTGCAACTGACGGAGCTCAGAACAATACCATTCAGAATTGTATCATTTCCTTAAATGCCAGTTATACAAATAGTGTAGGGATATTTTCAACATCATCATCTTCTTCTGCAAATGTAGCTTTAGATGCTACATCAACTGCGGTACAAACTCAAACAATAAAATTTATGGAAATACTATTTCAAATGTAGCTTATGGTATTTATTTCATTTGCCCGCCTATTACAGCCACTATTTTTGAAACAGCAAATGATATCGGTGGAACTGCAATTGGAACCGCTAACACAATAACTTACGGAAATGCCACGGCATCATCTGGTCCTTGGAATCGTTCCACTTCTACCAATCAAGCGGGTATTGTTTTCAGAAATGGAGCAGGTAATTCGATCAGGTTCAATACGGTAACCTCTAACAGTGCTGCATACGTTGGTTCTAGGTCTTAATGGAATTCAAATAAGCAGTGGTTCTTCGCCAACAGGTGTAACTTATACTTCAACGATCAGTGACAATACTGTAAATATTACAAGCACAGGCATTGCATTAATGACCGGTATTGATTTCGGTCATGGTATCAGTACAGGAACAATTGTAGGAAGCAACAATAGTGTTACAGTTAATCAAACAGCTTCTGCTTCAGTTTCTGCTGCAATAATAGGTATTAAGGCAAATTATAGCGCTGCATCAAATACAGCAAATGCAAATGCGGTCATTATAAATCAAAGTAATTCAGCAGGGGCAACTACAAGTGCCGTTACAGGTATAATTGCTCTGGCACTTGTACAAATATCAATGTTACAAATAGCCCAAATATTACAATTAAGCAATCCATCTCTGGTGGCGGTTCTTTTGGTTCAGGTGCAATTACCTTTATGTAACCGGAACCACTTCTGGTATATCCACTGCAACAGGTAATACGATAAACACAACCTCCAGCGCTATTTTAAGTACTGGAACTCTGATCAGGATTAGGCAGGAAGCCACAATCGGTTTGTTTAATTTACCGTCCAATATTTGCAATATCAACAGAACAGCTGCCTCAAGGGCCGCATCATTCACTACTACAAGTGGTACCCCTTCCGAAGTTGCAGATACTGTTTCCGCCAATACCATAACTTTTACAGGATTATCAGGTACTTCGTCAATTGCAACGATCGCATCAGGCGGAGGTTCATCAAGTACTAAGAGCATTTGTAACAATACGATAAGTGTAACAGGGACTCATAGCGGTACCTCTATAGGTATTACTTCAAGTTTTACTAACCTTGGCAACTTTAAGAATAATTCAATTACGATAAGCTGTGCATCTCCAACTGTTACCGGATTTACTTCCAGCGCAACAGTAGCTACAGTTAGTGGCAACACTTTCTCACTTTCCAGTTCAACAGTTTCACCAACTGCCATGCAGGGTATAACCCTTTCTGGAAGCGGAGCGCACTCAGTTACTAACAATTCGTTCTCTGCCATGAATTTTACGGGCATTGTAACAAGTTCACCAATGATAAGCGGAATTGCTCTTTCCGCTGGTACGCTTGCCAATATCTTTAATAATACCATTACAAATATTTCCATTGGTGCGGCCACTAGTTCTGCCAGCCCTGTTATTGACGGAATTCTGATTTCAGGAGGTAGCGGTATTAATGTGTTCAAAAATAGGATTCATGGTTTGTCCACACTGCTACCGGTACAACTACGATTTATCAGTGGAATCCGTATTTCAGGCGGTGGGGCAACCAATGCCAATAATATATATAATAATTTGATCGGCAATTTAACAGCAGGCGGCAGCTTCTACTGATGCCATCAGAGGTATAAATACTTCTACGACGACTTCAACTACTCATAATGTATATTATAATACAATTAACCTGAATGCTTCTTCCACAGGCGCTAACTTTGGTACGACAGGAATTTTTGCAGCAGTCAGTACCACCTCCTCAACTTCAACCTTAATTTAAGAAATAATATTGTTGTTAATACCTCAACTCCGGCAGGAACAGGATTAACAGTTGCTTACCGCCGGAGCGGTGGTGCTGCAAACAATCTTGCCAACTATGCCGGTACTTCAAATAATAATGATTTTTACGCAGGTACTCCTTCAGCAACCAATCTTATTTATTCGGATGGAACTTCCACCGCACAAACTATGGCAGCTTATAAGAGCGGTGTTTTCACAGCAGGTACTATAGCTCCCAGGGATGCAGCTTCCTTTTCTGAGAATCCTGAATTTCAAAGCACAACCGGTTCAAGTGCCGATTTCCTGAAATACAAAGTTTCCATCTGCTAAGCAAGTGGAAAGTGGTGCAATAAATCTTACAACCTTGACGGATGACTATTCAGGCACGATCCGTTTTCGGTAATCGAGCTATGTTGCATGTGTTCCGGCTAGCAGTGCTCCTGATGTTGGAGCATGGGAATTATGTGGAATAGGTTTGGATCTTGTTGCACCTGCGATTTCGTACACTACTTTGGGTAACACTTCCTGCGAAATGACCGAACACTTAGTTCGACAATAACCGATGCCAGCACTGTTAAAATTGCTGCCGGCAGCAAGCCAAGGTTGTATTTTAAAAATCAGGTGATGCAAATGCTTTTGTAGAAACACTTCGTCCGATAACGGTTGGAAGTTTGTAGAAGCAACCAATTCTACATCCCCATTTAGTTTCACCACTAACTATGCATTGCTTCAGACTGCAGTAGTTGCTGCTGATGTGATTCAATACTTTGTTGTAGCCTCAGATAGCGCCACAACACCTAACGTTGGTATTAATGCCGGATCTTTTGTTGGAGCAACACCTGCCACTGTTGATTTATAAGCGCAGGGCGTTACTTCCATTGGAGGTACACCCAGCAGTTATACGATTGTGGCGGCAGGATTGAGTGGAACCGTAACCATTGGCGCAGCCGGAACTTATACCAGTTTATCGGGTGCGGCCAGTAGTCTGTTTTTAGCAATTAATACCAGTGGCATGTCAGGGAATGTAACGCCAATATTATTGATGCAAGCGTAACGGAAACAAATGCTGTTGTACTTAACGCCATCAATTATAATGGTTGCTCTGCAGGTCCATACACCTTAACCATTAAACAGGTCCACTACACTTACCGGCAAGCAGTGGGAGCCATCACGTTACATTAAATGGTGCAGATAATGTT
>JADKFU010000002.1:300000-404810 GCA_016717285.1 Chitinophagaceae bacterium
TTATCAGGTGAATTGTAGGTTCCTGTATTACCGTTTTCACAATATTGTTCCAATCCATCTTTGCAATACTCACATTCACGGCAGCTATCAACGAGACAACCCACTGCAACAGCATCTCCCACTTTAAATTTCTTAACATCTTCGCCAACCTTTACAATTCTGCCCACTATTTCATGACCGGGAACACATGGATAGATCGTGCCATGCCATTCATTTCGTGCGGTATGAAGATCGGAATGACAAACACCACAAAACAAGATGTCGATCTCCACATCGTGTGCGGTAGGTTTTCTGCGATTAATTCTTAATGGTTGTAGAAGAGCGTCTGCCGCCTCCGTTCCAAATGCTTTGATGTTCCTGGCTTCCATAACATTCTGCTTTTTTTGTTTAAGTTTTATCCACGCTTTAATCGAGGCTGTCAAATTAAATATTTACAAAAAACGAAAGAGCAATGGCAGCGTTAAACTTTGTTAGTAGCGTTTTCACCTGCCAGCGCTATATTAATCTATTGTCGGCGAAAACACAGACAACAGCAAAAATTGATTTAGAAGTGCAGCGATTCTTTGGTACAGCATCTGTGAGGTTCGCGGTAGACGCTCCTCTCGTTTGAATTCATTTCTCATAATTCATTTAGTGTATCCATCATAATCTGGAAAACTAATATGACAATAAAGCCTGCATGTGGTTGTGTCAAGCAAATATGTCCAGTATGTTCTATTATTTGTATCACTTCTTATTACCAGATTTTTGTTGTCTGGAAGATGTCTGTAAGCGCTGTCAAGATAATTCATACACGCAAGTTTCTGAGGAAATGTATCATGAATTAGCTTAAAGTTATTGTCCTTATAAAACTTCGAGCAATTTTTTTTGTCGAGGTCGAGAATTGTTATTCTGATAAAATCAGAGTCAACACCAGTGATAAATTTATAACCTTCCGGAAAATTGATATTGGTTACAAATTCGGAGTGAACTTTTTCAAAAGTTGAATCAGTTAATGTTTTAATGCCACTGTTACTGTTCCGGGAATTGCAATTGCAGAAAAACAGAAACGATATGCATATTAGAAGTAATCCTTTCATTTTTTCAAAGTTAATTTCTTGCAACCACTTTCAAATTAGTCAGGCAGAAAGTCTGAAACTATTTTATGAAAATGAGTATCAATTAAATGGCGTACTACCCTAACCTCGTCTTCTTTACAATCCGCATTTGCGCATAAATCCCCGCTGTCCATCCGATCATAGGCGGCGTTTTATATTCCTCTTTCACATTTACATTTCCTTCCACAGCATTATATTTCTCCCACAAAGTGCCTGTTGATTTAAACGCAGCATACACAGTGTTCACATATTTCGAACGAATGCGTTTTGCATCTTCTTTAAAGTTGTAGTTGGAGAGTGCTTCGGAAAGGATCAATGAATGAGGCGGCCAGGTATTCGGATAATCCCACTGGTAGATGAAATCATGGATGGCTGCTTCACAAGGCACCACACCGTGTGCGAATTCATATTGTTTTAAATGTTCTTTCACTTGCTTAGCCTGAGCAGTTGAAGCGCATCCAACCCATAACGGTTGAAAAGTTGCAAACGAAGTCATTTCCGAAGGCCGTTCATTTTTCATATCGTAATCAAGATATAATCCACGCTCTTCATTCCATAAGAGATCATCCATCAGTTGCTTTCTTTTCGCCGCTCTGTCCATCCATAATTTGCTTTCCCCATTTTCCAGTATTGTAGCAAAACCGGACATCGTTACTTCGTACAAATAAAGATTACTGTTCAGATCAACAGGAATAAAATCAGAACAACGGCCGTCGAACCTCGGCGTAAAATCATAACCTGCTTCAGCCTCCGCCAGGCGATGACCTGCAATAGAAATTTTTTCTTCAGCATCTGTTGCATTCAATGGTAACCGGACTTTTTTCAGGTGCTCATAAAAATCAGCCAGGTACGCAGGTGTAGCATCATGGTGATGACGTGATAATCCGTAAGTCGTGCTTCTTTTTGTTATCCAGAAATCATATTCTTTGCTGATAAGCGGGTAGGCAGTTTTCAGCCATTCCTTATTTCCGGTAGCATCATAAATGTCTTTCACCATCATGCACAGATAGGGAGGCTGTGAGCGGTTGGTCATATCGATACGATTGCTGTTGGGCACGAATCCAAGCCGATCGACAAGGAAAAGCACATTGTTCACATTGTTTTCTGCTTGTGTAATATCACCAAGTGCAATCAACCCTCGATTCAGGAAGTAAGTATCGTAGTAAAACAAATTTTGAAAATGAACACTGATGCACGGCACATTGAAGGCATGCGGAAGTGGAATGCTTTTCCCCAATGAATCCACCTCAGAGGATGGCCGCAATGTTTTCCCGATCGAATCCCTGATGTAATCCAAAACGGGATCCTGTGGAAGAATGGCATCACCAAAAACAGGAATACTAAAAGGAAAAAACAGCGAGCCTGCGGCAGTTGCAAAGCCCAGGAATTTTCTTCGGTTGAGCACCTGTTTGGTCATTGTTGTTTTGTGGAGTTTTGGCAAATTTAGGATGTTATTATTTGCATGAACTAACGGTGATCCAATGAATGATGACCGTGTTAATTTTCCTGGAAGCTTTTCGTGAAGACTCCATAGTATGGATGCTCATTGATACCGGCTCCATCTTACCTTCCTGGGAAGTTACATGACAAAGGAAACCCGGATGCTGAAACCCCAGCTATGGCATAGATTAAATACAGGATCAACCTGAGGTTAGCATGTCTTTGGTGTGAAGTACAGTCTCTATAAGGTCACCATAAGGTCAGTGAAAGGCCTCTGTGAGGTCTTCTCAACCACTCACCATGACCTCCTGCTCCTTGTTTTAGTGCAATTGATTTTTGTTTTTTTACTCGAGTTTATTTCTTGGTGGGTTTCGGTTCTTCTTCTTTTTTCTTGTCTTTCCCGAGAATCACCGGCATCACTTTCAGATCCCCATCATTTGAATGTGTGGCGCGCAACACTAAACTTCCTCCTTTTTTTGCCGCCGAATCAGTGAGTGCAAGGCGTTCTGTTGCATCCATTTTTTTCAGGTTGATGAGTGGAACGGTGATGAGCATGTCTGTAGTTGTTTTATTGAAATCATAAATGCCCGTGATGAACAGCGTGAGTACAGAAGAAAAGATGTTGAGTGTATCAATATCAAATACAGTTCCTTCGAGTCTTGAACGGTTATCAATGTCAGCAAAATCAATGTTGTTGAAATCACGGTTCTTAAAAATATAATTGCTGACTTTGTCAAGCCCATCTACATTTTTCAGTTGACCGTTCTTCACCCTTGTTCTTACTGAGCCTTTCATGGACGAGCCGATGACCTGGTAATTTTGATCAATAGTTGCCGCAAACGAAGCATTCGTAGAGAGGGTTCCTGAAATGTTTTGATCTGTAATGGTGGATTGATTGAAATTGTTGAAGGAATACAGGAGATCGCTCATGCTCACATCTTTGATAGTTGTTTTCGCGTTGAGGGCATGTTGACTGCCTGAGAGATTGTCGATGGACAGGTTAAGCAGGAAATTACCTCCGCTGGTGTTCATCGCCGCTTCATTTACCTGCAGGCTGTTATTGGCGAGCACCAGGTTTGCTTTGATCGCTGTTCCGGAAAAACGATTCACAATCACTTTCTTCGCCGATACATTCATGTTCAATTCAACACTTGTGGAGATCCAGTTCACCAGGTCGGGAATGTCGGCCTTCTTCGATTCGGTGGCAACCTCTTTCTGCTCCTTGCGCGCTGAAGGAGGTTGTTGGAATGCATTAAAGTCTATGGTATCGGCAGTCAGGTCGAGGGTAGCGTAAGCTTTCACTCCCGGTATCAAAAGAAATGCGATAAAATATTTCGTGGATCCTGTCATCGTCATCTTATTTCCATTCATCCGCATGCTGAGGGATTCAATCCAAAGGTCCGGTTTTTTGAAGTTAATATTGCCGTCTACGTCTCTGAATTCATACCCGCTTGTTATGCTGTTGAAATCAGTATTCCTGAATACCGCAGAGCCATAGAGATCGCCTATCGTAACCTTATTCACCGAGTCAATAAAATTGGTAAGGGGCCCGTTAAATGTATATCGGACATCAAACGCACCATCAAGAAACTTCAGGTTGGGTGTAGTCACTTCCCCCTGTTTTGCTTTATCATAACTGAGATGTGCCTGCATCCCCATCACCGGCTCCTTGAGATCAGTGACCGTAACTGACGCCTTGATTGGTAATCCGAAATAGGTGCCGTTGAAAGCAGGAATCCTGACCCTTGAATTATGGTCATCATTGATTTGTGTGCTGTCCATGTGAGAGGTGAACCAACCCAACAAGTAGAGGTTGTCGAATGATCGTATCCCGGCATTGAGTTTATTCCCCGTAGACTTGAAATAGACATCGACTGCGGGCTTGCTTCCGGGTGTGATAAATCCATCAACCACTACATAAGCAATCACAGGCTTTTCCAACTGGAATGGTTTAAGCTTCTCCTGGATGGCCGGTGTTAAAGCACCAAATGCTACTGCAGGGATTATGCTGCTTGCACTAAAGGTCATGTGCATGGTCTTCTCCTTAAAATTCATATTGATGTTGATGAGCAAAATTTCATTCTTAAGATTCAGCAACCCATCTTTTACCGATAACAAAGCATTGTCCGGATCAAACCCGACATAAGTATTCAGTTTGATATCCTGGTCAGTGAGATAACCGCCCTTTAAAGGATTGAATACGAGTCCATCGAAATGAATGGAAGCATCCAGTTGGTATGACATAGGAGCATTCCCGGCCACTGTTTTAAATTCTGCTTTTTTGAATGTGAGTCCGAACTTCTTTCCTTTAAGTGAATCGGTCATATGAAAGGAAACGTTTTCCAGGATGATGGTTGTGATTCCCGGAATATTCACCTCTTTCTTCTCCTGTGTTGCGGGTGGAGCTTGACGGGCTTTCGGTATATTCATTTGTCCGCTGGAATCTTTTACCATATAGATGGAAGCATCGGAAATCCTGATCGAATTGAATTGGATGGCTCCTGTAAAAAGGCGCAACAGGTTTACGCCGATGGAAATTTTTCCTGCGGTGAACACCGTATCTCCTCTTATTGCTGAAGCTGAATCAGTAACAAAAATATGCCCGATGCAAATGGTAAAATGGGGAAAGCGCTCAAAGACGGTATAGTCCATATCCTGCATCACCAAATGGCCACTCATTTTATCATCAAAAGTGTTGGTGATCAGGGCATGTATTTCTTTTTTATGAGTGACCAATAAAATATATCCTGTCACCAGGAAAGCGATGATCAGCACTAGAGCAGCAATTGAAATTCTTTTGATCCATTTGAGGAGGTTGGGACTCATTGGGAGCGGTATTTGAAACTATAATAATACGAATTCCCTATTACTTTTTTGAAGAATTGGATTAAAGGTTTGCTAAGAAAAATGCATTGCGATTATTGACCTTTCAGGTTTCTCAACATGCCTATGCCGAAAAGAAAAGCGACATGAATTTCACACAATTTAAAAATTATTGCTTTTTTTTATTATCTTTCTTTAAATACTTTAAAATTCCAATCCTTTTTTTTAGCTGAGAGCGAGTTGCTATTAGTGAGCTGTGTCGTATCCCTCGTGCTTGCAATGGTGGTTTTCATAATTTGGATAGTGCATAACCGCCAAATGCTTTTTAATTTTTTTACTTTTAAAAATTCCGCAGATGAATCATTGCAAACAGAAACTGAAAAAACTTAGAATATGCTATAAAAATTGATCCCTGTTTGAAATATGTGCCTCAAATGCAGAACACAACATGGAAGCAAATAACTTTTGAATTACTTTACTGCCTTCATCATGAATAATAATCGTGCTTTGGAATTCCGTCTTTCTTACGTATCAAATAAAAGTGTGCTGATAAAAAGCACCGGGCTAATCTGCTTTATCATCATTTTTTTCAACTGTTGTCTTCGCGCGCAAAGCCCTTCTTCCATTGAATGGCAAAAATGTTTGGGAGGCAGCTGGTATGAAATAGCGAAATCAGTTCAACAAACTTCTGATGGTGGGTTTATCGTTGCAGGCTATACTGAGTCTACCGATGGAGATATTTCCGGGAACCATGGTGGATCTGATTACTGGGTTGTAAAACTAGACAGCTATGGAGTTATGGAGTGGCAAAAATGTTTGGGAGGAAGCTATTATGAATTTGCCCATTCTGTTCAGCAAACCACGGATAAAGGATTTATTGTTGCGGGATATTCAAGTTCGAATGACGGTGACGTTTCAGGAAATCATGGAGATTATGATTATTGGATCGTAAAGCTTGACAGCACTGGAACAATGGAGTGGCAGAAATGTTTGGGTGGAAGTAAGTATGATGCCGCTCATTCAATTCAGCAAACCTCGGATGGTGGGTTTATCGTTGCCGGAGAGACAGGGTCCACGATTGGTGATGTTTCAGGAAATCATGGTTCTGGTGATTATTGGGTCGTAAAACTTGATGGGTCCGGAAATATTGAATGGCAGAAGTGTTTGGGTGGAAGCGACTATGATGTCGCACAATCAGTTCAACAAACCTCAGACGGTGGCTTTATCGTTGCCGGTTACACCAGTTCAAATGATGGTAATGTTTCGGGAAACAATAGTGCATACAGCGACTATTATGATGGATATTATTCCGATTACTGGATCGTAAAACTTGATAGCGCCGGAAACATTGAATGGCAGAAATGTTTGGGTGGAAGCTATGATGAGTATGCATTTTCTATTCAGCAAACCATGGAAGGGGGATACATCGTTGCCGGTTCCACCGGGTCAAACGATGGCGAAGTTTCGGGAAACAATAGCGGGTACACCTACTACGACTTTTATTACATGTATAGTGACTACTGGGTAGTAAAACTCAATGACTCCGGAGACATTGAGTGGCAAAAATGTTTAGGTGGAAGCTATGATGATTATGCATTTTCTATTCAGCAAACCATGGAAGGCGGATACATCGTTGCCGGAACAGCGTATACCGGAAATGCATTTACCAATCCCCCCAACGATGGCGATATTTCAGGAGGTAAGGGTGATGATGATTATTGGATTGTAAAACTTAGCGGCACCGGAAATATCCAATGGAAACAATGTTTGGGTGGAGGCCTTTATGAGTATGCTTATTCAATTCAGCAGACCGCTGACGGTGGATTGATCATTGCCGGAGAAACAGCGTCTGAAGATGGTGATGTTTCGGGAAATGACGGTCCCACGCATTACTGGATCGTAAAACTCTACACATGCAATGATTCCGTGTTGTTTTACGCTGATGCCGATGGTGATGGTTATGGAAATGCAGGTGTAAGCCAGGTAACAATTGCCTGTTCATATCCTGAAGGATATACTATGGACAGTACTGATTGTAATGATACCGATCCTTACACCTTTCCTGGCTCAATTGAAATTCCCGAAAATTACATGGATGATGATTGCGATGGAGTGATTGACGAAGTATTTGGTGTAGGTATTTCTTCCATTGCTGATGATGTTCCTGTATTTTTTGTTTTTCCAAATCCTACCGGTGGTTTGTTTAAGCTGACGCTTCAATTGAATGAGGAAGACAATGCAGATGCAAAGATCGAAGTGATCGGCTTACTTGGTCAAATAGTGTATACAGAAAAAGCAGCGGTTGAAAAAGGGAAACTGCAAAAAGAAATTCAATTGAGTCCTTCAACAGCAAGAGGAATGTATTTAGTGAAAGTGACAACCGGCGATGAAGTGCATACTACTAAAATTCATCTCACGAAATAAAAAACCTTTCATTTCCTTCATCTTTTTATTATGAAAATTTCACTTTATAATGCTGGTACTATGAATAAAAATTGCTCTACAGGACTGCACTCCTCTTATTTATCACCTGCAAATGCACTGATAAAAAGCACCGGACTGATATGTTTCTTCATCATTTTTTTCAACTGTTGTCTTCGTGCGCAAGGTCCTTCTTCCATTGAATGGCAAAAATGTTTGGGTGGTACCTGGCATGATATAGCAAAGTCAATTCAACAAACGACTGATGGTGGATTTATCGTTGCGGGTCATACGGAGTCTACGGATGGAGATGTTTCCGGAAACCATGGTGGATCTGATTACTGGGTTGTAAAACTTGATAGCTACGGAGACATGGATTGGCAAAAATGTTTAGGTGGAAGCAGTTATGATTTTGCCAACTCCATTCAACAAACTACTGACAAAGGATTTATTGTTGCAGGATATTCTGTTTCGAATAACGGCGATGTTTCAGGAAATCATGGTTTTTATGATTGTTGGATCGTAAAGCTTGACAGCATCGGAACAATCGAGTGGCAGAAATCTTTGGGAGGAAGCGACTATGATGTTACTAATTCAGTTCAGCAAACCACAGATGGTGGGTTTATCATTGCGGGAGCTACCAATTCATTTGATGGTGATGTTTCAGGAAATCACGGTAGTGTAGATTATTGGATTGTAAAGCTGGGCAGCACTGGAGTTGTCGCTTGGCAAAAATGTTTGGGAGGAAGTAGTTTCGATGAAGCATCATCTATTCAGCAAACGTCAGACGGTGGATTTATCGTTGCCGGTTTCACAAAGTCCAACGATGGCGATGTTTCAGGAAACAATAGCGTGTACAGTGACTATTATGAAGGGTATTATTCCGATTACTGGGTCGTAAAACTTGATGGCTCCGGCAACATTCAATGGCAGAAGTGTTTGGGTGGAAGTTATGATGAGAATGCATTATCTATTCAACAAACCATTGAAGGCGGATATATCGTTGCCGGTTACACCCAGTCCAACGATGGCGATGTTTCAGGAAACAATAGTGGGTACTACGACTATTATAACCCGAACTATCCCGATTACTGGGTGGTAAAACTCAATGACTCCGGTGAAATTGACTGGCAAAAATGTTTAGGGGGAAGCATTTGGGATGAGGCATATTCAATTCAGCAAACCTCCGATGCCGGATTTATTGTTGCCGGAGCAGGATATACCGGAGATTTGTATACCTACC
Source organism: Chitinophagaceae bacterium (assembly GCA_016717285.1). NCBI lineage: Bacteria > Pseudomonadati > Bacteroidota > Chitinophagia > Chitinophagales > Chitinophagaceae > Chitinophagaceae bacterium. Next base: position 309,025 of record JADKFU010000002.1, read on the forward strand.
CACCCAATGATGGTGATATTTCAGGAGGTCACGGTGACGATGATTACTGGATTATAAAACTTAGCGGCAGCGGGAATATCCAATGGAAAAAGTGTTTGGGCGGAGGCAATTATGAGATCGCGTATTCAATTCAGCAAACAGCTGATGGTGGATTGATCGTTGCCGGAGAAGCAGTATCTGATGATGGCGATATTTCAGGAAATCACGGGCTTGAGGATTACTGGATTGTAAAACTTTACACGTGCAATGATTCCGTGCTTTTTTATGCTGATGCCGATAGTGATGGTTACGGAAATGCAGGTGTAAGCCAGGTAGCAATTGCCTCTTCATATCCTGAAGGATATACAATGGACAGTACTGATTGTAATGATACCGATCCTTACACCTATCCCGGCTCCATTGAAATTCCCGAAAATTACATGGATGACGATTGCGATGGAGAGATTGACGAAGTATTTGGTGTAGGTATCCCTTCAATGTCGGATGGTGTTCCTGCGTTTTTTGTTTTTCCAAATCCTACTGGTGGTTCGTTCATGTTGTCTCTTGAATTGGGTGATGAAGAAAATTCAGTTGCAAAAATCGAAGTGATCGGTTTGCTTGGTCAAATAGTATATGCGGAAAAAGCAATGGTTGAAAAAGGGAAACTGCAAAAAGAAATTCAATTGAGTCCTTCAACAGCAGGCGGAATGTATTTAGCGAAAGTGACCATTGGCGATCGGGTGCACACGATTAAAATTAATCTCCGAAAATAAAAACGTCTTCTCCGTTGCATCTAATTGGTCCGGATATGCTACTGCGCTGGCCGGGATTTTTTTTAATCATAAGTGTTCGAAACCTTGAGCAATTAAATTTATGCTAATGATTGAGTGTCTGTATTGACAAGGAGCAAAAAAAATGTCATGCTGATCGGAGTCGAAGAACGACATTTTTATTTGCGGAACACTTCAACAAAAGCAATGTCGCATTTCGGCTCTGCTGCTAATGACACACTTCCTAATTAACCGATTTTCAATAGATCTGGAATGGGTCATTTTCCCTTAAGTAAACGTTTCCGTAAAAGCAAAATCAACGCAATAATGGTACGGTGCGTGAGGTCATGGTGAGCCTGTCGAAACAGTGCCGCGCCAGGCTCGCATTAAATTAGCTTCAATTCCTCCGCCGCCCTTCGACAAGCTCAGGAAGACCTCACACACTGAAATTCTTTGCGCTATTGTAATTTCCCGGTTGAGAAAGTGAAACAGAAAATCTTTATTACAAGTGGAAATAGCAATGTCATTCTTAAAGAACCCGATTTGAAAATAGTTTGCGCTCAGCGTGACATTGCTTTTGTTATAAAGCAGCAATGCTACCTCTAAGTTGTCATTAAATATGTTCCATAAAATATTCAGGATAAAATCATCATTATGAAAAATATTGCTTTTTTTCTTCTCACAATTGTGATACTCAACTCCTGTCGGAAAGATTCCAATGATTTTCTCGTTGGCGTAGATGTACAATCATCTTTCAACCATGACGAGGTGAAAATATTTATTGATGGAAAAAAACTGATTGATAAAGAACTTCAAACCTTTGAGGTGCTTGGAGTTTGTTATGGAGACGGACAGATCATCACTTCCAAAAATAAAGGGAATCATAAAATAAAAGTGATTGTAAATAACGGAACCACGGTGACTGAAAATTTTTCGTTAGACGCTGACTTGTATATTGGAATTAACTACAACCAACAAACTAAGGAAATTTCGTTTGTTTATGCCGCCCAGCGATTCATTTATGATTGAGCAAATAATGCGGATTTGTGAAAGTGATTTTATTTATACAAATATTGTATTCAAAGCAGTCCGTCCCAAAACTATAATCGTGTAAGAAGACGTATCCACGGGGAAAAAACGGGGGAAGGAAAAAAAAAAAAAAAAACCAAAAAGGAAAAAACCTGCCGGGGGGGGGGGGGGGGGGGGGCCCCCTCCCCACCCCCCGCGCCCCCGAATTTTTCCCGCCCCCCCCCGCGGGAAAAAAAAAAAACACCCCCGGGGGGGGGGGGGGGGGGGAAAAAAAAACCTTAGGGGGGGTTTTTTTTTTCCCCCCCCCCTCCCCCCCCCCCCCCCCCCCAAAAGGGAAGGGGGGGGGGGGGGGGGGGGGGCCCCCTCTACCCTTTTTAAAAATATAATGTTGATGCCCCCATTAGACACGGATTTGTAATCCGTGTCTACTGAGTTGAGGGATTTTTAATCCAGGATTGAGTTCCGTTGGATATCATATAGGTGGCAAAAGATTGATGAACATTAAATTCCTGGAATAATGGATCATATGATTGGATTGAAAATCCAAATACTCAACCGGATTGGATTAAAAATCCCGACCAGCGTAGTATCATATCCGGACCAACGGGTGTAATGGTTGCAAAGACTGTGGCAACAAAAAAGCCTCCCGAAGGAAGCTTTTAAATGTATTTGAAATGAATTGTTGCTGTACCTTATGACCTTGCAAAAGCCAGCAGCAAACTGTAATCGCCTTTATCGGCAGTTTTAACGGCTTGGAGGTAGGCTGTTCGGGTATCGCCTTCGCTGGAAAGATTGGCAGCGCCCCAACTAAAAACAGGCTGCTTGTATATCTTTTCGATGATAATATCGGCCATTAACCGACTATGCCGCCCGTTACCGTTTGGAAAGCAATGAATACTTACAATGCGGTGCTTGAACCTTACAGCAATTTCATCAGGTGGGTAGGTGTGTTTTTCGTGCCAATACTTAGCATCATCGAGCAGGTATTTAAGGTCGGTTGGTATTTGCCATTTGTCAACCCCAATATTCTTGTTGGTTTTCCGGAACTCACCTGCCCATGCCCATACATCAGCATACATCCGCTTATGTACTGTGCGTATAAAGTCTTCGGTAAAAATCACCTCTGGCTTAAAGGAACGCCCTAATGTCCATTGCACCGCCTGTTCGATATTCTGTTGTTCAAACTCATCCAACTCGCCACGGGTGGCAATGGTTGGAATGAGCAGGCCATCTTTCTCGTCCTCATCCAGCGGTGTTTGCCCATCTATGTAATCTAAATCTAATCCCATAAAGTTTTGAGCATTTCGGTTTTAATGGCGAATGCCCTTTCCTGTATCGCTTTTTCAATGCGTTGTTTGCTGTTTTCCTGGTCTTCCAGTTTCATGCTGTTGTTGGTACGCATAACTATTTGTGTAGCCAGTTCTTTGGCCTTCCGTTCTATCAATGCCTCTAAACTGCCATCGTTGGGCACAAAGCCGTACACCAACTGCATGTCCAATGCCCTTGCTGCTTCCCTCAATGCCTTAATGCTTATGGAGCCGTCCTTTTCCCTATTTTCCATATCCTGCACACTTTGTTTGGTAATGGAAAGGCGGTTGCCCAACTGCAACATGCTCATACCAATGGCATTGCGAATGGCTTTTATCCAGCCTGTAGGAGGCGGAGCTACCTTTTGCAAACTGGCAAAAGCCAGCATTTTGCCGTTCAACTGTTGTATCTGTAATGACATCTTGCTCATGTTAGTAATATTATGCTATGACTTAATGAAGGCAAATGTACGGCTATAACATGACAAATGCAATAGTAAAGTAAGTCTATGATATGACTTTATTGAGTTCAAAGTAAGGGTATTGCCTGACTACTAACTGAAACATAGAGAAGACTGAAAACAAGTTAAAATGATGAGCCATATAACCCGGATTTTTCAATAGAAAAAACCCCGCTTCGCTGCGACATGGCATTACGAAGTTGTTGCTCATTTTATTCAAAATGGAAGATGGAGGAATGGGGTGAGTTACTTTCCAATACAAAACTTCGAAAAAATACTCGCCAAAATATCATCATTCGTAATCTCCCCGGTGATCTCTCCGAGGTGATTTAATGCACGCCGGATGTCAGCAACGAAAAGTTCCTGTGAAGTGCCTGCCTCTAATGCATACAACACATCCTTTAAGGCATTGCTTGTATTACTGAGTGCTTCATAATGGCGAACATTCGTCACAATTGTCCGGTCATTCAGTTGTTCATTGTTCAATACCTGTTCTGCAAGTTGCTGTTTTAAATCTTCAAGGTGCTGGTGTTTTGCTGCGGAGATAAATAAAATGTTGGGCACGTCATGAAATTCTTCCGGCAGGTTGCGGGATGCTTCACCATCCATTTTATTGCCCACCACCAATACCGGAATTTCCGCAACAGGCAGCCTCGACAAGTCATACAGCAGATCCTCGCGGTTCATGTCTTTCACATCAAATACATACAGCAACATAGCAGACTGCCGTATTTTTTCCATGGTTCTTTCCACACCTATTTTCTCCAGTACATCTGTAGCATCACGGATGCCGGCTGTATCAATCAATCGGAATAAAATGCCATGAATGTTAATCACCTCCTCAATGGTATCACGCGTTGTGCCCGGAATTTCCGACACGATAGCACGCTCTTCATTCAGCAAGGCATTTAATAAAGTTGATTTGCCTGCATTCGGTCTGCCGGCAATCACTGTGGTAACGCCGTTCCGGATTACGTTGCCTAACTGAAAGGAAGCATGCAAGCGGTCAATGGCTTCCTTCAATCGCAGCAACAATGTTTTTAATTGTTGCCTGTTGGCGAACACCACATCTTCTTCCGCAAAATCGAGCTCCAGTTCAATCAGCGAAGCAAAGTGAATCAGTTCATCACGCAACCGTTTTATCTCGGTAGAAAATCCACCACGCATCTGGTTGATAGCTGCCTTGCGCGAACTTTCAGAATCTGATGCAATCAGATCAGCTACGGCTTCTGCCTGCGAAAGATCGAGTCGCCCGTTTAAGAAAGCGCGCAGTGTAAATTCTCCCGCTTTGGCAGGACGTGCGCCTTTCCTGATAAGTAATTGAATGATTCGTTGTTGAATATAGGGTGCACCATGACACGATATTTCTACTACATTTTCTTTTGTGTAGGAATGAGGTGCTTTGAAAATTCCAACCACTACTTCATCAATAATTTCATCAGCCTCCATAATATGACCGAAGTGAAGTGTATGTGTTGGCTGATCATTCAGCACTTTTCCTTTGAAGATGGTATCACAAATGGTGATACCATCTTTTCCCGACAGGCGAATGACTGCAATGGCACCTACGCCGGGCGGTGTGGAAAGAGCAACAATGGTATCTTCAACAAACATGTATTGTATGCCTGAATTGAAAGGCAGGATTTTTTCTGTTAAATGATTTAATGTACCGCCAATGAAGCGCTATCCATTCAAATATAGAGGGTTTGTTTTAGAATGATGGATATTTGCCGGCGCAACATTTAATGGCATGAAGATACTTTTTGTTTGTCTTGGCAACATCTGCCGCTCACCAATGGCAGAAGGAATTATGAAACAACTGGTGCAACAGCATCAGCTTGACTGGTACATCGACAGTGCTGCAACGGAGTCGTACCACATTGGGAAAATGCCGGATCAGAGAGCCATCAATACCTGCAAAAAACATGGAATTGACATCTCAGCTCAGCGTGCAAGAAAACTAACCAAAAATGATTTCGAAAATTTCGACGTCCTGTATGCAATGGCCGATGAAGTGTTGTTGGAAATCCGGCGCGACCATAAAGATGCCTTCAATAATAAAAAACTCATGCTGCTGCTCGATGAAGCATTTCCCGGAGAACACCAATCCGTTCCTGATCCTTATTATGGAAAGGAAGAAGGCTTTGAGCCTGTGTTTCAATTAATCCAAAATGGATGCAAAGCAGTGTTGCAAAAACATGTCGCTATTAAAGAACCCGATTGATGCAACCACCGGCTAACATAAGACTGCTGTAATGCCCAATGCCGAATGCGCAATAACCAATAAACCAATGCCCATTGACCAGGTTGAAATCTCATTTTTTTTTCGAACAATTATTGCATTACTTGCATCAAATCCTGAAACCAAACGAACATGATCATAGTCAGTGAAAAAAGTATTGATGCAGCAGAAGCATATTTTGATGCCATTGAAGAAAAAGAAGCAGCTGAAATCAGTATCCGGTTTGCCGTTGAGCAACCTTATCTTTTGATTTACCTGCAAACCATGTCGGTGCTGGAAGAGGATGATACGATTGAGGAAGATGATGAAATAGAAGATACTTCAGATGAATTAACGGACAATCCATTAACGGAAGAGCTGAGTTTTTATGCCATGCTGATCTGGAAGGCATTTGAGCTGGAGGCGGGAAAAATTCCGTTGATCACTGAGCAGGAGATTGAAGAGCAATCGGATGCTTCCATGATTGAAATGCAAAAAATGCTGGAGCTCACAGAAGACGGAGACCCTGAAACGATAAAGAAACAGTTTGAAAAAATGCGGCAACCATTCCTGATCACTTACCTGCTCGCTGTTTTTTTTGGTGACGTTAGCGATGAAAATTTTGATGAGGATTTTGAAGATGAAGAAGCTAATTATCTTTTCCTGATCTGCAATCAGTTGATCATGATGATTGATGAAAAAGTAAATGGAAGCAGGATGAATGTGGTGAGATGATATTGAAACTCACCTATTGCCATTTCTACAAAATATTACAGATGCTATTTTGAATTGTTAATTTAATTTTTTCAGTGGCAGCTCTGTGTCACCCTTCGACTTCGCTCAGGGTGACTCGACATCGCTTACCCTTTGGCTACGCTCAGGGTGCGGGAGCAAAAATTCGGTCACTGGCGCAGCAGTGCGGGTGATTGATCGTATTTTTTTGCGCCCTTCGGCTACGCTCAGGGAGCAAAAAAATCCCGGCTGCTGAACGAAGTCGACAAAATCGGTCACCGATCCGATCGAAGTCAAAAAAATTCGGTCACTGAGCGCAGCCGAAGTGCCCGAATTTTGGAAGTTGATTGATCGTGTATTTTTTTGCGCCCTTCGGCTACGCTCAGGGAGCAAAAAAATCCCGGCTGCTGAACGAAGTCGACAAAATCGGTCACCGATCGAAGTCAAAAAAATTCGGTCACTGAGCGCAGCCGAAGTGCCCGAATTTCGGAAGGGGATTGGTTCTTTTTTTTGCGTCCTTCGGCGTCCTTCGGCTGCTCAGGGTGCGCTTCTGGCAAAGCCGAACATTCTTAGTGTATGATATTTAACTCCTGCAGCAAATAACCTGCCCCTGCATATTTGTCGATGATGAACAATGCGTACCTGATATCCAGTGAGATGTTCCTGCATTGCTCAGGATCAAAATAAAGATCACTCATCGTGCCTTCCCAGACACGATCAAAATTAAGACCTGTTAAATTTCCGCTTGCATTCACAACAGGACTGCCGCTGTTACCACCGGATGTATGATTGGAAGCGATGAAACAGGTGCGCAACTTTCCAGAACTGTCTGCATAGTTCCCGAAATCTTTGGTGTGGTAAAGTAAATGTAAGCGGTCAGGAATTTTATATTCTCTGTTGGCAGTTTCGCTTTTTTCAATAACGCCATCAAGCGTTGTAAAATAGTTGTAAGTAACGCCATTGCGCGGCTGGTAACTTTCTACTTTACCATACGCAATACGGAAAGAAAGATTAGCATCCGGATAAAATCGATGATCATTCATCACTTCCAGTTGAGCAGCCATGTATTTCCGGTTAAGGATGGAGATGTTGTTACGAAGCCCTTCAAATGGCAGATCAATGAAACGTTCATTGTATGCATTGATACCTTGCACCAACTGATAAACAGGATCCTTAGCAAGTTTCTTCAAGCTTCCCTTTTTGAATTTTTCAAGAAAGGACATCACCTTCTTTTCATCATCCAGGAAAGAAGCTTCAAATAATTTTTGCGCGAATGCTTGTCCGTCACCGGGAAATGTTGCCATAGCTTCCTGCAATGCTAATGGTGCTTTTTCAAAACCAATTTCATTTCCATACAGCGTAGTCATCGCTGCAAATAAATCAAGATCAGCTTCACGTGCATATCCTTTGAAAAATTTGATCGCACTATTTCTTTCGTCGTCAACTGCAGTTTGTATGGATGCTTCCGTTGCATCTTTGCTTTGTGCTGCCGTTTCAAGTTTTTCAAATGTGGAAGCAAAAGTCAGTAGCTCTGTATTCAACAGCGCATCATTATAAGTGATGTAAGGCTGCAATTTTCCTAATGAATCGTAGGATGCTTTTAAATCCGGCAGTAGTGTATTGTATTTTTTATTCCAGGACACATTGGTTGCAAGACGATTCGAAAAATCCTGCTCATAACGTTCTTTCCATGTTATAACGTCCGCTTTCTTCAGCCCGTAAACTTCTCCGGATGATTTTTTCAACGCGGAGGCCACACCATTATATTTCGGTAAATATTGTTTACGAAAGGTGTCATTGCTTTCCATCTCATCTGACCACACTTCCATTATTTTTTCATTTACATTATTCCGGTTTTCATTGAACACATTTTGTGTGAATTCGATTGCATATGAACTTGCATATTCATTTGACCTACCGGGAAAACCAAGCACCATGGTGAAATCACCTTCTTTCACACCGCTGAGTGAAACAGGAAATGAATACCTGGGTTTGAATGGCGCGTTATCAACTGAGTAATCAGCGGGCGCATTGTTTTTGTCTGCATAGATCCGGAACACTGCGAAATCACCGGTTTGTCTTGGCCAGCTCCAGTCATCTGTTTCGCCCCCAAAATTACCGATGGAAAGTGGCGGCGTTCCAACGAGCCGCACATCCCTGAAAGTTTCAGTAACAAACAAAATGAATTGATTGCCGCTGTAAAATGGTTTCACTTGTGCACCGTAATGAGTCCCACTTATTTTTTCTCTTGCAACAACCACCGACATGCTGTCGATTTTCAAATTCCTCTGCCATTCTTCCATTTGATTATTCAGCACGGAAAGAATCTTTGATGTAATATCTTCCATGCTGATAATGAACGTAACGGTTAATCCGGCACAAGGCTTTTCTTCCGCATGGTTCATGGCCCAAAAACCATTGGTGAGATAATCCTGTGAATCGGTCCGGAGTGAGTTGATCCTTCCACCGGCGCAATGATGATTGGTGAGCAGCAATCCTTCATCTGAAATCACCGTTCCTGTGCAATTGTTTGCGAATAAGCAAACCGCATCTTTCATGGAAGCATGATTCTCGCTGTATATTTCATCTGCTGAAAATTTCATTCCGTTTGCCTGCATATCACTCAGCGTAAGCTGATCAAGCAACATTGGCAACCACATTCCTTCCACAGGTGGTTCGGCGAGCACGGAATTGCTACTGAAACAAACCAGGAAAAAAAGTAAAACGGATAACCTTAATCTCATACTGTTAAAGTCAATTGCTCAGAAAGAAACCTGTGAAACCGGAAAGCATGCCACAGCAAAACCGGCGGCTGACATTTCCATGTGGCTAAAAATGCAAATTATTTTTGTTCGCCCTGTAACTTTTCGACACACCTCACCGCCAAACTGCTGAAACAACAAAAATCAATAACTCCAAAATTTTCCAACCATGAAAAAAGTATTTCTTCTTGCATTGGCGGTTTTACCGCTTTCCCTTTTCGCCCAAAATTCATTGCCCGGTTTCTTTGACAAATATGCCGGTCACACAGGATTTACTACCGTGAAAATTTCCCCGAAAATGTTTGACCTCATCGCATCCGTGGATGTGGAAGATGCTGACCTCTCGGTAGTGAAAGACATTACCGGCATCAATGTTTTAGTGTATGAACCTGAAGAAGGTAAAACCACTGACCTGACAGATAAACTGTACACTGAAGCCAAAGCGACAGGGTTTTCCGGATACGAAGAATTGCTGAGTGTGGTAGAAGAAGGTACTGACATCAGGATTCTTGCAAAATCAGCCGGCGAAGGTATTGTGAGCGACTTGCTGATTGTTGGTAAAGATGATGGTGAATTCATCTATGTGAACATTGCCGGTAAGATGGATATTAAAAAATTGAGTTCACTGGCGAATGATACGGACATCAAAGGTCTCGATCATCTGAAAGACATCGATAACGAGGATAAAAAATAAACGGACGTCAGCTCATTCATCCATGATAATAATGAGCTGACTCAATAGAAGCGGAAGATCCCCTTCCCCGAAGAAGCGTGCAGGCTGGCTTTTCTCATGGTTTGGTTCAATGAGCTGCCTGCCGCTTTTTCCCTTTCAAAAAAATAAGTTTTCTAAACCTGCACTTTCAAATTGCTTCAAAATGAAAATCGTCTTTTCCTTTCTCCTGTGTTGCTTCCCTTTTGTGATGTTTGCTGCTGATCCCCAACAAAACAATGAATCGGCAAGCGATAATGAATCCACTAAGCTGTCGCTCTATATTCCCGGTTTCCTCCTGCAGATGGGATCATGGTTTGTGCCCCGGGAAAAAGAACCCGAACTGAAAACTGCACTTCAAAAAATGCGGAGCACCAGCATTGTAGTTCGTGAAGGATGCGCTTATGTTGACTATAATGCTTCGCACAAATACGATAAGAAAATGAAAAAAATCAGTCACCAGAATTTTGAAGAGCTGGTGTCTGTGAATACGGAAGAAGAAAATGTTTCCGTGCAATTGCGGCAAAATAAAAAAGATAAAATCCGCCAGGTGGTTGTATTGGTTGATGATGGAGCATCTTCATTTGTGTTTCTCCGGTTGCGTTGCAACATCGGCATGAATGAACTGAAGCAGTGGATGGAGAAGGATGGAATTACTAAGCAGCAAATTTGAAAATAAGATCAGTATTTAGTTTGGTTTATTTCAATAAGTAAGTGCAACAAAGGCGCAGACTTCATCAAGCTGCGCTTTTGTTTTTTTGGGATATTTCAATTGAAAAATCCCGGTACGCTACGAGTGATAACTGCTAAGGGTTAGTCATTTTTATTTTAAAAAGAAAATGTTTCGCAATACTGTTTCATCAATGTAAGTCATTCAGGAGGAACCTTCTTACATAAAAGAAATGTATCCGTTAATAGTCAGGAGGTTCCTACTGAATGACAGCAGGGGAGAAGCAGTTCCCTTAGCAAAGCATTTTTTTATCTGTATTTTTCAATTGAAAATCCCGCTGCGCTACGACTGATAACTACTAAGGGTTTGGTCATTTTTATTTTAAAAAGAAAATGTTTCGCAACACTGTTTCATCAATGTAAGTCATTCAGGAGGAACCTTCTTACATAAAAGGAAAGAGTCCGTTAATAGTAAGGAGGTTCCTCCTGAATGACGGCGGGGGAGAAAGCAGTTCTCATACGAATCATTAGTTTGTTTCCTACATTTTAATCATTCAGGAGAAACTTCTGAGATAAATGAAAAGTGTCCGTTAATAGTAAGGAGGTTCCTCCTGAATGACGGCGGGGGAGAAAGCAGTTCTCATACGAATCATTAGTTTGTTTCCTACGTTTAAATCATTCAGGAGTAACTTCTGAGATAAATGAAAAGTGTCGGTTAATAGTAAGGAGGTTCCTCCTGAATGACGGCGGGGGAGAAAGCAGTTCTTATACGAATCATTAGTTTGTTTCCTACATTTAAATCATTCAGGAGAAACTCCTGAGATAAATGAAAAGTGTTAGCAAATAGTAAGGAGGTTCCTACTGAATGACAGCAGGGGAGAAGGCAGTTATTAAAAATCCCATTCCGAAGGTCTTTAGATTCTAAATATAGAATTCACCCACCTTTACTTTCTCCTCACTACCTTCGCCCTTCATTTTTACCACATGACGCGCGAATTGCAATACGGAATGATAGCAGGCTTCATCACATTAGGATGGATGTCGCTTGGCTATTTTTTACATTGGGAAAGTACGGTGATGGGAATTTACGCTCCTTATCTCAGCTTATTCATCCTCGCTGCGGCTATTTACATAACTATTCTGCAAAAACGCGATCGCGAAAAAGGCGGCCTGATCACTTTTAAGGACGCGACCACTGCAGGCATGGTGGTGAGTTTTGTGGTTGGATTGATGGTGGGAGCGTACCTCTTCGTGTATGTAAAATATGTTAACACGGATTATCTGAATCAAATGATTACTACTGCCACTGATTATTACAAAACAGAAAAAGCTTCACAGGAGCAAATTGATAAAGGAATTGCTGGCGTAAAAGCGATGTATTCACCGTTCGGACAGTTTACCTATGGCATAGGATCTACGATGATGACGGGCTTGCTGATCACATTGGTAATGTCATTTATCATGCAACGGAATCAGAAAAAACCGGAGCTTAGAAATTAGTGGAATGATTGATTTTAAAAGTTCAGTACTACAATGAGTAAACCATCCATACCAGGCGGCACACGGGATTTATCACCGAAAGAAGTCTTTCGGAGGCAATATATTTTCAACACGATTAGAAGTGTGTTTGAAAAATATGGCTATCAGCCGATTGAAACACCGACGATGGAAAATCTTTCTACGCTGGAAGGAAAATACGGAGAGGAAGGAGACCGGTTGTTGTTTAGAATCATCAACTCCGGTGATCCATTTCAAAAAATAAAAACGGAAAATGGCGCGGAAACTATTTCAAATTTCAAATTTCAAATTTCAAATTTTTCTGAAAAAGGCCTTCGTTACGATCTCACAGTTCCCTTTGCACGTTACGTTGTAATGCACCAAAACGAAATCACCTTTCCTTTCAAACGCTACCAGATTCAACCGGTCTTTCGTGCCGATCGTCCGCAACGTGGCCGCTACCGCGAATTTTACCAGTGCGATGCCGATGTGGTTGGCAGTAATTCACTTATCAATGAAATGGAACTGATCCGCATGTATGATGAAGTGTTTGATAAATTGGGAATCAATGTTACCATCAAACTCAACAATCGCAAAGTGCTCGAAGGCATGGCGGAATCTATCGGTGCTGCTGATAAATTCATTGAAATCACCATCGCGATAGATAAACTCGACAAAGTCGGTTTGCAGGGAGTACGGCAAGAACTCACCAACAAAGGATTGAGTGAAAGCCAGATTCAACTGATTGAAAAATTCTTCAGCATCCATGGAAATGCTGCTGCAAAATTAAATGCTGCGAAAGATTTGCTGAAGAATTCGGAAACAGGCACAAAAGGAATAACAGAATTAGAAAAAATTTATGAATACCTGGAATTAACGGGCACTACCAAAGCAGATGTGGAAGTTGATTTCACACTTGCCCGCGGATTGAATTATTATACCGGCGCAATTCTCGAAGTAAAACCGAATAATATTAAAATGGGCAGCATCGGCGGCGGCGGACGTTATGATGATCTGACGGGTGTGTTTGGTTTGAAAGGTGTTTCAGGTGTCGGCATTTCCTTTGGAGCCGACAGGATTTTTGATGTGATGGAAGAATTGAACCTTTTCCCTGAAAGCATGCAACAGGGAACAAAAGTTTTATTCGTTCATTTTGATGACGAATCTTTGAAATACGCAATGCCATTGGTGCAGCAATTGCGGGACGAAGGAATTGCTGCGGAGATTTATCCTTCGATAGAAAAAATAAAAAAGCAAATGAAGTACGCGGATGATAAAAATATTCCTTTCGTAGTGCTGATCGGTGAGAATGAAACGCAAACAGGTCTGCTTACTTTCAAAAACATGACTAGTGGCGAACAGGAATCTTTGACGATCAATGGCGTTATTCTGAAATTGAAATCAGTTTAAATTGTCAAATTGTCAAATTGCTAAATTGTCAAATTGTTAAATTGTTAAATTGTTGCGGCGAAGCCGTTTAATTCCTAATTCCTGATTCGTAATTCCTAATTCTCAATTATCAATTCTCAATTCCCGATGTCTCCAACCCATCAAATTAGTGCTGATCATCTCTCACTTGAAAAGATAAATGAGATTATCGCAGGCAACTATAAACTGGCGCTTTCAGAAAGCGCGCAGCAAAAAATTATTGTCTGTCGCAATTACCTGGATCAAAAATTAAAAAATTCTGATCACCCGTTTTATGGTATTAACACAGGTTTTGGTTCATTGAGAAACATCCGTATTTCCAACCATCAGATTGAAGAATTGCAGGAAAACCTTGTGATGAGTCATGCGTGCGGAGTGGGAGAGGAAGTGCCGCAGCAAATTGTGAAACTTATGTTGCTGCTGAAGATTCAATCACTGTCGTATGGTAATTCTGCTGTTGATATCAGCACTGTTTGGCGACTCATTGATTTTTACAATCATGATATTCTTCCTGTCATTTTTCAGAAAGGATCGCTCGGCGCATCAGGCGATCTTGCTCCTTTGGCACATTTAAGTCTGCCACTTTTAGGAAAGGGAGAGGTGAATTTTCAAAACCAAAAAATACCTGCTTCGGAAATACTGAAAGCATTCAACTGGAAGCCCATCGAACTTCAATCTAAAGAAGGATTGGCGTTGCTGAACGGAACACAATTCATGAGCGCTTATGCAACATGGATTTTATTGCAATCAAAAAAATTGAGCAGGCAAGCTGATTTGATTGCCTGCATGTCGCTGGATGCATTTCATTGCCGGCTTGATCCGTTCAATGAATTGATACATCATGTAAGGCCACATCCCGGACAAAAAGAAACGGCTGCAAATGTTTTAAAAATTTTGGACGGCAGTGAAATTGTAAAAGAAGAAAAAACAGATATCCAGGATCCTTATTCCTTCCGTTGCATTCCACAAGTACATGGAGCGTCAAAAGATGCTATTGGCTATTGCGAATCAGTTTTTACTATTGAAGTCAATTCAGTGACTGATAATCCGAATGTGTTTCCGGACGCTGATACGATTGTGAGCGGTGGTAATTTTCACGGACAACCACTTGCGCTTGCGTTAGATTTTTTAGCAATTGCACTTGCGGAATTAGGAAGTATAAGTGAACGAAGAACTTATTTACTTGTTAGCGGCCAGAGAAATTTACCACCGTATTTGATTGCAACTCCCGGAGTGAATTCAGGAATGATGATTCCGCAATATACAGCGGCCGCATTGGTGAGCGAAAATAAACAGCTCTGCTCTCCGTCTTCAGTGGATTCGATCATGTCATCAAACGGACAGGAAGATCACGTGAGCATGGGAGCAAATGGTGCTACGAAATGTTTCAGGGTACTGAAAAATCTTGAAAACATTCTGGCAATAGAATTGTTGAATGCAGCGCAGGCGCTTGAATTCAGGCATCCGGTGAAGAGCAGTGAAAGGATAGAGTCTTTTTTTAATGCTTACCGCGAAATAGTTTCTTTTAACCAGGCAGACAGAATACTGAGCGACGACATAAAAAAGAGCAGGGACTTTTTAGCTTCCTACCAGTGGCAAAGGAATGATTATTGATTCTTGTTTAAGTCACCGTTTTATCGTAAGTTTGCGCTGTTTTTCAACAGAAACTTCAGCCAGATTTTATTCAAATTTCCGGCATATCCTGCACTCAACAGGAACCGGCCATTAAATACTTAACAATAAAAAATAATTAACAACAACAATGGTCATTCTCATTTTCTTTGCATGTCACTGGTACTTCTCCCTTTTCTTCCAGACTTTTTTTCACCATCGCTATTCTGCACACCAGATGTTCACGATGTCGAAACCAATGGAAAAGGTGTTTATTTTTCTTTCATGGCTTACCCAAGGCTCTTCTTACCTGAGTCCTTATTCATACGGAATTCTTCACCGTTTACACCATGCTTATGCTGACACGGAAAAAGATCCGCATTCACCTAAATATGATAAGAATATTTGGGCGATGATGTGGCGTACGAAGATCATCTACATGGAAATTTTACATGATACTTATCCTGTGGAAGAGAAATTTAAAAAAGACCTTCCTTACTGGCCTGCTTTTGAAAAGTTTGCAGATAGCTGGTACAGCCGCATAGCCTGGGGCGCCTTCTATGTTATTTTTTACATGATGTTTGCTACACATTGGTGGATGTTCCTGTTGCTGCCGATTCACTTTTTGATGGGCCCATTTCATGGCGCAGTCATCAATTGGTTTGCGCACACGATTGGAACTGTGAGATTTAAAATGAGTGATACCAGCAAAAACCTGCTTCCTGTAGATTTCCTGATGCTGGGAGAAAGCTATCACAACAATCATCACAGTCATCCGGGCCGCGCGAACTTCGGTATTAAGTGGTATGAAATTGATCCGGTGTATCCGTTCATCAAAATGTTTCATTGGATGCACATCATCCGGCTGAAACCGTTGGCGGTAAACGCATAAGAGATTTTTTTACGGCTCAGCGCCTCAGTACTCTCACGTTTTATCCCAAAACATGATAGTCCTGAGGCGCTGAGTTTTTTTATAAGACCTTACTTTGCTTTTATCACTTTTACCGTTTCGATCTTGTTTGATTGCTGCAACTGAACAATATATGTAGATGTGGAAAGTTCGGGAATATCAAACATATTGGAAGAGTGCGAATAGTTGACGAATTGCTGTTGGAAATAACATTTCCCAGTCAAATCATAAATTTTCAAAATCAATTTTTCAGTCGAAACCGGGATTTCGGAAAGAATTAGTTTATTGCCTTCAATTGATGCCTTCCATTTTGGAATTGCTGAAGAAATAGAATTAATACTTCCGGTAAAGTCACCACGATATATCTCATTTGCTGTTGCAACCCAAAGCCATGAACCATTTCCTCTATTGATGGAAACTGCTGTTAAGGGATTTGAGATATCGGATTGAAAGGTTTGAAATTCATCTTCATAACCTTCAGCTCTTAGATAAAGCGAATCACTTTTCGATCCCGTTATTTCTCCAAACCAGATAAATGCAGTAAAATCCAGACTGTCTGTCTTTATCAATTGATTATTTGTACAATAAGAAGTCCAGGCTGTATCATCCAAATGAATAATTCCACCGCCATAGGAACCGATCCAAAGAGAGAGATCGGGAAAATGAAAATCATCGATTGCCAGTGATCTGATATCATTACTGGTAAGTGGTGAGTTAATGGTGGTGTAAACTTTCCAGTTGTTACCATTGATAATTACCATACCGGAATCGGTCCCCACATACAGAGGCTTTTGATAATTTTGGTCAGGATTAAAGTAATACCGTTCCAGGCATTGTATATTATTTCCTGGTAACAGTGAGTTGAGTGCGGTAAATGATTCAAAAGTATCATTCAGACTGGTGTACAAAACCAGTCCATTTCTTGTACCAATCCAAACGGAGTCGTAACCTATTGCTAATATTGAAGTAATAGAATCAGAAGTCAGGGATGAATTGGATGTATTGTAACAATTCCAGGAAACACTTGGCATGTCGATTCGGCAAATCCCATGGTTCGTACCTACCCAAACATCATTGCTTTCATCTACCGCAGTAATATCATTATCAGGCAATGGTGAGTTAAATGAATCAAAAAGCACCTTGCCGGAGTTGCTGATGTTAAACAAACCTTTGTCTGTACCAACCCACAATTCAGTTCCCCAAATAGAGTATGCATCAGTTGCATCCATACATTGAATGGAGGTATCTTCCCCGATCGTTTGATAAAGATCCAAATACAATTGTTGTCCCTGTACATTGTTGATACTAAATAAAACTGAGATAGTGAGGATGTATTTTTGCCACATATGCCAATAATTTACAGATGAATGAATTCTTAAAATTAAAGCTATTTCTGGATGAAAAAGCATGCTATTTCAACAGGCCTGAATTCATTTTATCCGATCCCGTCAGCATTCCACATCGCTTTTCAAAATTGCAGGATATTGAAATCTCCGGATTCTTTGCTGCAACGCTTGCATGGGGAAACCGGACCTCGATTTTAAACAGCTGTGCACGTTTAATGGAATACATGGATCATGCGCCATATGAATTTGTATTACATCATCAGGAAAAAGATCTCCAGCCTTTTCTACATTTCAAACACCGCACTTTCAATGCAACGGACGTATTGTACTTCATTCATTTCTTCAAACAGTTTTATCAAAACCATCAATCACTGGAAGAAGTTTTCGTAAAATTTCTTCCTGCTAAGTCAGAAAATATAGGACCTGCACTCGCCGGTTTTCACGATTTCTTTTTTGCAGATGAAAATGCACCCAAGCGAACCCGGAAACATATTGCAACACCTGTCCGGAATTCCGCTTGCAAACGAATGAACATGTTTCTGCGCTGGATGGTGAGAAAGGATAATTGCGGAGTTGATTTCGGACTTTGGAAAAAAATAAAACCGTCGCAATTAATTTGTCCGTGTGATGTGCATGTTGATCGTGTCGCCAGAAAATTAGGACTTATTACAAGCAAGCAAACCAATTGGAAAACTGCGTTGGAGCTAACTGCAAAACTCAAAACATTTGATCCGACTGATCCGGTGAAATACGATTTTGCATTGTTTGGTTTGGGGGTGGTGGAGAAATTTTGATTCGCCTTTGGTGATTGCGATGTTTTTGATGTTTATAATGTTTATAATGTTTATAATGTTTGTAATGTTTGTAATGTTTGTAATGTTTGTGAAATGCAATAAATCACAAAATTAAGAGTCATTCAGGAGGAAACTCCTGACAAGCAAGAATAGGAGTAAAATCATTGC
This sequence comes from Chitinophagaceae bacterium, assembly GCA_016717285.1. NCBI lineage: Bacteria > Pseudomonadati > Bacteroidota > Chitinophagia > Chitinophagales > Chitinophagaceae > Chitinophagaceae bacterium. Next base: position 327,418 of record JADKFU010000002.1, read on the forward strand.
AGTTATTCAGGAGGAACCTCCTTCAAAGTTATCATACATTATATTTTTCAATTCGTATTTTGAGATCGTAACTATAAATATCAGATTCAATATAACTTATCATGAAAACAGGAGCAATCAATCCCTATTGTGCATATATCACATCAAATCCTAACAGGACAGTCTTTTATACTGGTGTTACTAATGATCTTGAACGCAGAGTATATGAACATCAGCAGAATCGTGGTAACAAGAAAACATTTGCCGGTAGATATTTTTGTTACGAACTCGTTTACTATGAATGTTATCCTAATATGCAAATGGCGATCAAACGGGAAGACGAGATTAAGGATTTGAGTCGGGAGAAGAAAGTTGAGCTGATAAAGACAATGAATCCCAAAATGAAGAAGCTGTTGATTGGCTAGATAAACATTGACAGCATAAATGAAAAATCTTCCTCTTTGGTGGCTTGCCTTGTTGAGAGTCAGTGGTTAATTGTAAGGAGGTTCCTGCTGAATGACGTCTTGTTGAGAGGGCGTGGTTAATTGTAAGGAGGTTCCTGCTGAATGACGTTTTATTGTGAGTCAGTGGTTAATTGTAAGGAGGTTCTGAATGACGCTGAATGACGTTTTATTGTGAGTCAGTGGTTAATTGTAAGGAGGTTCGTGCTGAATGATGTCTTGTTGTAGTTAGTGGTTAATTGTAAGGAGGTTCGTGCTGAATGACGTCTTGATGAGAGTGCTTGGTTAATTGTAAGGAGGTTCCTGCTGAATGACGTTTTATTGTGAGTGGTTAATTGTAAGGAGTGGTTAATTGTAGAGGTTCGTGCTGAATGACGTTTTATTGTGAGTCAGTGGTTAATTGTAAGGAGGTTCCTGCTGAATGACGTCTTGTTGAGAGTGAGTGGTTAATTGTTAGGTAGTTTTTTGAATGACTAATTTTATGAACTTATCAAAAGATGAAAATGAACACTCCGGTTCCAACCTCCACGCAATCACAACTCCTTCAACTCCTCACCACTTATTTCGATTTTCCAAAAATGGAAATGGACGAAAATGCATTCATCAAAATTCGCGAAGCGTTAGTTGACAAACTCGATTTCCTCCTGAATCATGATTATGAAAAACTCCTCTGGCTGCTGTACAGAATAGATGTTGACGAAGAAAAAGCAAAAGCAACGCTTGCTTCAAAACCGGATCAACCGCCGGCAGAAGTTTTAACAGATATGATTATTGAACGTTTGATTGAAAAAGCAAAATCAAGAGCCAGCCATCCAACAACTCCAAATGACGACCTGATAGATTAAACAGCAACTACTGTTTCGAAAACTTTCCCGTCAGCATTTGCTGATCCGATTGCATCATCAGTATATAGTTTCCCGGCAACAAACTATGAACAGAAAGTTGCAACGGCAACCGTGCATTATTTTCTTCCAGAACAATTCTTCCATCCATAGAATAGATGCTGATTTTAACTGACTCGTCATTGTAATCATCTGCATCAATAGTAATGATATCGCCGGCTGGATTTGGATACAGCAATAACGAAATTTTTTGCAACGAAACTTCTTCCTTCCCGCTGAATGCATTGCAGGTGCCACCTAAGAACCACGACAGTAATTTCACATAAGCTGCTTGTGTATAGATCGCATTTTCCGTAATTGACCAGGAATCCTGCGGCCAGTTCGCATTCCAGTCACGATATGATTTTTGAATTGGCTGATTTAAAGGCGGGGTTACTGCCGAGGCATTGCACAAGCTATTCGATCCACCACATCCATTCGGACAGCACGGATCAAGGCTGTAAGATGGATTGGCGCCGCCGGGAATAAATCCGGGCGGAGGCCCATAAGTTGACACGCCAACACGATCCCAAAGCGCACTGCCATCGGTAAACCAACTGTTATAAAATTCATTCGCGCAGGTATCTCCGCCTGCTGCATACATATTGCTCAGGTAGGTAATGCTGACAGGATTAATTCCATGCAGATAATGAATAAATCCTGCTGCTGCGGATTTATAGTTGGTGGCATTGGTGCCATTTAAATTGTAACGTACCATATTCATGAACATCGAACCCTGCACACATTTGAATTCATTATTGCCCCACGTATAATTTTGATCTGCCATAAAAGCAATATAAGCGTCTGTCTTGTTTTTATAAGCAGGATAATTATCCGGATTATTTGTTTTCACTGAATTGCTGAAAGCGCTTTTTATAGCAGAAGCTATCGCTGAAGTTTTTCCATTCACCTTGGTATAATATAAAAGGACATCCTGCTCCGTTCCCTCAAACGGATAAGCATATTGCCATTGCATCAAATGAACACTGTTATAATTGTTATCGAACACATCACGGTAAACAGTGTTTCCTGTAAGCTTATATAGAAAACAGGCCGAAGCAATTTTCCGAACCAGTCTTCCATAATCATCTACTTCCTGTTCGCCGGCGGCTACTGTGCCTGAATTATAAAAGGTAATGTTTGGATTTGCAATGGCCCAGTTGTATGCATTCACTGCTGCTGTTTCCAATGTGTCTGCAAATGCAGTCATTGCAGGAGTGTTCAATCCATTGAACTGAATGGCAGCCAATGCGAAAATGGCGGAAGCTGTCAGAGAAGCAGAAGTAGTGGCCGGTCCATATCTTCTGAATGCTGCATCAGCAGAAGGTGGTGAGGCTGAGGCAAAATTTTGTGTTCCCACCACACTCAGCAGCGAACCATTGTCTTCCTGCATCCGGAGCAACCATTGCAGCTCATACCGCAGTTCATCCAACAAATCAGGAATGGCATTACCCGATTCCGGAATTGCATAATCATCACTCCATACAGTTGGATTTTCTTCATAGGCCAGCAGCATGGAAATCATCGTGCTCCATGTGAAGTTTACATACTTGTTGTAATCACCCGCATCATGCCATCCGCCATGCAGGTCTCGCGTGGTTGAAATATTGGGATTCGTCACTAATCTGCAATCAAGATCCTGCTGTGCTCCGAGATGACAGGCATTGTCCGTCCATCCGGTGCCTGCAAACGGAGTTGATTTCGCAACGCCGCAACGCTGATAATAAAAAGTCCGCATCGCGGCATTCATCGCTTCATTATAGGTGTTATCGCCGATGTGAAATTTACACGAACCAACCTTGTTGGTTTTATCATAGATGTAATAATCTCCCGGCGTGCTCACAGAAGAAAAGGTAAACCACCAAACCTTGTCTCCGGATTGAAGATGCGTTGCTCCACTGCTCCATGGTTTGATGGTGCCTGTGAAAACAGCTACATCATCACTCCACCTGCGTACCTCATATTTATTGTTTCCCGTACCCGGAAGAAAATGATCGTTCGAATTGTAGCCGGTTTGTGGATTACTGATCACTGCAATCTTAACTGCATCGCACCGGTATCCGAACTGGTCAACATGAATATGGTAGTTTACTTTGATTGGCCCTGCATAAGATGCAAATACGTAACAGTTGATCAATACGAAGGCTAACACCATGATTCTTGAGCGGAACGTTTTTTTCATACACAGTAGTTTTTTGAAGCATTAAGTAGTACGGCAGCCACTTTAAAAAGTTCAGCCATTTTAAAAGCGGCATCAGCAACAGTGTCGGCAATTAATCAGAGGAGATACTATCTTTACCGCAATCGTATTTATTAAAATTCAAAAAGATCAAAATGAAACTCATCAGCTATTATAATCCTACGGATGAACAGGATCACCTTGCCATGGTGCATGAAGAAAATTATTATGACCTGCAGGACATGGACTGGCGTTTACCAGGAAACATGCAATTGTTTTTGTATGGTGGTGACGAATCATTTGAAGTAGCGTTAGAATATGATCACCTGCTGAAAGAAGGAAAGTCAATCCGTGCCAGACCCAGGCCATTAGCCGATGCAAAGTTGATGGCACCTGTTCCACAACCTACCTCCTGCCGGGATGGTTACGCTTTTCGTCAACACGTAGCCGCAGCGCGCAGAAACCGAAAAGTGGAAATGATTCCTGAATTTGATGAGTACCCCATTTTTTATTTTACCAATCACAACTCGATACAAGGTCCGGGTGAAATTGTTTGCATGCCGGATCATTTTCAAAAGCTGGATTTTGAACTGGAAGTTGCTATTGTGATCAACAGGAAGGGAAGAAACATCCGCGCTGAAGAAGCCGATAGTTACATTGGCGGTTACATGATTATGAATGACATGAGCGCCAGAATTTTACAGATGGAAGAGATGAAGCTGAATCTCGGACCTGCCAAAGGAAAAGATTTCTCTACCGTAATTGGGCCGTGGCTGGTTACCCCGGAAGAATTGGAATCTTTTAAGGTGCCTTGCAAGGAAGGCCACACCGGTAACAATTATAATCTTGACATGAAGTGCTGGGTCAATAACAAACTCGTTTCCAGCGGTAATATGCGCGATATGGATTGGACCTTCGCGGAAATTATCGAACGCGCATCTTATGGAGTTGACCTGCTGCCGGGTGATGTGATTGGAAGTGGTACTGTAGGAACAGGTTGTTTTCTTGAATTGAATGGCACGGGTAAATTAGAAAATCCTGCTTATGAAGAGCAGTGGTTGCAGGAAGGTGATGTCGTGGAAATGGAGATCACCGGTCTGGGACGTTTATCAAATACAATAGTGAAAGATGAAAGTGATTTTTCAATATTGGCTTTGAAGAAAAACAGTTGATCCTGATTTTTCCCGGAAGGATTTAGGTGCTGAGCAAATCGAAGAATCCATTATTGGATCACCTTTCTAAAAACTCAAAAAACAGTTTTCAGTAGCAGTCGATCTTCCCCGGCATTCTGCATCGGCAGCATCTTCGTTGCTCTCTTTAATGGTGAAGCTGGTTGTTCCAACGCCAGTTGCAATATCGGTACACTGGCAGGTGTATTCCTTTTTGCAGGAACACAAGAAGATGGCAAAACATGAAAGAACAAGTAGTAAACTCTTCATAAGAATTTTATTTCTTGTGAAGATAAAAACATTTGGTGTATTTAACCCATTCAAGTATTCTGGAATTGCTTGTTTTCTTCATGGATTTATCTTCATAAAATGTAATTCTCTCAGAGACCATTTCAGCTTTGCGCTGAAATAAGTATATTTAATTGAAAGTATACTTCATTCATTAAACCCATCTTTAACATGAAAAACTATTTCACAACCCTGTTTTGCATTTTTACATTTGCAATTACAAATAGTTATGCAACAACGCATGCTGTACCGTCACAATTCAGCACCATACAGGCAGCGCTGAATGCCTGTGCTGCAGGCGACACCGTTTGGGTCAGTCCCGGAACTTACTTCGAGCACATTGTTTGGCCGCAGGTAAAAAAAATAAAATTGCTCAGCACCGGCAACAAAGGAAATACAGCTATTGATGGCAGCAAGAGTGGCCGGGTAATAACCATGGACATGCCTGATGATGCCATCATCGATAATAAAACACAAATTAAAGGATTCACCATTCAACATGGACAGTTAGACCTGAGTGCATCGTTGCCGGTTGGAAAAGGAGCAGGTATCTATTGTTTCAATGCAAGTCCTAAGTTTGTAAACTGCAACATCAATAAAAATCATATTGTGCTGGGCGCAGATAATCCTGTGCTGACAGGTTACGGAGCAGGTGTATATGCTGAAAATGCAAGTGCTTTACTTTTTGAAAACTGTCTCTTTAAGTCGAATCGTTCTAAGTTGATCTCCAATATGTATGGCAGTGCCCTCTGTGGTATTTTCTCTGATATAACTTTAAATCATTGTGAGATCACGGGAAATAAAACAAATAGCGGTGAGAATTTACCTACAGGCGTTATCTATTGTGACGGCGGTGGTACTTTGAATGATGAGGCACACCGCGGAATTCATTTTGATCAATGTAAAATCACTTACAACGAAATCCACAATAATTCAGATATTTTTCCGGCAGGTACTATTTGTGCCGTTAATAACAGCAATGTGGTAATTGTTAATACACTCATTACAGACAATATCCATTTTGGTGCATCTGAATTATATGCCAAGGGTAATGTATTGTATCTTAATGCATCCGGTGCTGATCTGTATTTCGTTACCATTGCCAACAATGATGGAATTGTAGATGGCAGAACCGGCAAATGTATTTATGCGGTGAATACGACAGGCTGTACCGTTCAGAATTCCATTCTGTGGAACAACAAGAGCAGCCCGGAAATATTTGTGGAAAGCGGAAGCACCATTGATGTTACTTACTCTGATGTAAAAGGTGGCTATCCCGGAACTGGTAACATTAGTTTAAAGCCCGAATTCGTTACTAACAATTCTGACGACAAGCATTTACTTCCCATATCTCCATGTGCAGGTGCAGGCATTGCATCAGGTTTGGGTTCCAGCATTGATCTGGAAAATAATCCACGTCCCATACCTTCCAATACCAATCCTGATATGGGTTGTTATGAAGTAGATCAGACACTGAAACTTGCCAGCGAAATAAATATGACGGCGCAACTTTCAGTTTATCCAAATCCTTCCGATGGAAATTCCACGCTTCAATACACTGTGCAGCACGCGGGCTTTGTTCAAATTGATTTGTTGAACTTAAATGGCCAGGTATTAAAAACCTTAGTAGCTGCTTTTCAAAATGCAGGAGAGAACCAACTGCAGGTTTCGTTGGTGGAAGAACATGCGGGAATCTATTTTTTGCAAGTGAAAGTAGATGGCTCACAAACAGGCATTTTCAAGTACATTCGCAATTGATCTGAACTGAGCACCAGTCGCATCAAACGCGCTGAAATGTAAAAAGCATTTCGGCGTGTTTTTTTTATTTAAGAAATTATCTGCTGACGTCTCCGAACAATCAGCGGTTCATTTACATGAAAAAGTCATGATCACCTTTTTTGTCATTTAAAAAACGACGATGCATTTTTTGTAGCAGCATTTTTTTTGACAAGCTTAATATATACAGATGAATTATTTTATTAAATTTGATATTCTTTTTTAACTCTTAAATGAGTGCATATGAAAAAGTTTTTTTCTCTTTCAGCATGCTTACTGATCTTCACTGCTGCTTTCTCACAAAATCCATCATTGATTGCTGACATAAATCCGGGAAGCACAAAAAGCTCCTATCCCGACCAGATGGTAAAAATCAGCGATGGTAAATATGTATTCATAGCTGATGATGAAGTTCACGGTAAAGAGCTCTGGGTTACAGATGGTACTCCTTCCGGAACCATGCTGGTTAAGGACATGAACACAGGTTCAAAGGATGGTTATATTTTATTTGCAAAAGATGTCATCGGTGGAAAGGCTTTATTCAGCGCTGATTACCTGGATGAAAACAATCATGCACAAACCGGTTTGTGGGCTACTGATGGCACAACAGACGGCACTGTGTTGCTATCAATTGCAGATCCTGTATTTTATAATAATCCATCGAACTTGCGAACATATGCTGAAATGAATGGTGTACTTTATTTTCCGGCAGAATTATCATCCAACACGCAGCAGCTATGGAGAAGCGATGGTACAGCAGCAGGAACGTGGCAGGTATCATCATTTACAGCCGGAGCCAGTGAATTAAACTGGTTTGCCGTGAACAATGGAAATATTTATTTCCGGGCCTATGAAAATTCTCATGGACGGGAACTTTGGAAAAGCAATGGCACAACTGCAGGAACCATGATTGTGAAGGACCTCAATCCCGGTGGTGACTCTTCTCCTGAATACATAACCGCTTATAATGGAAAGATTTATTTCAGCGCGTACCAGGGAACAGTAACGCGGTTATGGGTAACCGATGGCACTGCTGCAGGAACAGCTTTAGTGCTCGATAATGAAAGTCCTGGCATTACACTTCCGTCATTTCTTTATGTTTCAGGAAGCGATCTTTTTTTCGATGCACTTTCTCCGGGAAAAGGACTTGAGCTCTGGAAAACGGACGGCACCCATTTATCGCTGGTGAAAGATATTTTTCCGGGAGCGGAACCTTCTATGGCTGAAGACTTTACAGGCATAAATGGAACCCTGTTTTTTTCTGCTTATGATGAAAGTGGAATTGCATTGTGGAAATCCGATGGATCTGAAACCGGTACAGTTAAAATCAGTCAGACGTCAGGAGGAGTGGAGTATGCTGATTTCACAAACGTTGATGGTGACCTGTATTATGATTTTTACAATGGTTCCACTGTTGAATTGTGGCGCACCGATGGTTCAGCCTGTCATACCCAAATGCTGGATTTTTTTGAAGGTGGAAGTGATGAAACGAAAATCTTATTAGCTGATAATACAACGTTGTTCCTCAGTCTTACTTCATCTCAATATGGCCAGGAGCTTTGGAAGTATAAAACCTCAACAATCCCTTATCTCGAAATTTGTAATGGCTTTGATGATGATTGTAATGGAATTCCAGATGATAATCCCGTTGCAATAATTGACCCTTCGGGAACAGTGAGTGAATGTAAATCAGTTCCGGTAACACTTTCTACTGAATCCGGTAACACACTTAGCTATCAGTGGATGAAAAACGGGAGTGATATTAATGGTGCAACAGATGCAATTTATATCACCAGCCAGGCCGGTAATTTTCAGGTAAGTGTGAATAGCTTAACAGGATGCCATGCAGCATCTGCAACCACGCACATAAACCGCATTGCGAATCCTGAAGCGGTAATAACGCCATTGGGCAATCCTGATATTTGCCTTGCGGGTTTTGTCGATCTTAAATTGAATGATATTGACGGTGCCTCATATGAATGGTATCGTAACAATGCGCTGCTTTCAGGAGCTACACAATCACTGTATCATGCAACGGCAACAGGATCCTATAAAGCGAATGTGACAAATGCAGCAGGCTGTTCAAAGATTTCAAAGAAGCTGAAGGTTTCATCTTCCTGTAAAACATCGGTTGATAATGCACCTGCAGATTTCTTACAGGTTTATCCGAATCCGGTAAGTGGCATGCTGCAGATAAATCAAAACTTTACGCCGGATGGTGAGCTTCGGATTTACAATATGTTGGGACAACTTGTAATGTTAAAATCTTTTGATTCACCAACCATGCTACTTGATGTTTCGCAATTTTCAAGAGGCATTTATGTAATTCAATTGAAAAATGTAGAAGGAATAAAGCAGGCAAAGTTTGTTAAGGAATAATGCGTTTGCATTATTTCACCTCTTCTATATTCTGTAGCATAGTTTAAATAAATTGTGCTGAAATTACTGAAACGCACAGTTACCATGAAGTTCTATGAACCCCAAATTCTTTAAAAATTAATTCTCTCTTTCAAATAAAAATGACAGCACAAATTAAGCTGCGCTGTCATTTTTATACAATTTTTTATGCAGACAGTTATTGCCTGAATTTAAGTTCCACCCTTCTGTTTGCTGCCCTTCCTGCAGGCGTAGTATTGTCAGCAACGGGTTGTGTTTCACCAAAACCCTGCGAAGTGAGTCGGGCTGCATCAATTCCTTTCTTTATCAATTGATTTTTTACTGCTGCAGCGCGATCTTCCGATAGCTTTTGATTTGCTTCATCTTTTCCGGCATCATCGGTATGTCCGTTAATCTCCATTTTAAGATCAGGATACTTGTTCAAATAATCAATTAACGGAACCAATGAACCAATGGCCTTAGAAGTCAATTGAGCACTTCCGCTTACAAACTGAATATTCGACGCGCTGAATTTTTCTACAGCAGGGCAACCACCGTTTTCAACCACACCTGCAATTGTTGGACATGCGTCATCCGGATCAAGAATGCCATCAGTATCGGAATCCGGTATCGGGCAACCGTTATAAGCAGCTACGCCAGGCACAGTTGGGCACTGGTCTTGTTCATCGTTGAAACTATCTCCATCCGAATCCGGAATGGGACAACCCTTGTATTTTTCAAGTCCTGCCACTGAAGGGCATTCATCATCCGGATCCAATACGCCGTCGCTATCAGAATCAGGTATCGGACAACCTTCATAGGCAACCACACCAGCAACATAAGGACACTTATCGGAGGGATCAATCACTCCATCGCTGTCGGAATCGGCCGGAGGAGGTGGAGGAGGTGGGATATACTTTTCACCTTTGCCAAAAATTCTGACTGAAATAGTTAATTGCACTCCCTGGTTATAATTGCCTTGTGAGCCTGTAAGATTTTTATCCAGTTTGTTAAATCCATGCATGTATCGTGCTTGCAAGGAAATCTCATTTCGTGGGAAAATTTCCACACCTGCAGTTGCGGCATAATCAATGTTGTTGAGATCACCACTATTATCTCCTTCAATTTCATTTCCGATTTTTTGTCTTGCAGTTAATAAATAATCCAGTTGCGGACCCGCAAAGACAGCAAATTTTTCATTGATATCATATTTTAATAAGACTGGTAGCGAAGCGTAATATAAAAGTTGACGACGGTCAAAATCACTGTTGAGATCATTGGTAATCGTTCCTCCCATGATAGAATACATCAATTGAGGTTGCAGAAAAAGTCTGGTGGTAAACGGGTAATTTACAAATGCGCCACCTGTAAACGAAGGGCGACCTTTTGATCCCGAATAATCAGGATAATCTTTCAGTTGAATCCAGGAATAAGTGCCACCGACCAGAAATCCTCCGGAGGGAGTATAGTTTCCCGGTTTTGGTTGCGCCTTTAAAACGGTGGCTGTTATCAATAGCAAAAGACAGGTGTGCTTAAAGAAGTTTTTCATAAAATTATTTTTGGTTGAAGAGATAGATTAAATCTCTTTACAATTTTTACGCTAAAAATTCAAGGATGGCCGGATTCCGTTTTTCTTTTGAGAAAAAGGTGTGTTCCGTAAGCAACTGATTGCTTTCACAAATTCAGTACATTATATGCGCTTTGACTTTTTATTGAACATTAATGTCTGAAATTGAATGCCTGGAAATATCTTTTGCCGCATCGCATGCAATTGTATCACTCACAGCGACCTTGATTATATTTACGGCTGCATAAAAGGTTTTCTGAAATAAGCATGCAATGACTTCTGCTGCAGTTATCCATTATACACTCATTTTTTTGTTGTCTTAAAAAAATTAAGCTCATGTACGAAACTATTCTCTTTGAAATTAAGGATGGCAAAGCAATCATTACGCTCAATCGTCCCGAGGTCTACAACGCTTTCAATGATCAATTGAGAAAAGAGTTACTCGATGCATTGAAGGAGGCTGAAAAAAATGCAGCAGTGCGCGTTGTGATGATCACCGGTGCCGGCAAAGCTTTTTGTTCCGGCCAGGATTTAAAGGAAGTAATGGCAAATCCTAATCGCAATATTTCTGAATCACTGCACAAAGGTTATAATCCCATCATCAAACAAATGCGGAATATGCCGAAACCCATCATCTGCAGATTGAATGGTGTTGCAGCAGGAGCAGGATGTTCGCTGGCGCTGGCCTGCGATCTCATCATTGCTTCGGAAGAGGCTTCACTTTCAGAAATTTTTATCAATATCGGATTGGTGCTCGATTCCGGGTCGGCTTATTTTCTTCCCCGGCTTGTTGGTTCGGCATTGGCATTTGAACTTGCCACAACAGGAAGAAAAATTCCAGCTAAGGAAGCCGCTGCCATTGGGTTGATCAATAAAGCAGTTCCTATGGATCAACTGGATGCTGCACTGGAAGAAGTAACAAATTATTTTGCCAACGCACCTACCAAAGCAATCGGACTGATGAAAAAAATGCTGAACAAATCAATGCAAAATGATTTGGATGGAATGCTTGATTATGAAGCGTATTGCCAGGATATTGCCGCGGCTACTGCGGATAGTAAAGAAGGTATTACCGCTTTTCTGCAAAAGCGTAAACCACAATTTAAAGGAGAATGAAATACACTTTGAGGCTATTATTAAATCTTAATTTGCCTTCCATTCAAATTCCAATAGGTAGATACCCTTCAGCTTCGCTAAAAATTCTCGTACTGCGTGAGCGCACGCTGAGCGGAGTCGAAGCGGCGCGGGATTAAAAACAAGTCTGATGGATCATTTCATTGTAATCAAATTAGAAAAGTTGAAGGCATCGAAAAAAAAATCAGATTTTTTTTCCTGTAGCATTTTATTTTTTGCGTTGCTGTTTTTCATCGCGTCCTGTAATACAACCCATACGCCTGACATTTCAAACATACAGGTTGAATTGAAATTGAATCGTTTTGACAAAGATTTGTTTTCCCTTACTGATTCCGGATACAATGTTCAGATTGATTCACTCTTGAAAAAATACCCAATTCTGTTTCCTTTTTATTTCAGGGAAATAGGAGGGTGGAACATTGCTGCGGATTCCGGTACAGCATGGAAAGACAGCATTTGGAATTATGTACAGTCATCTTATTCACAGGCGTTGTATGATTCCACATTGCTGCGTTTTAATGATCTTTCAGATTTTGAAAAAGAGCTGCAGCAGGCATTTCGGTATTATAAATTCTATTTTCCTCAAGCTCTTATTCCGGAAGTGAATACGCTTATTAATGCACCACCTGCTTTTACGGTCGGCAATGAAGTTCTTTGTATCAGTCTGGATAAATACTTAGGTCCGTCTTCCGCATTTTATTTGTATGAAACTGAACCCATTCCCAACTACTTGCTGCGACGATTCAAACCTGAATTCATGGTTTCCAACTGTATGCATGTGATGGCAACCGCAAATTTTGAATTCAGCATGTCTGGAAAAAAATTGTTGGATGCTATGATCTACAATGGAAAAATTCTTTTTCTCAAACAACAAGTGTTGCCTCTTTCGGCGGACTCTGTTATCAACGGCTTTCAGGCAATTGATTTAGAATGGTGTGTGGACAATGAACCCGAGATCTGGAAATTTTTTATCGAAAAAAAATTGCTGTACAATCCTGATCCGCTTGAATTTTCAAAGTATGTTACAGAAGGACCTTCCACATCCGGCATGCCTCAGGCATCTCCTGGAAATATTGGAAGCTGGGTTGGGTGGAGAATTGTTGAGGCTTACATGAAAAAAAATCCTTCGGTCACGTTACAGCAATTGATGGAGGAACAGGATGCACAGAAAATATTAACCGCTTCAAAATATAAACCCACGAGATGATTTTAGTGCACAATGCTTCTATTGAAACACTTTAGAAAGTCAATCATGCTGCTAACAGAAAACCATTACAGGCGTCGCCGGAACCATTAAACCATTAAACCATTTAATCATTTAACAATTTAACCATTCTCAAATAGTTACCTTCATTTTCCAATTTCTTCTCTTAGTTTTACATTTACCGAAAAAATAATTATCATTTTATGGAGCACGTACCTGTTGTTGACTTGTCAGATTTTCTTTCCGGCACACCGGAAAAGAAAAGGAATTTCGTAAAGGAACTTGGCGATGCATATCACGAAGTTGGATTTGTTACTGTAAAAAATCATGGTATCAGCGATAAGATGATTGAAGAATTGTATCGCGAGGTGAAAGCATTTTTTTCAATGCCTGATGAAATTAAATTTAAGTATGAGAAGCCGGAGTTGGCAGGTCAGCGTGGTTATACATCTTTTGGAAGGGAACATGCGAAAGGAAGCAAGGTTGCTGACCTCAAAGAATTCTTTCAGTTTGGACAGATGGTGACGGATGAAGATCCGATCCGCAAGGAATATCCTGACAATGTTTGGGTTTCAGAATTGCCTGGTTTCAATGAAGTGAACATTAATGCTTACAGAAGTTTTGAAATAGCAGGTGCACATCTGATGCGCGCCATTGCCATCTACCTTGAATTGCCGGAAATTTATTTTGATAAAAAAATTCACAATGGCAACAGTATCCTGCGTGCAATTCATTATCCGCCAATAACCGGCGATCCGAAATCCGCTTTACGTGCTGAACAGCATGAAGACATCAACCTCATCACGTTGCTGGTAGGTGCTTCAGCAGAAGGACTTGAAATTTTTACACGCCAGGATGAATGGATGCCTGTAACAGCAATGCCCGGACAGATTGTAGTGAATGTTGGTGATATGCTGCAACGGCTAACCAACGACCGGTTGAAGTCAACCACGCATCGTGTTGTAAATCCACCCAGGGAATTATTTGGCACCTCCCGTTATTCCATTCCGTTTTTTCTGCACCCGCGTTCTGAAATGCGTTTGGACTGCCTCGGTTCCTGTATCTCGCTCGAAAATTCGCGCAAGTACGATCCTATTTCCGCCGGCGAATACCTTGATGAACGATTGATTGAAATTGGTTTGAAAAAAAGCAAATGATCAGCATATGAGGCCCAGGGCCCTGATCTATCTTAAAGACATATTCCTGGTTGCGATCACTTCTTTTGGTGGTCCGCAAGGTCATTTGGCGGTGATGAATAATATTTTAGTGGATAAACGCCGCTATTTTACGCATGATGAATTGCTCGAAGTAAATGCGCTTTGCCAGATGTTGCCCGGCCCGGCTTCCACGCAAACAATAATTGTTCTTACACAGAAGAAATGGAATGTGCTGATGGCGATCCTGGCTTTATTGGTGTGGATTCTTCCGGCTTCCCTATTAATGTCGTTGCTCGTTGCGGTGTTTTCAACTTTTGAAACACGCAATATGCCAACTGATTTTCTGATGTTCATTCAACCGATGGCTATTGGCGTAATTGCTCATTCCGGATTTAAAATGGGCCTGAATGTAATTGGTAACAGAACAGGTTTTTCTATCATGCTCCTTGCTATTGCCGCGGCGCTTTCCATCACCACGCCATGGACCTTTCCACTTGTTTTACTTGGAGCAGCTATAGTAACCAACATCACGCATAAAGAGAAAGAAGGAGATGTTTATCCGTTTTTATTTCAACAGCAATCACCTCTGACAAGTGATTTAGAAATGGTAAAATGGAAGCATGCTTATCGTGGTGTAGCGATTTTTTTTGCTGTATTTATTTTGGCAGGTACACTTGCCCTTGTCACTAAAGGAAAGCCGTTTGTGCTGTTTGAAAATTTCTTCCGGTTTGGCGCACTCACATTTGGTGGTGGAAGTGTGCTGGTGCCCATGATGTTTGAGCAATTTGTAAAGCACCATCATTATATTTCTGCAACAGATTTTCTTTCAGGACTTGCAATCAACCAGGCGTTGCCCGGGCCTTCCTTCGCGTTAGCTGCATTTACAGGAGGTATGGCGTTGAAAGGCATGGGAGCCACCTCGCAATTTGCCGGTTGTGTAATTGGTATTGTTGCCATCTTTTTACCGGGTACATTGATTGCATTTATTGTTTATCCTTTCTGGCAATATGCAAAGAGCTTTGTGTTCGTAAGGAAATCGCTGATAGGTATAAATGCCGCATCGGTGGGCCTGGTCTTAGCCGCGGCCGTAATTCTATATTCCAATCTTCAGTTTCTATGGATTAACATGGCTGTGGTCGTGCTTACTTTTTTACTCCTTGAATTTACTAAAATCAAAGCACCTTTACTGGTGTTGCTTGCACTGCTGGCCGGCATTGTTTATTCCAAAATTTGAGCGCAAAATTCTGTAGATATATACTAAGTTTACTGTTAAATACATTCCTGCAATAAAAGAGGTCATTATTGTCAAGCATGAATTGAATTATTGTCGGAAAGAAGTATTGGAAATTGACTTTGCCACCAACCATTTAAAAAACTTCAACACATGAAAAGAAATTTTTACTCCATCGTAGGCTTTTTAATGAATTGCCTCCTGCTCACCATCGCAAAACCTTCGGTGGCGCAGTATTGTACCCCGTCATACCTTAATCTGTGTTCTGCATCAAATGATTTTATTAATAACATCACCTTCAACAGTCTTTCGAACAATGGCACAGGATGCAATGGCAATGTAGATAATTACATAAATTATCAGCCATCAGGAACATTAACCACTTCAGTTGAATCCGGCGCTACTTATAGTATTAGTTTGCAATCGGGCAATCAATGGCCACAGGGTTTTGGTGTCTGGATTGATTTAAACAATGATTTTGATTTTGATGATGCAGATGAATTTTTGTATGCATCTCCAACTGCCAGCATTAACCAGTTTATTGGAAGTATTACGATTCCATCCGATCCCGGATATATTGGTGAAAGACGTATGCGTGTTCGTTGTGAATACAACACTACTCTTCTTGCCTCGGAAGCCTGTACAACATTTAGTTATGGTGAAACAGAGGATTATACTATTTCAATTGGAGCGGCAACCACCAGCATGAGCTATGTGTCCAGCATTATTACGCAAACAAATTTTGATGCTCTGGCTCTTGGTCAGACAGATGCAGAAATAGCAGGCATTCAGGTAGTAACCATCGGCGGATTAAACCCCATTGACCTTACCTCCTTCACTATTAACGCAAATGGTTCTACCAATTTTGCCAATGATGTGGCTGCTGTAAAAATTTACTATACAGGAACAAATCCTGTCTTTAATACTGATCAGTTATATGCTATAACAACCGACCTTTCATCACCGGTGATTGTGAATGCAACTCTTTCTTCCGGTGTAAATTATTTCTGGGTGGCTTATGATATTTCCCCTGATGCAGTCGCGGGTGATTTACTGGATGCAGAATGTACACAGATCCTGATGACTGGTTCAACAGGTGCACAGGTTCCTTCTGTTATTGCACCTGCCGGTTTCAGGGAAGTGAATTATTGCTTTCCAACCTATGTCAATTTGTGTAGTTCTGATGATTATATTGATAATGTAACGCTCAACACACTTAGCAACCTGATGTCAGGTTGTAATGGTAATCTGAACAACTACATTTATTATCCGCCGGCAGGAAACCTGACTACTTCTCTGGAATTGGGAAGTAATTACACGATTGCATTGCAAGCCGGACAAGAATTTAACCAGGGTTTCGGTGTATGGATTGATTTTAACAACGATCTTGATTTTGCTGATGCGGATGAGTTTGTTTATTCATCGCCAGATGCAGGCATAGAGTTATTCCTTGGCAACATCAGCATTCCTAATAACTCAGCTTATCTCGGTGATCATCGCATGCGAATTCGTTGTTCTTATAATACGGTGCTGTTTGCCGGTGACTATTGCGACAATCAGAATTATGGAGAGACGGAAGATTATACCATCACCCTCACGCCATCTACTACCATGACATTTCTGTCAGCAACTACAAGCCAAAACAATAATAATGACGTTCTTACCGGTGTAGTTGACCAGGAAATTATCGGCGTTCAGGTAGTTACTTCGGGTAGTATCAGCCCATTTGATATCACATCACTAACCATCAATTCAAACGGAAGCACCAACTTTGGAAATGATGTGTCAAATGTAAAAGTGTATTACACAGGTCCTGATCCGGGATTTTCTACCGCAACTTTATTCGGTTCATCAAACAACCTTTCAAATCCGGTTACAGGGAACATCACACTTATTTCAGGCTTTAATCATTTTTGGGTTACTTATGATATCACTACCGGAGCCACCATTGGTGATTACCTGGATGCGGAATGCACACAAGTAGTATTGACCGGAGCCGGAGGAACACACGTGCCTGCTCCAACTGCACCTGTGGGAAACCGGCAGGTTGGTTATTGCACAGCATCCAGCATTTATGGCTGCGGCTTTTACTATATTAATGGCGTTACGTTGAACACCTTGTCTAATTTAAATACCAGTTGCAATGGTGCATCAGATGGATATATCAAATACCCTGCAACAGGAAACCTTACAACAACAGTTGAGACAGGAAGTACGTACCTGCTGACGCTTGAAGCACCTGAGTTTGCACCGGAAGGTTTTGGTGTCTGGATTGATTATAATAACGATGGTGATTTTGAAGATGCAGATGAGTTTGTCTATACTTCACCGTTTTATGCAACAGGAATTCAGAGTGCAGAGATTACGATTCCCGATAACACAGCATATCTGGGTGAACGAAGAATGCGTGTGCGTGAAAAGGATTACAATACAGTGGTTGCTTCAGAATACTGTACTCAATTTTATTTTGGTGAAACTGAAGATTATACAATCACTATTTCAGTTCCCACGAATATGGTTTATCAGTCAAGCACTACTTTTCAAAATAATCTGAATGACGTACTGATAGGTGAAACGGATGCCGAAATAATGGGCATCCAGGTGGTAGTGCAGGGAACGATCAATCCGATTGATGTCTTTTCTTTTAGCCTTGCATCAACCGGGTCTACCAATTTTTCTGCAGACGTTAACAATGTGAAAGTCTATGCTACCGGTTCAAGTCCGGTTTTTTCTGCAACAAATTTGTTTGGCACTGCGACAGATCTTTCTTCGCCGATTTCCGGAGCGCTGACACTTAACACCGGCATTAACTATTTCTGGGTTACCTACGATATTTCCACTGATGCCACGCTTGGTAATTATGTGGATGTAACCTGTAGCCAAATACAGTTTACCGGAAGCGCCGGAACGCAGATTCCTACTGTAACTTCTCCAACCGGAAGCCGTCAGGTTGGATATTGTACAGCGTCAAATACTTCTGGTTGCTTTGGTTATTTTATTGATGGCGTAACACTTAATACTTTGTCCAACCTTCTTACCGATTGTAATGGCAGTGATAATGGCTACATAAAATATCCACCAAGTGGAAACACCACCACATCCCTGGAGATTGGCAGTAGTTATGCAATCAGTCTTGACGGACCATTATCGTTGTACAACCCTGTTGGCTTTGGTGTTTGGATAGATTTAAATAACGATGGTGATTTTGCCGATGCGGATGAATTTGTATTTGGCTCTACTGATTATGTGACTGGAACGCAAACTGGTAACATCAATATTCCCGCTAATACAGCTTACCTCGGTGAACGTAGAATGCGTATTCGTTCAGAAGCTTATGCAGTGATGGGCAGTACAGAATCCTGTACAACATTTTCTAACGGGGAAACAGAAGATTATATCATTACAATCGTGCCCGCTTCTTCTATGTCGTTCAGTTCAGTTACGGCTTTTCAAAATAATTTGTCTCCTGTTCAATTGGGAGAACCTGATGCAGAGATCGTAGGCGTAAATATTATTACAATCGGAAGTCTCAATCCGTATGCACTTACTTCAATTACTTTTAATGCGAATGGAACTACAGATTTTGCAAATGATGTATCAGGCATCAACGTGTATTATTCAGGTAGTAATCCTGATTTTTCCACAGCTACTTTGTTTGGGTCTGCTGCAAATCTTTCTTCCCCAATCACAGGTTCTGTTTTATTAAGCGGAGGTGCAAACTATTTCTGGCTCGCTTACGACATTTCTGCAACAGCTACCTTGGGTAATTTTTTAGATGCAGCGTGTCTATCCATCACTTTGAGTGGCTCGGGAGGCACACACGTTCCGCTTGTAACAGCACCTGATGGTAACAGGGAAATCAACTATTGCATCGGCACTTATGTCAACCTCTGTACCTCAAATGATTTCATTGACAATTTTACATTCAATACACTTTCTAATCTTGCCACAGGATGCAATGGTAACGTTGATAATTATATTAATTATGTTCCTGCCGGAGAGTTAACTACCACGGTATTGGTAGGTGGAACTTATGATCTTACTGTGCAATCGGGTCAGCAATGGCCCCAGGGTTTTGGTGTCTGGATTGATTATAATAATGATGGATCTTTTGGCGGTACCGATGAATTCGTATATGCCTCACCGGGTTTTGCAATCACTGTCTTCTCCGGCACTGTTTTAATTCCAAATAATCCCTCGTATGTAGGACAACACCGAATGAGGGTGCGATGTTTTTATAACAGCACCGTAACAGCGGCTGAATATTGTAGTGAATTTACCTATGGAGAAATTGAGGACTATACTATTACAATTGATCCTCAACTGCCATGTACCGGGACGCCTGAACCTGGAACCGCAACAATTTCACCTGTGGAGTTTTGTACAGGAGGTACTGTTGCAACACTTACTTTGTCAAATTATCCGCTGGCATCTGATATTGTGATTCAGTGGGAAGAGTCTTCTAATGGATCGTCGTGGAATATTATTTCCGGTGCTGACAGTTATATTTATCTGACATCACCATTGTTTGCAACTACTTATTATCGTGCAAAGCTAACCTGCACCAATAGCGGAGGATTTAGCAATTCAAATACTGTAATTATCAGTTTGGTCTCTGCTCCAACTGCACCTACAGCAACAGATGTGCAACATTGCGGACCAGGAGCAGTGGTGTTAACTGCAAACGGGGGAGGAGGTGATCTTAATTGGTATGATCAGATGACAGGAGGGAACTTCCTTGGATCAGGTTCACCTTTTACCACTCCATACATTACGACTACTACCACTTATTATGTGGAAGAATTTATTGGAGCAGACTCAACAGGTTGTTCAAGTCTGCGAACTCCTGTTAAAGCCATCATTTACCATGCTGATATTGCCGCCAACGTTAGTGCAAATACGATTTGTGCCGGGCAAACGGTGAACCTCAATGCGCAGAATAATGGTGATGGAAACTTCAATTATCAATGGACGCCGCTATTACCGGGCATGATACCATCCAATGGACAGGCCGCATCAGTTACGGTTCCACCGGCAACAAATACAACTTTTACTGTAACGGCCAGTGAAACGAGTGGCCAGTGCGATACCGCAATATCGGTTAGCGTAAGTGTAAATCCCTTACCTGTTGTTCAATTGTCAGGCTTGAATAATTCTTATGAAGTTGTTGCACCTGCTGTAACACTTGTTGGTACACCTGCAGGTGGAATATTTAATGGTGCCGGCGTTAGCGGAAATACTTTCAGTCCGGCATCTGCAGGAGTAGGAGGGCCATATGTGATCACTTATTCATATACTGATCTGAATGGATGCATTGGTGTGGATACAGAACATGTTACCGTCACTTTCCCGATAGGAATTAATGAACCGCTTTCTGCTCCAAGGTTCAGCATTTATCCAAACCCTGGTGATGGAATTTTTATACTCGATATGTATGCATCCGTAAGCATCAATCACATCAATTGTAAAGTGACGAATGTTGTTGGACAAGTATTGTATGATCAATCAATGAATCTGAATTCAAAGAACTTCACTCAATCATTTGACTTTTCGCGGTGGCCAAAAGGAACGTATTATATGGAGTTGACTGGAGATGGGCAGGTTACCAGGAAGAAGTTGGTGATTCAGTAATATTTTGATTTGATTTATAAAGGGCAACAATTTTTTGTTGCCCTTTTTTTATCAAACCAGTGGGATTGAATTTTGCAGCACTATAGAAATATTCATCTTGCGTTAAGTCTGATAAATGAATCAGACACTATCAAACATCAATTTATAGCACTTTAGATTTAACATGTATTTTTCTTGCAAATTTGGAAGCAATCGTGTAGGTTTACTGAAAAGAAACTGATACCGGAAAACTGTTACCACTTATTTTTTTATTCAGGTGCTTATAGGTAATTAGTTGACTGTTAATTTGCTTCTTCAAGTCCATTTTTTAACGAAAATTTAAACTGTACAATGAAAGCACATCTCTACAAACTCCTATTGCCTTTTTCGCTCCTTATCCTTCTAGCGGAAACTAATATTGCGGTTGCTCAATATTGCACAAGCAATTTATACACCTACGGATGTACTTACGGTGACTATATCGATAATGTGGCCTTCGGGTCCCTTAATCAAACTGCAACTGGCTGTACAAGCGGCAATGCAGGATACAGTGACTTCACCGCACTTTCAACCGATCTTGAACAAGGTTCAAGTTATACGCTGACTGTTTCTACAGGTACAGGTGGTCAATATGTTTCGATGTGGATTGATCTTGATAATGATCAAAATTTTGAAATATCTGAAAAACTGGTGTCCTACCTCTATTGCCCGACATCATTCACAAATTACACCGCAACTTTTCTTATTCCCGCATTCGCAACTCCGGGTGATCACCGCATGAGGATAAGAAGTGTCACTTATGGATATCCTCCGCTTGATCCCTGCCTGCAATATTATTATGGTGAAACACATGATTACACAGCGCACATCACACCTCCTGTAAACATGAGTTTTTTATCAAGCACCACCACTCAGAATAATACGACCACTACTTCTACTGGCAGCAATGATGTAGAACTGATAGGTGTTCAGGTGGTAACTTCAGGAAGTCTTAATCCGTTAAGCGCAACTTCAATCACGCTCAATTCTACAGGCACCACCAATTTTGCTTCCGATGTTACGAATGTGAAAGTTTATTACACCGGCAACAGTTCTGTTTTTGCAACTACCACTCTGTTTGGGTCATCCACCAACCTCGCGCTTCCGGTTACGGGTAATCAGACATTGGCTTTGGGTACAAACTACTTTTGGGTGACTTATGATGTTGCCCCCACTGCTACCATTGGAAATTACTTGGATGCTCAATGCACCCAAATTAATGTCACAGGTGCTGGCAACCAGGTGCCAACTGTTACAAATCCTTATGGCACCAGGCAAATCAACTATTGTTTACCAAATAATACCAACGGATGTAATTTTGCATACATAGATGATGTGGTGCTGAACAGCCTGTCTAACTTAGACAGTTATTGCAACGGCAGCACGGATGGATATATTTATTACGCTCCCAGCGGCAGTTTCACCACCAACCTTGAACTTGGAAGTACCTATTCGTTGACATTGGAAGGACCTCCAAGCGAACCGGTCGGCTTTGGTGTCTGGATTGACTTTAATAACGATGCTGATTTTTCAGATGCCGGTGAATTTGTTTTTTCGACGCCCACGTATAATTACGGCGCTGTAAATGGTACCATAAGCATTCCAGCTACTGCCACTTTGGGCCAGCACCGCATAAGGATCAGAGCTAAGGATTACGGAACAGTTGCTTCGTTTGAATCGTGTGAGACATTTTATTATGGAGAAGCAGAAGATTATACGATTACACTCATCAGTGCAACGCCAATGGTTTTTGTTTCAGCAACCACCACTCAGAATAACATTGATCCCCTTGAACCCGGTGATCTTACTACTGAAATAATAGGTGTGAAGGTGATTACTCAAGGAAGTCTTACACCATTTAATCTGACTTCTTTATCCATCAACGCCAACGGTTCCACTGATTTCGCAGGAGATGTTACCAATGCAAAAATTTATTATACAGGTTCTAATCCTAACTTTTCAGCTACCGGTCTTTTTGGTACTTCCACTACATTACCGGCTGTTTTTTCCGGTAATCAATTGTTAAATTCCGGTAGCAATTATTTTTGGGTGAGTTATGATATCAGCAGCACAGCAAACATAGGAGATTATGTGGATGCAGAGTGCACTCAGTTGGTGATGTCAGGAGCAGGCGGAACGAAGGTGCCGGATGTTACGGCGCCTGCCGGAAACAGGTTGGTGAATTATTGCACCCCTTCAACTTATTATGGTTGCGGCTATGCTTACATTGACGATGTTATTTTTAACACACTTTCGAATACGAATACGGGATGCAATGCAAATCCAGGTTCTTATATTAATTATGATCCTTCAGGTAACCTTACCACCAGTCTTGAAATCGGATCGGTTACCACTATCAGCCTGGGAGGTTACGACTATGACTATATTGGATTTGGTGTGTGGATAGACTATAATAACGATGGTGATTTTGACGACAACGGTGAATTTGCATTTGGATCGCCATTCTATACAACAGGTCCTCAAACGGGGTTGATTACCATCCCTAATAATGCCGCTTACATCGGTGATCATCGTATGAGAATCCGGTCTCAGGCATTCGGAACATTCACATCGGGTCAGGCCTGCGGCTTAATATTTAATAACGGAGAATCAGAAGATTACACCATTACATTATCTACACCCGGGCCAATGGCATTCCTTTCTGCTACTACAACTCAGGAAAATGTCGACAATGTTTCACTTGGTCAACCCGATGTGGAGATTATGGCTGTGCAGGTTTCTGTGTCAGGCAGTCTCTCACCGTTTGCCGTTAACTCACTCACCATAAATTCAAATGGCAGCTCCGACTTTTCCGGAGATGTTACAAATGTGAAAGTGTATTATTCAGGCACCAGTCCGTCTTTTTCAACAGCAACGTTATTTGGTTCATCTGCCAATTTAAGTGGCCCTATTACAGGCAGTCAGGCATTGTCAACAGGTACCAATTATTTCTGGGTGGCTTATGATCTTTCAGCGTCGGGTTCAATGGGTGATTTTATTGATGCTGAATGCACGCAAATAGGAATGACGGGTGCAGGTGGAATACAGACTCCGCTTATAACAGCGCCTTCAGGATACAGGGTGATCGACTACTGTTCCCCATCTTCTACCTATGGTTGCTACTATGGCTATATTGATGGTGTAACATTCAACACGCTCTCTAATGTTTTAACGGGATGTAATGGTAATACCGGAAGCTATATTTTTTATCCGCCAACCGGAAGTGCTACCACATCGCTCGCCCTTGGTGAAGCATATGATATTCAACTGGATGGAGGTCCATATTATGAGGGCGTTGGATTTGGTGTCTGGATAGACTTTAACAATGACGGTGATTTTGAGGATAACGGAGAATTCGTATTTAGTTCTCCTTATGTTACTTATGGTAGTCAGACAGGTACGATCACGATGCCGAGTGACCCTGCTTTTGTTGGAGAACGTCGTATGCGTGTAAGGTCAAATGATTATAATCTGTTGTATTCATCCCAATCGTGCGGCAGTGTGTATGCAGGTGAATCAGAAGATTATACCATCACACTTACTCCGGCGGTTACAAATATGAGTTATGTTTCAAGCACAACAACGCAAAATAATATCTCCACCGTCCTTCCCGGTACACCTGACGCAGAAATTCTCGGGATTCAGATTGTTACCTCCGGCGCGTTGAATTCATTTGCCGCCACTTCTTTTACAGTTAATTCAACCGGAACTTCCAATTTTGGCAACGATGTTTCCAACGTAAAAATTTATTACACCGGCAATTCCTCCGTATTTTCTACCGGAACTTTGTTTGGATCTGCCACCTCCTTGTCATCACCTATCACAGGTAACCAGGTTTTAAGTGCGGGCACCAATTATTTCTGGGTGGCTTACGATGTTTCTTCCGCTGCAAGTCTTGGTAACTTTATCGATGCGCAATGCACTCAAATTGTGATGGACGGCGCTGGTGGCACACAAACTCCATATCTTGCCGCTCCTACAGGAAGCCGCGAAATAAACCTTTGCGTTCCGACCTATACTTACCTGTGTTCATCAGGTGACTATATTGATAATTTTACCTTAAACACATTGTCAAATCTTTATTCCGGATGCAATGGGAATATTAATAACTACATCTATTATGATCCCGGAACATTCACTACAACTCTTCAGGGAGGAGCAACGTACGACTTAACCATTCAGTCCGGCCAAACTTACGGTCAGGGATTTGGTATCTGGATAGATTATAACAATAATGCTTTTTTCGGTGATCCGGGCGAATTTGTCTATGCTTCTCCGTCTTCCGGAATACAATTGTTTACCGGTGCTATTACCTTGCCGGTTGATCCGGCATTTTATGGCGACCGGCGAATGAGAGTGCGTTGCGTTTACGCTTCCACACTTACTGCTGCTGATTATTGTAATAGCAACTTCAGTTATGGAGAAGTTGAAGATTATCAGATCAACATTATTGCCCCACCAACTTGCACAAGTACTCCTGTTGCCGGAGTTTCTGTTGCAGAGCCTTCTATTTTATGTGGGACCGGAGGAACCTCCGAATTAACGCTGAGTGGTTTTAGTGCTGCTGCAGATATTACTTTTCAATGGCAGCAATCACCTGACGGAGCCGGTTGGTCAGATATCCCCGGCGCCACCAATGCGTATTATAGCGCAAGCGTATCATCATCTACATTTTATCGTACAACAGTTACCTGTACCAATTCCGGACAATCTGCCAGCTCAACTTCTGCAGAAGTAGAAGTTGGAGGTAGCGAACAGATCACTGCATCCACCGGTAGCACAATTTGCGGTCAGGGAAATGCTGCTTTGCAAGCTTCCGGTAATTCAGATTATGTGTTATGGTATGCAAATGAAACCGGAGGCGCTCCTTTATATTCGAGCTCAAGTCCTTCCACTTACACATCGTTTGTTACAGCTCCTACTACTTATTATGCTGCTGCTGCATCCGGCACATTGAATACTGGTACTGTTGGTCCACCTGACTATAATATCGGATCTACCAATCAATATTACTCATATGCATTTGATTACTTCGATGTGTATAAAAATTGCACCTTGAACGGAGTGTATGTCTATCCGGCAACTGCAGGGAATGTAATTATCCAATGGACCGATCAAAACTATAACCTGATTCAGAGTGCAACCTATCCCGTAAGTTCGGCACAGGTAAATCAAAAAACTTTTATTCCACTGGATTTTGAATTGTATCCCGGTACTAATTTTCATTTGGCATGGAGTTTTGGAAGTGTTAACCTTTACAGTAATGATTATGGTGCTGTTTATCCTTACCAGATTCCTGATGTAGTTTCCATTACCGGAAGCTCCTATGGCGGTACATTTTACTTTTATTTCTACGACTGGCAAATAGATTACAGCACATTGTGCGAATCTCCCAGAATACCGGTAACGGCCAACGTAACACCTTCACCTGAAATTACGGTTACTCCTAATCCCGGAAGTTCAACCATTTGTAATGGCTCAGGGCTATCTGTAGGTCTGGTTGCAGCAGGTCCTTACACTTCGTTTATCTGGTCTCCTGCGGATGGATTAAGTACTACTTCCGGTACTGCTGTTTCTGCAAATCCTGGAGTTTCAACAAGCTATACTGTAACTGCTTCAAATGCCACTTGTACAAATGCTGATACAATTGTTGTAAGCGTGGTGAATCCACCTTCGATTACAGTTACGGCCAGCCCGGATGCTGTTTGCGCAGGAGGCGTGGCGGATCTGCTCGTATCATCCCCGCCAGACGAATATGTAGTTTCTCCCATAACCTTCGCTCCATTGCCAACGACAACAGGTATCACTGTTTCTCTTGCAGATGAATCTGTGAGTGGTGCTTTACCTATTGGATTTGACTTCACGTTTTATGGCACCAGCTATTCTGAATTCTATATTTCAGCCAACGGCTTTATAACCTTTGATCCGTTTACAGGTGCAGGCTGTTGCGCCGGTCAGTTTTTACCTAATTACAATTTTGTTAAGAACCTGATCGCGTTTGCATGGGAAGATCTGAATCCGTCTCTCGGCGGAAGTGTTACCTATTATACTACAGGTGTGGCTCCTTCAAGGAAACTCGTTATGACCTTCGATAACATTCAACACTATCTTGGCGGTGATGCTATTACTTCACAGGTAATTCTATATGAGACCTCCAACAAAATTGAAGTGCATACTACTTCAATGCCCGGTAACCCCAATACCACCTGGAATCCGCATACGGAAGGAATTGAAAGTCCGGATGGTACCATTGCTGTAACCGTTCCCGGAAGAAATGCAGATCCAACCTGGACAGCTACCAATGATGCCTGGAAATTCAGCCTTCCTGAATTAACATATAGTTGGTCGCCGGCGTCTTCGCTGAATAATCCTGCCATCGTAAATCCTGAAGCGAGTCCTTCGTCCACTACAACTTACACGGTCACTGTTACTGATGTCGCGTCGTTGTGCGTCAGCTCCGGAAATGCTACAGTTAACGTGCTTACCACTCCTGTAGCAGGAACAATTACAGCCATACAGGATGAGTTTTGTCAAAGTGGTCAGGCAGAACTGACACTTAACGATTATTCGCCTGGTGCCTCACTTAA
This sequence comes from Chitinophagaceae bacterium, assembly GCA_016717285.1. Classification (NCBI taxonomy): domain Bacteria; kingdom Pseudomonadati; phylum Bacteroidota; class Chitinophagia; order Chitinophagales; family Chitinophagaceae; species Chitinophagaceae bacterium. The sequence goes on from JADKFU010000002.1 coordinate 355,056, forward strand.
ATGGCAGCAGTCAACTAACAGTGGCGGACCTTACACGAATATACCTGGTGCTACTACCAATGAATATTCCACGCCATTACTCAACACTACAACTTATTATGTCGTGAAAGTTACTTGCCAGAATTCTGTAACCTCTCCCGAGGAGCCTGTTGTTATTAATTTCCCTCCGGTAAGTCCGGTTGGAATTGAAGGCGGGCATTGTGGTCCGGGGTCAGTTGTGTTAGGCGCAACAGGAACGGGCTCAGGTAGTCTCAACTGGTATTATTCTGAAACCGGAAATTTATTTTTGGGAAGCGGTTCTCCTTTCAACACTCCTATCATAAATAATACAACCACTTTTTGGGTGGAAGAGGGTTTACCCGCGCCTGCTCCTTTGGCAACTCCTTATACGGGTTTCTATTCCAATACCGGTTCTATGTTCGATATCACAGCAACCAACGAAGTGTTTATAACAGGGTTTGACGCGCACCTGCAATACGGTACAGCAGACTTTGAAATTTATTATAAGGAAGGATCTTATGTTGGTTTTGAAACGAATGGATCGGCATGGACCCTTGCAGGAACGGCTACCGGAGTTCCTGCTGCAGGTTATGGTGTGCCTACCCTCATACCTTCAAACTTCAGCATTCACATGGATCCCGGAGCAACCTATGCATTTTATATCGCCACCACCAATTATAGTTACATCTATTACGACATTGGAACAGGCGTTGGAAATGAGGTCGCTTCGGATGGAAATATCCAGATTAAGGAGGGAGCATCTAACTACTATCCTTTTGGATATCCGAGTTATCCTTATAAATGGAATGGGACCGTTCATTATGTTGCCCCTGGCTGTGCCAGTGATCGTGTGCCGGTTGTTGCAACTATTTATTCTCCACAAGTAGTGGCTACAGCATCAGATTATGATATCTGTGAAGGGGAGACGATTGAACTGAATGCAGAAAGTTCTACTACCGGAAATTTTAATTTTGAATGGTCACCTGCAATATCGGGAATGGAACCGCAAAACGGAATGTCGCAAACGGTAGTTGTTGTACCACCGGCCTCCATGACATTTACAGTTACAGTAAATGATCCTACCGCTGATTGTGATACAGTGGTAGCGGTAAATATAATTGTACATCCCACCCCCGGTGTATTAATTGCCAATCTCGAAGCTGAGTATTCCATTAGTGATCCTGATGTTTTAATGGAAGGTATTCCTGCAGGTGGTATATTTTCCGGACCAGGTGTTACGGGAAATACATTTAGTCCTTCGACTGTCGGCTTAGGTACATATACGATAACATACACTTATACCGATGACCATGGTTGTACTGGTGTTGTTACTCAGAATGTCCACGTTGTGCTTATATCAGGCATTGCCGGCGTGCAAGATCAGAATGAATTGATGTTGTATCCGAATCCGGGTAACGGAGTATTTACGTTGGATATTCGTTTGAGTGATCCCGCAGAGGAGGTAACCATCAGGGTATTTAATATGGTGGGTCAACCGGTTTATGAGAACAGCTTTGGAAGTGCTGCGGATGAATTGAAGAAGTCATTTGATTTCAGCGAGTGGGCTGCCGGTTCTTATTATGTGCAGGTTGCAATAGATGGAAAAACAACCTACCGGAAATTGACCATTCAGAAATAACTTTTTTTAAAATAAGAACGGGCAATGATTTATTAAATCATTGCCCGTTCTATTATAGAAGGGATCACTCAGATAAACAGCATTTGCGTGCCTTCGCCGTTTGAGCGATTGTAAAAGCCACCAACTGTTAAAACGCCATCAACATTTTCGCTGAGATCTTCTTTGGTAAAGTGGAACATATCCATCGCCAGCTTACAGGCCCACAATTTTACACCTGATGCCTTCAGTATGTCGAGGAATTCGCCAACTCCGGGAATGTCAATTTTCTCCATCTCGCGTTTCATCATCGTGGTGGCTACTGCTTCCATTCCAGGTAGTCCACCTAAAAGTGTTGGAAGATGCATGGCAGGATTACCAACCGTTGCAATATGGAGGTGGTCAAGTCTTTTCTTATGTACCGCTTCAAGTCCAAAAAACGTAAAGAACATTTCAGCTTCAATGCCTTCTGATCTTGCTCCATTGGCAAGTATGAAAGCAGCATATACACTCTCGAGCGTAGCTTTAGAGAGAATGATCATCATCTTTTTGATAATACCGTTAGTTGTGTTCATTGTTTGAAGATTTTGAATTCTGTGAATCAGATGCAGCTTACCGGTTTTGGAATGCCTGCTATCCTGGTAGCTGTTTTTAATGGGCCTTGAGGAAAGAGCTGGTAGAACTCTTTGATATCCACGACACCACTTTTACCTATTTTCCGGATGCTCAGCGGAATTTCATTTTTAAACTCCTGTTGCAGGTAACTTAATACCTGCCAGTGCCTGGGTGCAAGTGTGATGTTTGCTTCTTTGGCAATTTCTTCAGCTATCTCTTTATCCCATTGAAAGAAGTCGGTGAGGTATCCTTCTTCATTTACATTGATTTTCTTGCCTGCAATAATTTTTTCCATGATCTGTTGATTTTAGTCTTTTTCATAATGTTTTCCTGCTTCGGACATGCTGGTGGAAATGAAAGGAATATGCGTGCCTTTCAGCAACATGTTCCAGTAAATCCACCTGAATGCCATTTTTCCCATGTGATTCATCCTGCTTTCTTTCAATAATCTCAATGGACCTATTCCCGGAATCGGGAATTCACCTTCCACCGGTTCGTGGGTATAGTTGAAATCGAGTAGCAAGGCTTTTCCATTACCTGTTTCCACGAAGCAGTTTGCATGACCATCAAAATCTTCTCTTAAAGGTTCGCCGTTGATAAACCGCTTGATATTCTCTGTTAAAATTTCCGCTTCAAAATGTGCAACAGAGCCTGCTTTGGATGCCGGAAGATTGCTTGCATCACCCAACACAAAAATGTCAGGATAAGCCTTTGATTGTAATGTTCCTTTATGGGTAGGTACATAATTCAAATCATCGCCTAGTTCAGATCTGCCTATTAATTCATCACCCTTGTTCACAGGAACAGTAACAAGCAAATCAAACATCACCTCGGCACCACCATAGTCGATTATTTTTTTGTTTTCATTGTCCACTTTTTCTATAGCAAAATCGGGTATGATATGAATGTTTTTTTCTGCCAGTAAATGATCCAGTGCTTCAGTTGCTTTAGGTTTGGTGAAGGCTCCACTCATCGGCGTTACAAAAGTGATATCTACTTTTTGACGCATGGATTTATGTTTGAAATAGGAATCAGCGAGAAAAGCGAATTCCAAAGGAGCAACAGGACATTTGATGGGCATTTCCGTGATGTGCACCACTAATTTTCCACCTTCCCACTCCCGCAGTTTGTTACGGAGATCCAACGCACCTTCATACGTATAAAAATCAAAAACGCTTTTCTTCCATTCTGCTCCTGTCATGCCTTCTGTTTCTTCAGGAGCTGGTTTGGTTCCTGTGGCAATAATAAGCAGGTCGTAATGAATAGTGTCACCATTTTCAGTGAGCACTTTTTTTTCAACAGGTAAAATTTTGGCGATTTTTTCCTGCATGAAATTAACGCCATGGGGTATGAAATTCCTGATCGGTTTTTGAATATCTTCTGGTTCATAAATATCGAATGGAAGAAACAGGTAACCGGGTTGATAGTAATGCGTGTCACTCTCATCAATTATGGCAATTTCCCATTCGGCATGATCCAGTTCATGTTTCAGGTGATTGGCCATCATTGTGCCGGAAGTTCCGGCGCCCAAAATCAATATGCGTTTCATAAGTGGATGGGTTATTGTTTTCAATCAGTATTTACTAAAATATACAGTGCAAAGGAGCAACAACCCCAGTTTTTAATTGCTGACTTTAAACAGGTAACGGGCTGACTTTAATCACTTTTGTCAGGAAGAGGAAATTAACGAGGTGGCGGCGGGTGCTTATATTCAAACTTGCAGCTTTCTACAAGAATTGGTAATGGAATGAATCATCCTCATCGTTCTTATGTAATCCCTGAACAACGGTTATAAATCAAATGATTGGTTTTAAATTTATTCCATAAAAAAACCCTCTCGTTTTTTCGAAAGGGTTTTTCTTAAATTGAAAAAAGGTTGGTTACTTCTTCTTTTTAGGAGTTTCAAATTCTTTTCCGGAAGGGAAATCGTTACCGGTCGGACTTCCTAATCTGACCATAGCACACCGGAAACCAAGTGTAGAGAGTGCAAGGTTTTCGTCAAGATACCTGCGGGTTCCAGGTGAAAGATAATAAGCCCTGTCAGCCCATGAACCACCTTTATAAACGCGCGCCTTATCGTTGATAAGTGAAGAAACGGAATAGTTGTATTGCACTTCAGACAGAGAATCACCGTCCAGGAAATTAATCACATCACTTCTGCGATAATTCAACCTGTTGGCGCTTTCGGCATCAGAAACAGGCACTTTTATTACCCTTCCGAGCGAGTCTTTATCAACGTGATATCCCTCTTCGTCCAAACTATCTTTCATAAAGACGTTACCACGATAGCCGTTAAAGTCGTTAGCATCATAAAAGGTATTGGCACGATAAACATCAGATACCCATTCACTAACGTTGCCGGCCATATTATACAGACCGAAATCATTAGGCAGAAAGGAAGTTACCTGGGCAGTGATATCTGCATTGTCATTTAAACCACCGGCTACACCCATCATATCACCATTGCCGCGTTTGAAATTCGCAAGGAAATCACCCTGCCATCCACCATGTGTAGGATCGCGCATCTGATCACGGTTCCAGGGATAAATACGACGGTCCGTGTAAAGTTCTTCGTCTTTGTAAGGATTGTTCCCAATCAATGCTAATGCTGCATATTCCCATTCAGCCTCAGTCGGTAAACGGTATTCGGGAAGCATGATACCATCTTCCATTCTTACTTTTCTTTCTCCGGTGCCATTTGGATTAAGATCTTTCAGGTTTTTCTTTATGGCCCCCTCATATTGTCCAACGAGGTAAGAACGGGTGTTAAAGTTATCTTCGTCTATCTGACTTGGATTCTTATCCAAAATACCTTCCCGAATCATGATTGCCTCATTTACGCGATCGGTTCTCCATGCACAATAGTCATTTGCCTGAACCCAGGTTACTCCCACCACAGGGTAATTGTTAAAAGCAGGATGACGGAAATAATACTCAACGTAAGGCTCATTGTAAGCAAGTTCATCACGCCATACCAGGGAATCCGGTAATGCACGCTTTACCACTTCAGGAAAGTCAGAGCCGAAAGTGCGATTGAGCCAGTACAGATATTCCCTGTAATGAACATTCGCCACTTCAGTTTCATCCATATAAAAAGAAGAAACGGTTATCTTTTTAGGAATGTTATCGAAATCGTAGGTGAGGTTTTGTTCTGTGTTACCCATTACGAAGGAACCACCTTCCACAAGTGTTAAACCCGGGCCGGTTTCCTGGCCATCAAAATCCCTGACTTCAAAACCACCCCACTTGCTGTCGTTGTAGTTCCAGCCTGTGGTTGCTGATTTCTCTTTTTTACAAGAGCTCAGTGAAAAAAGAAGGGCTGCTGATATCATTATCAGCGAACCGGTAGTGTTAAGTGACCGCTTCAGCATGCTAAGTTATAATTACGTGAAGAGAGAGGTAAACGCAAATGTAAATTATTTATTTCAAAATTATCAGCATTCGCTGCTAAAAGGAATGTTACGATAAGTAAGGGTTTTAACAGGAGTAAAAATGCTAAAGCTATAAACTGACCGATGGTTGATTGTTTAGTTCGCTAAAATACTTCCGGGCAATCACTGAATTTCTTTGCATTCCTCTTGAATTGCACTTTTCTGGAATCGTGTAAGTTCATTACCACCGACAATTCGTGAGTGCCACCTGTACTTTCCAGATTGGAAATAGTAGCGTCATAACTATATCCAAATTTAAAAATACCCTTTCGCAAACCTGTCATAAATATCATTGCATCATTGTTTCCAAAAGCCGATCTGAAGTAAATGCCGCCATATATCAATCCAATACCGAGAATAGCACCAATGTTTAACTGTTTAAAGGTTTCCTGCTGAGCAAATAAAAGGTTGGGTGAAAAATATACGGGCGTCTTGGCTCCTTTTTTCGAGTGCAGTTCAATGCCGATATTTGCGCCTATTCGCACTGGCCATGGACTTACTTGTGATGAAATGAAAGATTCGTTGGGGGAAGTAACATGTTTGGCAGATAATCCTGCGTAGAAACTCCTTGTATAAAAAACGATTCCACCACCAATATCAGCAATACCTTTCGAGGTAACATCAGGCATATCAGCGGATATACCACCAGTCGTAGAACCGTTATACGGATTGATATTTTCGGCAAATATCAATTGACTGGCATCAATTCTTTTTTGGACAAATGATATTTGTGCTGCTGCTTTAATGCCAAAATTTTTACTGAGGTTAAGCTGGTAAGAATAAATGCCGGAAGCGCCTGTTGCAGTTAACAATCCGTTGGCCTGCCTGTCAGTTGCGACCAAAACACCAATGCCGCCATTTAATGCATCAATGTTCTGATCATAAGATGCCGTATAAGTAACATAAGCATCATTAAGTGCTGCCCACTGATTTCTATAATTCATACAAAAACGCGGACCTTCTCCCACACCTGCATAGGCGGGGTTCAGGTAAAGTGGTGAATTAAAAAACTGGCTGAATTCCACATCCTGTGCAAGCGTATTTGCCAGAAAGCAACGGAATAAAATAATGCCTAATATTGCGCGTTTCAGAACCAAAATTCAATTCAGAAGTTTTATTGTAACTTTAAATTAGCCTGAAATAATAATCATAACCTGCCGTTAAAGAAAGACATTTTTCAGGAATCACCTTTGAAATCCCCAATTGTTTGCCGCTAATCATGAGAAATTTTTCCGTACTTATTTTGTTTCTTATTATTCATTCCACCTCGTGGGCTCAGATTATTTCGCCGGTTCAAACGCTTAACTGGTCTGATACATTGCAAAGCCTTGAATTTTCAGATTATAAGCTTCATGATGTACTATATTTTAACGGAGCTTCTTATGATGATCAAAATTATGGGTACCTGCCATTTTATTTTGAATCAGTCGCCGTTCCGTCGGATGGAATACCTGTCGTGGAGTTGACTGATGAAGTATATGCACCTGCAATTCTTAAAAGAGGTTCGTTTCCCGTGGATTTCTTTAAATCAGTAGAAAATGTACCAGTCGTTAAAGCAGGTGTGGGTTATGAAATGAAGAAGCCGGTTCTTCAACTTTCAATTGTTCCCTTCCGGAAAAATCAATCCACAGGAGTAGTGGAAAAATTGATTTCTTTTCGATACAGCATAACCATGACACCTTCAAATACGGTTTCAAATGTTCGCGGAGGTGAAGAATTTGCTTCGCATTCTGTGCTTGCCAATGGTACCTGGTATAAAATTTCCGTAAAGAATGATGGTGTTTTCAAGCTGGATAAGAATTTTCTTGATGCATTGGGAATCAATACCACTTCTATAGATCCAAGAAATATCCGGATCTATGGAAATGGCGGAGGCATGCTTCCGGAACCCAATGCCACCTTCAGGTATGATGATCTGCAAGAGAATGCCATAAAAGTGAGTGGAGAAGAAGACGGGCGATTTGATGCTGCTGATTATGTTCAGTTTTATGCAAGGGGACCACATCGTTGGGTGTATGATGCTACCGCGAAAAAATTTGTTCACCAGTTGAATATCTATGCAAATGAAGCTTGCTATTTTATTACTACCGATTTAGGAGCAGGGAAGAGAATTACAGAACTCGCTTCCGCTGTTGAATCACCTACTCTGCAGGTTACCACTTTTGATGATCGCGCTTTTCATGAGGTGGAACTGGAAAATTTTCTCGAAAGTGGCAGAGATTGGTATGGCGAATCTTTTGAGTTTGAAACTTCGCAACCATTCTCGTTCAGTTTCAGCAACGTGGTAACTACCACTCCGGTTAAGGTAACAGCAACAGTAGCGTCCAAAAGCATTTACGCTTCCAATACCTTCACAATGTCTGCATTGGGTCAAACCATCGATGCCGAAAGTATTTCTAAAGTCTGTAGTGACTATACTTGTCCATTTGCAAATGTGACAAAGCTGGAAGGTGAGTTTGTGACCGCGTCCGGAAATTTTGACGTGAACCTCGTATACACAAGAAATGCACAGGACGCCGTTGGATGGCTTAATTATATGGAAGTGAACCTGCAACGAAATTTATCCTGGACAGGATCTCAAATGAGCTTTAGAAATGTTGCTTCGTGGTTGCCTGGTAATATTGTTCAATATTCCGTGAGCAATACAAATTCTTCACTGCTGATTCTAGATGTAACAGATCCGATTAATTGTCGCCGGCAGGCTACGGTAGCTAATGGTAATCAACTCCAGTTCACGGCGTTGGGTGATACGCTTCATGAATATGTTATCTTCTCTGACAATGAAGGAATTACTCCAACTGCTATCGGAAAAATTTCAAACCAGGATTTACATGGTTTACCGCAGGCGAGCTACCTGATTGTGACTCCGGGAAGCTTATTGTCGTTTGCTAATCAACTGGCAGATTTTCACCGGTCAAAATCCGGCCTAACGGTAAATGTGGTCACAGTTGATCAGATTTACAATGAGTATTCCAGCGGAACGCAGGATATTGTTGCCATCCGCGATTTTACACGCATGTTTTACAAAAGAGCAGGAACTGACCCACAGTTGTTGCCCAAATATATCTGCCTTTTTGGTGATGGCTCTTACGACAATAAAGGAAACATAGACGGTAATAAGGGGTTGATTCCTACTTTTCAAAGCGCTAACTCGGTGAGCGCCACCAGTTCTTTTGTGAGTGATGATTTTTATGGATTGCTGGACGACAATGAAGGTGGCAATGTACTTGACCCCAATGCTAAACTGGATATTGCAATCGGACGTTTACCGGTGAATAACGAAGATCAGTCTGCAGCAATCCTGAACAAAATAAATATTTATGGTTCTTCACAGTCCTTTGGAAACTGGCGCAACGTTGTCACATTTGTTGCTGATGATGAGGATAACAATACACACATCAAAGATGCTGATGAAGTAGCAGTGGAAGTGGCAGCAAAATATCCGGTTTATAATTTCGATAAGATTTATTTTGATTCATACCAACAGATATCTATTCCCGGCGGAACACGTTACCCGGATGCGAATACTGCCATCAATAACAGGATTTGCAATGGTACATTACTCATGAATTACGTCGGGCATGGGGGAGTTGGTGGCTGGGCACATGAGCGAGTGCTACAGATCAGCGATATAGAAAGTTATACCAATCTGTATAAGCTTACGCTTTTTGTTACAGCAACCTGTGAGTTCAGTAAATATGACGATCCTGCTATAGAATCTGCCGGTGAGATGCTGCTCTCCAATACAAAGGGCGGCGCCATTGCACTAGTTACAACAGTACGGCTTGTGTATTCTTCCGCTAACCGGTTGATGAATCAGGGTTTTATGGATAACGTCTTTCTTCCTGTTGATGGAGTGATACCACCACTGGGAGAAGTTTTCAGAAAAGGCAAAAACAGTATTGGCGGTGATACCAATAACCGGAAATTCACGTTGCTCGGAGATCCTGCGTTAACGCTTAATTATCCAACCTTTAATGTGGTTACAACTGCTATCAATTCGCATCCTGTAGGAACAGTGAACGACACCATCAAAGCTCTTCAACTGGTTACTATTGAAGGAAAAGTAAATGACTTGAACGGTAACGTGATGTCAGCATTCAATGGAACACTCTACCCGACTGTCTACGATAAGCCCATTACGTATCAGACACTTTCCAACGATCCGGCCAGTCAGGTTCGTAATTTCACCCTTCAGAAAAACATTATTTACAATGGAAAAGCCAGTGTGAAAAGCGGCATTTTTTCTTTTTCGTTTGTGGTACCTAAAGATATTTCCTATCAGTATGGTTTTGGTAAGCTGAGTTATTATGCTGAAGATGGCACTGTGGATGCGAACGGCTATAAAAATGATGTGGTAATCGGCGGAGTGAGTGATTCAGCAAGTTTTGATGATAAAGGACCAGAAGTGAAAGTGTATATGAATGATGAAAAATTTGTGCGTGGTGGAATAACGGATGAAAGTCCGAGCGTACTGGTAAAGCTAAATGATGCCAATGGGGTGAATACAGTAGGCACCGGAATTGGCCACGATATTGCAGGCACCTTGGACAACGATTCAAAAATACGCTTGTGATGAATGATTTTTACAGTGCCGACCTTGATAGCTATCAATCCGGTGAAGCAAGATATCCTTTGAGCAGCATGAGTGAAGGATTACATACCATAGTTGTAAAAGCCTGGGACGTTTACAACAATTCATCGGAAGGCAGTACGGAGTTTATTGTTTCCACCTCTGCAGAATTGGCACTGGCGCATGTGCTGAATTATCCGAATCCATTCACAACACGCACTGAATTCATGTTTGAGCACAATATGCCCGGTCAAATGCTCGATGTGATGGTGCAGGTTTATACTATTTCCGGTAAACTGGTGAAAACTATTCAGCAATCTGTGATGCCGGAAATGGTTGCTTTCAACGGTACCGGATGCAGCGATGCAGGAACCGCAGGAGGCTACAGGGTTAACGGTATTTTCTGGGATGGAAAAGATGACTATGGAGATGTGATAGGTAAAGGAGTTTACGTATACAAGCTGACTGTTCAGGCAGACAATGGAATGAAGGCCGATACCTTTGAAAAATTGGTCATTCTCAAATAAAACTTAACTTTGCCCGCTTTTTAATCAACCAAAAAACAAGTAGAATTTTTGATGAAAAGGACTTATCAATTACGAACAGCAACGGTTTTTATATTACTGGCAACAACATTTATTGGTGTTACTGCAAAAGCACAAACTGCTGCTGATTCATTAGATGGCCGTGTAAATGTGATAAATACCGCTGTACCATTTTTGCGAATTGCTCCTGATGCCAGATCGGGTGCCATGGGCGATGTTGGATTGGGGCTATCTGCAGATGCCAATGCGATTTTCTGGAATACAGCAAAAATCACTTTCGCAGAAAATAAACTTGCTATGGGCGTAACCTACACGCCCTGGCTAAGAGCGCTGGTAAGTGATATCTACCTGGCATCGCTCGGAGGCTATTACAAAGTGGATGATAACTCGGCACTTGCATTCGGACTTCGTTATTTTTCTTTGGGAAGCATCACTTTTACAAGTACTACCGGGCAGGTGATAGGAGATTTTAATCCACAGGAATTTGCCATTGATCTTGGATATTCAAGGAAGCTTGCCACACATTTAAGTGTCGGTCTCAATCTTGGTTTTGTTTATTCAAATCTTGCTGCATCTTATGTAGTGAATAATGTTCCGATTAAAGCCGGTAAAGCTGTGAAAGCAGATCTTTCTACATTTTATACGCATCCTGCAAAATTTGGAAGTAAAACCAAGGGTTCCTACAACATCGGATTAACGGTTGCCAACATCGGAAATAAGATCACTTATACCGAATCTGCTGAGAATAAAGATTTTCTTCCTTGTAATCTTGGGCTTGGTAGTGGCATCACCTTCCAGTTTGATGACTATAATAAACTCTCCTTTAATCTTGACTTTAACAAATTACTTGTGCCAACTCCTGACTCTGCAGGCGATTACCGAAGCCTTTCTACAGTAGAAGGAATATTTACCTCCTTTACTGATGCACCAGGTGGATTTTCTGAAGAAATGAGAGAAATTATGATTTCAACAGGAGCGGAATACTGGTACCGTGAGTTATTCTCCGTTCGTGCAGGATTTTTCTATGAAGATAAAACCAAAGGTGCCCGTCAATATATTACGGCCGGATTCGGTATCAAATACAATGTGTTCGGTTTGAATTTTTCTTACCTGATTCCTACTTCCAGTCAGAAAACACCGCTTGATAATACATTGCGTTTCTCTTTATTGTTTGATTTTGATGCAATGAAAAAAGCACCTGAAGAAGCACCTTCAGATAGCGAATAAAGGCATGATCAGGTTCATGTTCTCTCTTTCTCAGTTTAAATAGTTCCTTCCTTGTCAGTTAGAGTTGGATTTGGATTCGATGTGCACCGCTTAGTTGCCGGAAGACCCATGGTACTTGGCGGAGTCGTGATTCCGTTTTCAAAAGGACCTGACGGTCATTCGGATGCCGATGTGTTGATTCATGCTATCTGTGATGCGTTGCTGGGTGCAGCCGGACTACGTGATATTGGATTTCATTTTCCCGATACGGACAGTTCGTATAAAAATATAGACAGCAAATTATTGTTGAAAGAGGTGATGATTCAGGTTGCAATAAAAAAATATAAAGTGGGGAATATCGATGTTACCCTTTGCCTTGAACAACCTAAAATAAATCCACACATTCCCGACATGAAAAAAGTGTTGGCTGAAGCACTTGCCATTCAGCAAGATGATATTTCAATCAAAGCAACCACTAATGAACGCATGGGATTTATTGGCCGCGAAGAAGGCGTTGCCGCATATGCTGTAGTTCTACTTGAATCCTGTTAATTCCTGCGTTGTATTGCAACTTCAACAACCTGAGAAAAAATTATTCCTTAATGAACTTCTTCACATCAGGATGATGAATTCCATCATCTATTTTAAGAAGGTAGATTCCGGCAGGCCATGACGCAGTATTTACCGTAAACAGATCTTTTTCTTCACTGTCAAATTCAGTTTCAAACATTACGTTGCCGACCATATTTACTATGGTAATGTTTGCAACCAACGGCTCCTCAAAAGAAATATTCAACACATCAACGGATGGAACCGGGAAAATGCTAACCTGATGCTGCAACTGGTTTTGTTCGTAAGCTATTTTTTGAGGTGGCGTTGTAAATGTATCCAGTTCAGAATAGGGTGACTTTTTTAAAGGAGAAGAAGCGCATATTGTCTGAACCTGCCATTCGTAAGCAGTCGAAGGTAATAATCCCGTCAATTGAACCTTATTTTTTGTTATACCCGTTACAGTAGTCCAGTTGGAAGGTCCCAGCGGACGGTATCTTAACTTATATTTTTTAACGCCCGTTGCCGGTGCCCATGAAAGCGTGGTTTTGGAAGGTTTTGGATTTGCAGTCATGGTATATCCGGTAATCCTGCTGCATGGGTCCCAATCGTATTTATGTACCCTGTAACTTTTTTGACCAATCGAATCGAAGCTCATTTCCCAAACTATGTTTTTATTGTAGTCCACCTCTGTCTGGTTGGGCACACCATTGGCAACCAGGCCCCAGTCAATCATTGTATTTCCATTGGGCAATCGTTGGGCATTACCGGTAGCAGTGCCGTAAACTTTAATTCCGTTTACATCCGGATGCTCGTAGTACCAGACGAGTGTTGCCGTTTTATTTATTTCATCCAGTTGATATTCTTTTGCGCTGGAAACTTGTGGCGTCATTTTATTCCCATTGTTGAAAATGGTGATATTGCCATTTTCAATTCTGCGCAGATCGTGCTGGGAAGCAAAATGTTTAACATTGTTATCATTTATGAATGTAAATTGATTATTCTCTCCACCCATCCGCCAAATGATTTCGCCGGTTTCACGGTTGATCTTCGTCAGTTCATCCATGTTTCTGCAGGAGATCAGGATATTCCCGTCAAAGTCACGCTCCACTGAATTTCCATGTACATAATCAACATTCAGATTAGTAAGCGGTGTATATTGATTAGCATCCGTAAACTGAAAATGATCTTCACTGCGCCATTCAAATACAACCTCCTTGTTTTGATCCAATTCCTGCAATACCAGGTATTGAACCACTGCATTTGTCAATCCACCATATGCCGTCATATCGGTAACTGTATTTTCATAGGCCTGAAGCAAAATGTGACCATCAGGATACATCATTACATCATGATCATTGGTTGATAATTCATATCCGTTTTTACACTGCGCAGAATCTATAAGATTGTAATTTGAATCCAGGATCATCCACATTGCCTTATCTCTTGAGAAATAGGAAAGGTATCCGCTTGCATTTAATTTAAAATCCCGGCCATTCTGCCCCACATCTTTTGCCCAAACCATGTCGCCGTTGTTCTCAATAATGGTAGTGAAGGAATTGGTTGCCGGATCTGGGCCCGTTTGATCTTCATGATTAGAATAAAAAATACGGCCCGGCGCCGGATTATTATTGATGCTGATTGTGTATGTGGGCATTGAATCTAAAGGATAGGTAATCTTTTGAGCATCCTTCTTGGAGGGATCATAACCATATTCATCAATAAAATTTTGAAGCTTAGCGAGCCTGATCAGTTTCTCCTGTTCACCCGAAGTTTTTGCACGTATTCCAAAGCTGAAAGTGATGCCATTGATTTTCTCTCCATTCTCCTTTAATAGTGTTGAGTGCACATTTACCGTTACAGTTTCCTCAAAGAAAAATGGCACTTCAGGTTTTACAATGATGGTTTTATCGTCATCAGACAACAGTGCCGTCCAATTGTGTTTGCCACTTTTTGATCCTGTTATTTCCACAAATTGCTGATTGTTTATTGATTCACGATCCATTGCATTGCCATTTTTCAGCAGGATAGTAGTCTGAGGATGATGCGAGGACGAGCCGGGCAAAGGATTAACGTAATTAAATTGCGCAAATAGTATCTTCGAAAAGAGGCAGCAGGAGAGGAGGGTAACCGTAAATTTCATAGCTAATTTTTTTGAAGCAGGTTATTACAAATTGCTTATTTATGCTCACGAATTTAAAAATACGAATTTGTTTTTTTCAAAATCAACATTGTTTAGTGTCTTTCTTATACGAACAGTGTTTCCCCGTACACAGTCTTTAAAACTGACCTTTGGGGCTCTTTATTAAAACAAGTCGCTTGAAGACAATTATTTGTCGAACAATCCCGCTCTTTTGCCGAAATGTTGACTAATGGCAGGTATTTCCTGTAAACCCTGTTATCTTTGCGCGCCAAAAATAAGACATAGGATATTTTTAATCGCAAACATTTCCTTTGAATTAATTTTCAAACTCTTTGCCAACTAAACCATTTCCCTTTACTACATGAAGAAATTACTGCTTGCTCCCCTCGCAGGGATGTTGTTCGTTATTTCGTGCACACCTGCTAAAAAAGAGATGCCTAAAGAATACACGGCGATTGATGTTTCGGCTTTTGATTCATCATACAGTCCGGTACAGGATTTTTATGAGTACATCAATGCAAAATGGGTGAAAAACAATCCCATACCTGCCACTGAAAGTTCATGGAGAGCTTTTGAGGTAGTGGATGATTCTGTAAAAAGCAAAGTAAGGAAGGTGTTGGAAGCTGCGGCTTCAGATAAGAATGCCGCAAAAGGAAGCAGTGCCCAGAAAGTGGGAGATTTCTTTTCAACGGGCATGGACTCCGTGGCCATTGAACAGGCCGGCATTACCCCACTTAAACCCTGGTTTGATTCCATCGCAGCGTTTAAAACCACTGACGATGTAATCAGGTTTACGGCTCAATCGAACCTTGTAAATTCAACAGCATTGCTGGCATGTTATGTAGAGCAGGATCAGAAAGACAGTAAGAAATATATACTCTATATGACTCAGACAGGTATTGGTCTTCCCGACAGGGATTATTATTTTCTAACGGATGCGAAGTCCAGGCAGATCAGGGATGAATACGTAAAGCATATTGCCAAATACTTTACGATGATGAATGTTGACCAGGCCATGGCAGAAAAAAATGCGGCTGCAATTATTGGCATTGAAACAGGTCTGGCAAAAGCTTCGATGACGAGAGTTCAGCAGCGTGATCCATATGCGACTTACAATAAAATGTCAGTAGCAGATTTGTATAAAAATTATCCGGTTATTAACTGGGATGTCTATTTCAAATCTCTCTCGCTGAAAAACTTTGACTCGCTGATTGTAAGTCAGCCATTGTATTTGAAGCAAGCAAATGAAGCATTGAAATCAGTGAGCATTGAGGATTGGAAGACCTACTTTACTTTCCATTTAATAAATGGAGCAGCATCAAATCTGAGCGCCGCTTATGCAGCGGAAGATTTTAATTTTTACAGCAAAACCATTCGTGGAATAGAACAGATCGATCCAAGATGGAAGCGCATACAGGATCTTGAAAATTATTGCCTCGGGGAATTGGTTGGACAGGAATATGTGAAAACCAACTTCGCACCTGAGTCTAAAACAAGAATGCTCGAGATGATACACAATCTCTTAGATGCATACAGTGAACGAATAGCAAAACTGGATTGGATGCAAGACAGCACCAAGCTGTATGCACAAAAGAAATTGAGTCAGATTACAATCAAAGTAGGGTATCCTGATAAGTGGCGCGACTATTCAACGGTGGAAATTGACAAGGGCCCTTTTATCCTGAATGTAGCCCGTGCCATTGAATTTGAAAGCCATAGAAACCTCAATAAACTGGGAACTACAGTTGACCGCACTGAATGGGGAATGACACCACAAACGGTGAATGCTTATTATAACCCGGTAAATAATGAAATCGTATTTCCTGCTGCTATTCTTCAACCTCCTTTCTTTTATGCTGATGGTGATGATGCTGTAAACTACGGTGGCATCGGTGCTGTGATTGGTCATGAAGTTACACATGGTTTTGATGACCAGGGAAGACGTTATGATGCGGAAGGTAACCTGAGAGACTGGTGGACAAAAGCAGATGGAGAACAATATGATGCCCGTACAAAACTTATCACTGAACAATTCAACACTTATTCTCCGATTGATAGCTTCTTCATCAATGGCGCATTAACTCAAGGAGAAAATATTGCGGATTTGGGCGGACTGACTATTTCCTATAACGCGTTTAAGAATGCTGCTCCGAAAAATTCACAGGATACCATGATCATAAAAGGGCTTACACCTGATCAGCGTTTCTTTATCAGCTTTGCAAAAGTCTGGGCAGGATCATTTCGTCCGGAAGAACAAAAGCGCAGGTTAGTGATGGATCCTCATTCACCTGGTAAATATCGCGTAATCGGTACACTGTCCAATATGCCCGAATTCTACCAGGCATTTGGTGTGAAAGAAGGCGACAAAATGTATCGTCCGGATTCTGTTCGTGGTAAAGTATGGTAGCAGTAATTAATGTAGGTATCCATTGAAGTAAACCATCAATAAGAAACGATTAGAATTTCAATGAGTAAGAAGACATCCCGGCCACGTCGGGATGTTTTCATTTCAAACAAGCCGGTTTGGAATTTTAAACAGTATTCTTTGTGTCTTTGCGAATCCTTTGCGTCCTTTGCATTGGCGCAGAAGCGCTGCTGACCTTATGAAAAATAAACCGGTGATAGGAGTGATTGGCGGTGGACAGCTTGGCCGTATGTTTATTGAAGAAGCGTTGCGTTATAATATTGATTGCATCATTGTGGATGCAGATAAAGATTGTCCCGCATCAGTAATTGCCCACGATCACATTGTTGGAAGCATTGCCGAAGCCGGCCCAATCAGGCGCTTGGGCGAGGTAGCAGATGTGCTTACCTACGAGATCGAACATATCTATACAGCACCTTTGTTTCAATTGCAGAAGGAAGGCAAGACGCTGATTCCATCTCCGCAAATTCTTCAAATTGTTCAGGACAAAGGATTGCAGAAACAATTTTACGCTGATCATAATATACCGACTGCAAAATTTCAATTGGTAAATAATGAAACAGAATGGGCAGCGGTAATTAAATCTTTTCGCTGGAAAAAATTTGTGGCGAAATCGCGAAAAGAAGGATATGATGGCAAAGGCGTGCAGGTAATGAATGCCGATGATGTTTTAAAGCTCGGAAATATTCCTTTTAAAACTCCGGCAGTGCTTGAGGCATTTATTGATTGTAAAAAAGAGATTTCCATAATCGTTGCAAGAGATAAACAAGGCGCAATTACTTGTTTCCCGCCAGTGGAAATGGAATTTGATCCTGTTGCCAATTTAGTTACGATGCTGGTCTGTCCTGCTTCACTGAAAAAAAATTTGCTAAAGAAAGCGACTGAGATTGCAACCCATGTAGTAGAATCCATGAGCGGTGTAGGACTTTTTGCTATCGAATTGTTTTTGGATCACGCTGACCGTTGGTATGTAAATGAAATGGCACCGCGTCCCCACAACAGTGGCCATCATACTATTGAAGCCTGTTATACCTCGCAGTACGAACAGCTATTGCGGATACTCTTAGGTCTTCCATTGGGAAGCACTGCCCTTATTAAACCTGCGGTGATGATTAACCTGCTCGGCCCAATGGATTTTTCAGGACCGTATTATCTGGATGGATATGATGCCATTTTAAAAATGGAGGGTGTGTACGTTCATCTGTATGGAAAAAAGGAATCAAGGCCCATGCGAAAACTAGGACACATTACTATTCTTGCTGGCACAGTAAAAGAAGCAAGGAAAAAAGCGAAGTGGGTGCAGCGCCACTGCAGCATAAGAAAATCAGGTGCAACTGAATCATAAATCAAGCGACCCGGTTTGCATGTGGGATTTTAATTTTTCAGATTTTCTTCACACCAAGTAACTGAATATGACAAATAATGAACAACCGCAGGTAGCCATTATCATGGGTTCCGACAGTGATTTGCAGGTAATGAAAGAAGCAGCTTCCATACTGGAAGAATTCAAGGTAAATTACCAGCTAACCATTGTTTCCGCGCACCGCACACCGGAACGAATGATGAGCTTTGCGAAATCTGCTGCCGGCCTGGGAATTAAAGTAATTATTGCGGGAGCCGGCGGCGCGGCACATTTACCCGGAATGGTTGCATCCTTAACACACCTTCCTGTTATCGGCGTGCCGGTGCAATCGAAAGCCATGAGTGGAATTGATTCATTGTATTCGATTGTACAAATGCCGCAAGGGGTTCCAGTAGCTACTGTTGCAATTAACGGGGCATTTAATGCTGGTTTACTTGCGCTGCAGATCCTGGCACTTACTGATGGTGGTATCCTCTCGGAAAAATTGATTGCCTACAAAAACAAACTAAAAAATAGCGTAGAAGACAAGGCGCAGGAACTGGAGCATTCAGGATATAAAGAATACCTGAAAGAACATGATTGATATGGCTGCAGTGCGAGGGTGACTGTTTATTATTTTTTTTCCAATGATAAATATTGAAGCATAAAGCCAAGCCTTGTCAGGGCTGAATTGACTTCAAGGTATACTTCATGCAGCATTGTAAGAGCAGAAAATCTCACCATAAAAGGAATCATCAATTATTAACCGAATGACCAACCGAATGCAATTTTCACTTCAGCATAAATCATCCAGTCTTGTGCTCCTGATTTTGCTGATGATAATGGTTATTGCCTGGTGTTTCGGTCCGATGGTATTGCATCCCAATGATTATTATTTATCAGCCGGCGGAGATGGCATCAGGAATTATTATGCCGTGGCTTACTATGCAAAGTATGATGGTGGCCTGCATTTTACCGGGATGAATTATCCGTATGGTGAACATGTGATGTACACTGACAATCAATTTCCGCTGGCATTTGCTATGAGCATCATACAATCAACTCTTTTTAATATTTCAGCTTATACAGTTGGCATCATCAACTATGTTATGTTTATTTCATTGATACTATCTGCTGTTTTTTTATACCTGCTTCTTTATGAATTGAAAGTGAAATCGTGGTTTGCAATTCCTGCTGCAATTGCCATCACTATTGTTTCACCACAATTGCAGCGGATGGGTGGCCATTACAGTTTGGCGTATGTTTTTTTTACGCCACTGTTGCTTTACCTGCTTTTTCATCTTCAGCAATCCAAAAGAAAGGTGAAGTGGACATTGGTTCTTTCAGCGGTCATTATTTTTTTTGGCCTCACTCATCTTTATTACCTCGCGATGGCAGGCGCATTTATTTTATGTTATGTGATGGTATCGGTGAACTTTGAATTTTTTTCGAACAAAAAA
The DNA here is from genome assembly GCA_016717285.1 of Chitinophagaceae bacterium. Lineage (NCBI taxonomy): Bacteria > Pseudomonadati > Bacteroidota > Chitinophagia > Chitinophagales > Chitinophagaceae > Chitinophagaceae bacterium. Next base: position 374,960 of record JADKFU010000002.1, read on the forward strand.
ATCAGTGATCAGTCTATCTGGCCGTTGGCAACCGTCCTCATTGCATTTGTTTTTATTGAAGGAATTATATTTTTAACTGATCCTGTCACCGACCGGATAAAGATTCCGTATGGATTTTTTCAAAGCTATGCAACATCCGAAAGTGTTTTTAATCCGCCTTCCTGGAGTTATTTAAAGAACCTGGGATTTACTAAAATCATCAGTCAGACTTCACAAGGATATGCTTATGTAGGAATTACAGTAGATATCGCGATTTCTTTATGCTCTTTGCTGCTCTTGTTGTTTATTTTTCACCGGCCAACTTTCAGAAAGATTATTCCCGGCATTCCCGGTTTCCTGATTATCGCTGTTATAGCCTCCATTCCTGTATTGCTATTCTCGATGTGCCTGCCCTGGCGGTGGAACATGATGGAGCTGTTAAATCAATTTTCGTTTATCAGGCAATTCAGGGCACTCGACAGGTTTGCCTATGTTTTTATTATGTGATTTCGGTTTTCGCTGCGTTCGTTTTATTTAATTTCATCAATGCATTCTTTCAATGGAGTTTTAAAGCGGCCGGATGGATTGTTATAGTAGTTGTATTTGTGTTTTGGTTTGCAGATGGCTGGTCGAATCTGAAAACACTGAAAGATGCCTATCCGGGAAATAGTTATGCGCGTGAATATTTTTCTGACGACAATTTTACAAACTGGCTTTCGGAGAAGGGTTATACAGTTAATGATTTCCAGGCCATCTTTCCATTGCCTTTTTATCACATCGGATCAGAAAAACTTTGGATTGATCATCCGGTCAGTATGTATGTGTCTTCCTGGGCGTCACTGAATACGGGACTTCCAATTGTTGCAAGCTATCTTGGCAGAACATCGGTTTCGCAGGCATCAAAACTGGTTCAGTTAACTGCTGACTCGCTGATGGAAAAGGAAATACTGAAGGATTTAAAAAGTGACAAACCATTTTTAATAGTTACTTCGAATGAAGAACGTACTCCGTATGAAAAATTTCTGCTGAGCAAAGCTTCTTTCATCAATCAGCGTGGACCCTATTCGATGTATCTTCTACCATTGAGTGCATTCAAAACAGAATTGACGACTGTCAGAAATATCTTTTCAAATAGAGATCAGTTGCTGAACAGGCAGGAGGGAAATTATTACACATCGAAACCTGATTCATCTGTGGTAATTAAATACAGTGCTGATCAGCAATCATTTTTAAGTGAAGTTCTGTCTGCTGATTCCGGAAGCATAAATCTCTTTGACGGAATGCTGAAGTCAGAAAATAAGGATTCGGTTTATGATGCTTCAGTATGGCTTAAACTATTTATGAATAATTATGCAAGTCCTGATTTGCATGTGCTGCAGTATAATACAGCAGGCAACATCATCAGCAATCAATATGCGCAAGCGAAAAGTACCCCCATATTTTGGAAGGATGGGCGAGGGTGAATATTCAAATTGTGCTTGCTAAAGAATGTAGCAGGATAGAAATCGCGCTTACCTGTGAAGATAAGATCGCCGCTTGTCGTTTCCTGATAAGACCACTTGACACGGACGTATATTATGAATTTGGAAAAGATGGGGCATTTGTGATGAATAACTTTCTGATTCCTCATTCACCATAGCTACTTTTCGGGTGGAGCTACTTCGTTTTTGGTTCTGACCTTTTCAAAGCGCTCCATATCAGGTGCCACTAGAAGCGATTCCAATTTTTTCTCTTCCGACTCATTCAGTTTGATCCGTAGAAATGCAAACCAATAAGCATCTTTTGACATGGAATCGTAGTGAATGATGGCATGCCGGTATTCAAAAGTTTGAATTTGACTGATTGTGCAAAGTAGTAAGGTGATAAGAAGGAGAGCGTATTTGCTCCATTTTACTTTGAACATTTGTTGATAGAATGCACCCATCGGCAAAGCAAGTAAAGCATAACTTTCAATGAAGGCGCGCAATCCATAACTGCCGCCATACCACCACGACCACCAACTTAGCACTACATAAATATTTATGATGGTAAACAGTAAAACTGGAAGGAAAAACACACGGCAATATTTCCACAGGAATACCAATCCGAAGAATCCGAATAGCATCATTGGTGTATATATAAACCATCCTTTTCTATAGCTAAATAAACCATCGAGTATCATCGGTTCTTTCCAGAGGAAACCTTCACCTACATACGAAAAGAAAATCCATTGCCCGGTCATATTTTTCCAATAAAGCATTTGGAAAAACAAGGGTAAGAAGAGAAATAAGGTCAGTAAAATAAGTTGATGCCAGTGCCTGGTCAAAAGGATGATTTTATTTTTGAAGGCGTCCCAGGTGGTTACTCCATAAAGCAGGGGAATTAATATAATTATTCCATCTGTCGGACGGATAAGAATGGCTAAGCCGATAAAGAAACCAAGTTTAGCAGCAGTTGCCCATTCCTGAGACTTGTGCCATTTGATAGTGAAATACATGATGAGGATGAAAGTAAAAAACAGGTAAGCATGGCTCATCGGTTCGTGAACAGTATAATAAAAAAGATTGGTGCCAATTCCAATGCTTAGCAATACAAGCGCTGTTACTCCTTCCTTAAAATAGTTCAGCAGTATTTTGCGGAGATAGAACATTCCCAGCGTGGTAAAAAAAATGCTGCTGAAGAGCAACATTAACCTGTAAGGAGTGGAAAATCCATCTGGTGTGCCAAACAGTAAAGCATAAGTATGAGCTATAAAAAAAAACGGAGCATAATATAATGCCACACCCATGGTCATCTTTATCACATTGTTGCCATTCGGTGCTTTGTTCGGCAAATATTTTTGGACGTACCATTCAGGATGTGCATCATAAAACTTTAGCGATAGATCTTTCTCTATGAAAATCGCCGGTAGGTAGCAATAATAATTTGTTACATCGTAACTGATGGGTGAGCGCCATCCACGAAAATTCCCAAGGTTTAGGGTGGTCCAGACAAAGACCACTGCCATCAACCAGCAGGACAGAAATGATATTGATTGAAAACTTTTTTTCACCGACTTTAAGAAGGTAATAATTTACAACAAGTATATCTAAATTTTGGCGTATCAGGATTAATAAACAGAGCTTTCTTATAATAAAAAGCTGTTTCCAATCGAAGTTATTTGAAATTTCAATTCGAATTATTTCAGAATGAATTTTCCCGTAGCATTATATTTTCCAGCAACCATAGTTGCGAAATAGGCGCCGGGCAACAGAGTAGCAGGCAATTGAATATGGTTTAGTTGCAAAGGTTTCTGAAATATTTTTGTGAAAACCTGTCTCCCTTGCAAATCTGTTATGCTGATAACACAATTCTGATCTGATAAATTATCGCATGCAATATTAATTCCGTCATTCACGGTAGTTAGTGAAGGATAAATAAACAAAGTGGAATGATTGGGCGAAGGTGCAACAGGTTCATGGCTCGTTGTAATCAATGAACTGTCAAAAATAAGAATCGTCGATGAATAGGGTGGCACTAATAATTGGCCAGTCACGGTATTTTGATCAAGGTCGTAAAAAACAGAATCCGACAAATCGTACACTATAGTCGTTGCGCTGCTATTAACAAACAGTCTCGACTTTTTTAGTGGGTCTTCATAAAGTGCATCAGTCTTAATAATAGAAAAGTTATCCAGCCATATTATTGAGTCTTCATACAAAAGATGCGTAACAAGACGACTTATTTCGCCATTCCCATCATATGAGAAAACGGTTTGATAATCTTTGCGCACGGTAGAAAATGGGAAATATCTTGCAAGAGCAATTGTGAGATAAGGAAATTCTGATTGCTTCTGAAACAATCCTATATTTCCTTCTTTCATTGAATAACAACTAAAACGTAGTTGATAGAATCCATTACTTTCAAGCGTGACGCCTCCGTAATATGCTTCACCATAATTATAAGGCTGATCGTCGAACGTTATTAATTTCATGCATCCATAATCAAGAAGAGTTGTATTGTCGAGTAGTAACCACAGGTTGTCTGGAGTTCCATTGTTCCAACCATCGGTATTATTAGTAAATGCGCCATTATCTATGAGATTAGCTCCAATAGAATCTGTTGCAATGAACCGGTTGCGAAAAAAGAAAGTCTCCTTTGACCCGCTGTCGCCACCATAGATACTTTTCCACTGCGAAAGTGTGTAATAATGGTCCTGAGGTTCCGGTGAAGTGAGCAACTGTTTTCTTACAGAAAAATAATTATACGGATTGAAATAGTAATTGCTGTCGAAGGATGCAGGCGCAAAGCTTTCCACTGTCGAAATCATGGAAACGATATCAGCATATTCGTTCAATGAGTAGAAAGTATTTCCTGTAACAATATGGTTGTTGTTCGATCCAATAATACCTTCTTCAAATCGTAGCGCTCCATTATTGCAGCCAAAAATTACGTTTCCATTTATCATATGATCGGTACCACCGTGAAATAAACATACACCATAAGAATTGGCGAAAGCAACCGTGTTATTTTCTACCTGGTAATGATTCGTTTGCTCATCAAGAAAAATTCCGCTCGCGTTTATAGGTGCATTCGAAGTGGCTTCATTGCTTCCGATAACATATTGAACGATGTTGCTTCTTATAATTACAGAATCAGAATTGCTTCCATAGCTGTAAATGCTTCCCTGGTTATTAAAATGAAGCAAGGAATACGTGCAATTATTTTTTTCAATAACCATCTTCAGTCCATTTACATTCACCGAAGAATTACCAGTGCTGTCGATGTTGTTTTCAGACACGGTAACCTCATTCCCTTCATCAATCGAAATTCCAATGCCCTGCTGCAGGGTATTGATTCCATATCCGGCATAAAGTCCGATGTTGCTTATTTCATTGTGAGCAATCAATGTGGCAGAAAGTTGAGTTGCAGTAAAAGCGGCACCTGCAATATTTTTGAACAGCGAGCCTGTTACTTCACTTTCAGATGCACCATTCATCAGAGCAATGCCATCCTCACCTTGTGAAATGAACTGGCAGTTTCTCACAATGAGTTGCGTAACTGATCCCGGTGAAGCAATTCCTGACTTTGAACATTTTTCGAACTGCAGATTTTCAATGGTACAGTAGCCCGCACCATTTTCAAATAGAATTCCATATTCATATATCGATGCTTCCACCACTAGTTGGTTCGGATCAGTCCCCGCAGGCGGATAAAAATATAGCAGTTGCGTGTTAGTATCGTAATACCATTCTCCGGCAGTATCCAGTTCAAGGAAAACATTATCGAGGTAATAGCCGTAACCGTTTTCGATGGCAACAAATGAGTTGTTTACAAAATAGATGGAGTCACCGGAAAATCGGCTTACGCGATTGTATTCATAAAGCCTGTTGGTTGTCCGCATCCGGATGCCGGCACTATCCCAATAATGTGCTGCCTGAGTAAGAGTGGTATCAACAAACCCTGTATCACCAATTCCCATCTGATGAATCAAATAACCGCTGTTAGGATACCGGGCAATCACCATACGGCTACTGTTTGCGAATAGTTGAGCAGGCGTGTTGTAAAAAGGAGTTGTATAAACAGTATCCGAAAAAGGGCTCCAGTTTGCTACTATCTCTGCACCTGTAATGATGGCCGGAACAATTCCTCCATAGGTTCCGAAGTAAACAGGATTGGATTCATCACCACCGTTATAAACAGTGATTTGACCGCGGAAAGTATTTGCAGTGAGAAAAAGTACACTATCACCTGGTTGCAATTGTACTGTATTCAATTGATTGATCGTTTGCCAGGGTTCAGTAGTGGAAGTGCCAATATTGCTGTCGTTGCCGTTGTTTGAAAAATAATAATTAGTGGCGAATGATGAATTAACGAGCAATAGTAATAGCAAACAATAACCCGTGAATAATTTTTTCATTTAGCATTTTGATTCTGTGATCAGGTTAAAGTTATAAAATCAAATCTATTGCATCTTCTCCAGGGATTAAAAGATGCTTCACATTATTTCACACCTCTTAAAATGCAGCTATCAACCTGCACCATATAAATAAAGATCAGGTAGACGATGGATAAAAAAATGGTTCAATATTTTTTACTCACTCAAATGGATATTTTCAGTATTCATCAGTGGAAGTCCTTTAAAACGAAGCACCAGTTGCGCGACAGTCACCACATCTTTCTGACAGTAATTCACGATGCGTTGCAAATCCCTTTCAACCCAGTAAACCCGGCCAACGTCCTTTCCTTCAATGTCATCTTTTGGAGATGGAATGCCGAAGAGTGTGGCAAGCAATTTTAATGATGTAAAATGTTTATAGTCACCGAAACGCCAGAGTTGCATGGTGTCAACCATTATTACTTCATATGGTTTTTTGCCGGAAATATCCAGTAGGGCAGGTAGTGGAATTCCATGAATCAGCATTCTGCGGCAGAGATAGGGGACATCAAATTCTCGGATGTTATGTCCGCAAAACTGAAAGTGCTTCGATTGGTGATAATGCTGCAACAATCCGGCAAACTCCAGCAGTAATTGTTTTTCATCATCACCATAAATGGATTTTAACCTGAAATGCCATTCCCCGGTTTCTTTTTCTTTTCTGAACATGCCGAGTGAAATACAAATTACTTTCCCGAATTCTGCATAGATACCTGCATGATTGAAATACTGTTCCTCGGGAGTTTCCCCTTCCGATTTCAATCGTTCTGATTTTTTCAGGTAAAGTTCTTTTAACGCTTCCGGTAGCTGATCAAAAACTGAATATCCGGGTGCAGTCTCGATATCGAGACAGATTAATTGCTCGAAATGTAAATTGTTTAACATAAGCGTTTAGAGGATTTATAATAGATGATAAAAAATAGACGGACTTATAAAAACAGAATCAGGTCAGGTTAATGATTTTCTATTGGATAAGTGTACAAGGCATTTTTATTGTTGCCTTAAATAAAAAAGTGATGAAAAGAAAAGTAAGATGGATGAGTTGTTTATAAACGGATAAAGAATTTGTTGATATAAGATAAATGACAGCCCAATATAGAAAGTAAATCCGAAAAATAAAAAGGAAAGGTTTCGGATTGTTAATTTGCTTTTTGCAGTAAAGAATGGAAGTCGCTACTCAATTTTTTTATCTCCTGGTGCTCCTCGATTTTCCTTTCAATCCAAGGGCTCCCAGTAAGCTCCGGGTCACCATTCCGGCTACGGCCACACCAACTGATCTGATGACAGGACTCTTTAATAATTTATCAAAAGCTCCGGGCTCTGCTTTAACAGTTTTTTTCTTTTCGTCTTTTGTTCCGTTGTCTTCATTCCGTTCTTCACTTGCATCCTGCATCCGACGGTTAAGTATTTCAAATGCGCTATCACGATCGAGCACCTGGTTGTAGACGCGCACCAATTGTGATTGCTGAATCAGTTTTTTTATTTCTTCATCATTCAAAATGTCCATCCTTGAAGCAGGTGAACACATCAAAGTAGCAGTGAGCATGGTAGGAATTCCTTTCTCATTCAAGGCAGTAACGAGCGCTTCACCGATGCCTAATTGTGTGAGGAGTTCGTCTGTTTTGTAGTACTTAGATTCGGGAAAATTTTCCGCAGCGGTTTTTATTGTTTTGCGATCTGCTGCTGTAAAGGCACGCAATGCATGTTGAATCTTCAATCCCAACTGACTGAGAATGGCTGCCGGAATATCCTGCGGGTTTTGTGTGCAGAAAATTACGCCTACACCTTTTGAACGAATCAGTTTAATAGTGGTTTCCAATTGATCCAGCAATTGTTTGGAAGCATCGTTAAATATCAGGTGCGCTTCATCAATAAATAATACCAGCTTGGGTTTATCGGCATCGCCAATTTCAGGAAAGGAACTATATACTTCAGCAAGCAACGACAACATGAAAGTGGAGAACAACTTAGGTCGATCCTGAATATCCGTCAAACGGATCACGTTTATGAAGGCTTTACCATTACTATCGGTTCGTAACAAGTCGTGTGGATCAAAGGAAGGTTCACCGAAAAAATTTCCTGCACCTTGTTGTTCCAGTTCAATCACTTTGCGTAAAATGGTTCCTGCAGATACTGTTGAAATGGCGCCATAATCTTTTTCAATTTCTGACTTGCCTTCATCGGAAATATATTGAATCACTTTTTTAAGATCCTCCAGATCAAGCAACGGAAGTTTTTTGTCATCGCAATACTTGAAGATCATTGACAAGACACCTTGCTGTGTTTCATTCAGGTCCAATATTTTTGACAATAGCACTGGTCCGAACTCTGAAGCAGTGGCACGTAATCTCACACCTTCTTGCGATGAAAGGCTCAGCAATTCAACCGGGAAAATTGATGGTGTCCAGTTTGTTCCTATCTTTTTTAAACGCTCGTCAATTTTTGGATTCATGGTGCCTGCCATGGCAATTCCGCTGAGATCACCTTTAATGTCCATGAGTAAAGTGGGAACACCATTGGCGGAAAGACCTTCGGCGAGCAACTGCAACGATTTTGTTTTGCCTGTTCCGGTTGCTCCTGCAATCAAGCCATGGCGATTAAGGGTTTTCAATGGAATCTTCACCAGGTGATTGGTTGTACAATCACCATCAATAATTCCTGCACCTAACGTAATTGCTGTACCGGGAAAATTATAGGAAGCATCCAGCTCTTCAGTGAATTTTTGTTGATCAGCCATTCAATTTTACATTTTATGCAAATTAGAAAAGGAAATTAAGGATTGAAGGGTTTGGAGGAAATTAATTGATGTTTATGATTCTCACTTTTTTAACTAATCCAATCCCAATCAATAACGGCAGGTTATAATTGATGCATCATTCGTTTTTCACATCTATAGAAATCATAAATTTATTGCAACCAATTCACTCAAAAGAAACCAGTCGTGATTTCCTTATCTTCGCCCAATGATTACCTCCACCCAAAATGATTTCCGCAGCCTGAGTTTAGAGGATATTACGTCATATCTGGAAAGTGCCGGAGAGAAGACTTTTCGCGCCAAACAAATTTATGAATGGCTGTGGCAGAAGGGAGTGGGTTCTTTTGAGGAGATGACGAATCTTTCAAAAGATCTTCGCAATAAGCTGAAAGAAGATTTTGTAATCAACTCCCTTTCGTCCGACGAAAAACAAGTGAGCAAAGATGGAACAGTTAAGATGCGTTTCAAAACTTATGACGGGCATTTTATTGAAGGTGTTTTGATACCTGCTACAGACCGGCTCACTGCCTGTGTTTCTTCGCAGGTGGGTTGCTCACTTACGTGTAAGTTTTGTGCAACCGGCAGAATGGGTCGCAAACGCAATTTGAATTTTGATGAAATATTTGACCAGGTGGTGCTCATCAATAAGGAAGCTATTGCAGTGCACGGTCGTGGTTTAACGAATATCGTTTTTATGGGTATGGGAGAACCGTTGTTGAACTATGCGGAGATAATGAAAGCGGTAGAAAAAATTTCATCACCGGAAGGATTGGGGATGTCGCCAAGAAGAATTACTGTTTCAACTGCCGGCATTGCCAAGATGATTAAGAAGCTGGGCGATGATGAAGTGCGTTTCCGGTTGGCGCTTTCACTGCATGCTGCCAATGATGTGAAGCGAAATGAGATCATGCCGATTAATGAAACGAATGATCTTGAATCACTGATTGAAGCGCTTCATTACTTCGCGGAAAAAACCGGCAACCGTATTTCTTTTGAATACATCCTGCTCGATCATTTCAACGATTATGTAGAAGATGCACGTCAATTAGTGCAGATCTGTGAACGCATTCCGGCAAGAATAAACCTGATAGAATACAACAAGGTGGAAGGTGTGACTTATAATCGCGCATCCGATGATCGCGCCAAACACTTTTGTGATTACCTCAACAACCATGGAGTGATTGCAACTATTCGCCGCAGCCGGGGAAAAGATATTGATGCGGCCTGTGGGCAGTTGGCGAATAAATAAATCTTATTAAGGGTGTGTTGTAGCAAGTTCCCAATCGCTGATTGTTAAATTGCTACAAGGTTAAATGGTTGCCGGAGAACAGGATTCACTCGGAAAAGAACATCCAAATTCAAAATGAAATAGATTTTTACATTTTATAATTCTTCAATATTCAAGGTTGTAGGTGCGGACCACAACAGCATCAATCATTCACTACCAGACAACCTTGAGCCCAAGAGGTTCATAAGAATTCATTCTTTTATCTTTGGAAATAAGAGTATAGTTCCTTTTAATACATTGCCATGCAAGCATCCTGTCAAACGGATCACGGTGATACTGCATTGGAAGCTTAAAGAAGGAAGCTGACTCCATTTCGTGAAGTGAAATCATTTTTATCCCAATATCTTTTGCAGCAGATAGCAAATCGAGGGGAGATATGCCTTTCATTTCCAACTTTTTCAAATTGAATTTAATAGATAATTCCCAGAAACTTACTGTGCTTACAAAAAGATCATTGCCTTGCAATTCAATAGATTCCCGTGCGGATACCGACAACTTTTCAGGATAAACTACAGCCCAAACAAGTGTATGCGAATCTAACAGAAAATTCATAAGCCAATTAATTCTTTATCTGTCATTTCCCAGTCAGACATAAACGTAACAGTAGCTTTTCCTTTCAAAGCACCGAGCTTTCTCTTCTTTGTTTTATCGATTTTTTTCTCCGGTACTATACGTGCAATTACTTCTTTCTTTTTACCATAAGAAATGGCGATTTCTTCTCCTTCCTGTACCATATCAAGCACTTCAGAGAAATGAGCTTTCAGATCACCAACGGAATAGGTCTTCATACTTCAAAAATAAATCTATTTGTCAACTTGACAAGAAAAATCAGCCCTCTTTTTTCAGGTGATGGAGCTTGCTGTTGTGAAATCCGTAAGAGAAATAAATGACCAATCCTACAACGAGCCAGATCACAAAACCGATCCAACTGGTATAATGAATTTGAGCCATCATGTAAAAGCAGAAGATCAATCCAAGAACGGGAATGAGAGAAAGATTTTTGGTAAAGGAATAATAGCTGAGTGCGAAACAAAGAATCACAAACAACCACATTGGAAAATTGGAGGCGATGGTATTCCAGCCTGAAAAATCAAGCATTTGATTTTTCCATCCCTGCGCTTGTGTGAACACCAGGAAAATGGCGAGCACCAGAAAAAAAGGTAACAGGTATTTTGCATTTACATAAGGCGTTTTGAATTTTCCTCTAGGTGCATTCGGATCAATTTGCATTTTTAATACACCACCGCAAACCAGTACAAACGCGAACAGTGTTCCCATGGAAGTAAGGTCTAAAACAATATTGGTTGGAATTACGAGAATAGGAATTACCACCACAAACATGGTTACGATGGTTGAAAAAGATGGCGTCTTGAATTTACGGTGAACTGTTGCGAATTTTTTCGGAAGCAATCCATCGCGGCTCATGCTCATCCAGATTCTGGGTTGTCCCATTTGAAAAACGAGCAATACACTCGCCATCGCTACTACCGCACTGATGGCTATGACACCGGAAATCCAGTTGAGATTTACTTTTTCAAAAACAAAAGCCAGCGGATCGCCCACTGCTAATTGATCGTAGCTCACCATGCCGGTAAGTACCAATGCAATCGCAACATAAAGTATAGTACAAATGACGATGGAGTACATGATGCTTTTCGGTAGGTCACGTTCCGGATTAACACATTCTTCAGCAGTAGTGGAGATGGCATCGAAGCCGATGTAAGCAAAGAATACGGCAGATACACCGGAGAGCACACCACCAATTCCATTGGGTAAAAAAGGATTCCAGTTTTCAGTGTTTACGTAAAAAACACCAATTGCAATCACGAGTAAAACGATGGTAAGTTTTATGGCCACCATAATGTTACTGGCATTGCGTGTTTCTTTAATGCCTCTGTAAATAAGTGCTGTGATGATCAGGACAATGACTACTGCAGGAATATCTGCAATCAGGTGAAAACTACCCAATAACGGTGCGTTCGTCCATGCGAGATAGGCAGTTTGCTCTGCATGACTCAGGTCACTCAAAGCAGTTCCTGCAGTAATTCTTGCAGCAGCATCATTAAAGCCATTCTGTGCTGAAAAATAGTCGATGCTCGCCCATTCAGGTATATGAATGCCATTAATGCCGAGAAATGGAATGTTGACTTTATCGAGTAGTCCGGTAAAATAATCAGACCAGGAAACTGCCACCACCACATTGCCGACTGCATATTCCATAATCAAAGCCCAGCCGATAAACCAGGCCACCAATTCCCCAAAAGCTACATAAGAGTATGTGTAGGCACTTCCGGATACGGGCACAAGGGAAGCAAATTCCGCATAGGCAAAAGCGGCAAATCCGCAGGCAAAAGCTGTGAAGATGAAAAGTAATACAACGCCGGGTCCGCCATTGAAACTTGCATTGCCAATGGTGCTGAAAACACCGGCACCGATAATTGCTGCAATGCCAAAAGCAGTAAGGTCGCGCAGTCCAAGATGTTTAGATAATGAAACATGATCAACATCGCTCTCTCCCAGTTTCACTTGTTTCAAGATATAATCGACAGATTTCCGCCGGAAGAGTTGGTTAATATTCATAATGGAGAATTTATGGAGTACAAAATGGGAAAAAAAATCATGCGCACAAATTATAAGTGCATTTAGAAAAAGAGTTTTAATGCATATCTACTGCATAGTAATTGAATACGAACAAATCAATCAACATCTTTTCTCCGTGTAAATCCGTGCCTCCGTGGCAAATACTTGTGCATGCATGGCCACACCATTCAAGGAAGTCGTGGGCAAGTTGTCGATCATGTACCGATACCCAAATCATTCAACAACTTTTTTCCGCGTAAATCCGTGCCTCCGTTGCAAATACTTGTGCATGCATGGCCACAGCATTCAAGGAAGTCGTGGGCAAGTTGTCGATTATGTACCGATACCCAAATCAATCAACATCTTTTCTCCGTGTAAATCCGTGCCTCCGTGGCAAATACTTGTGCATGCATGGCCACAGAATTCAAGGAAGTTGTCGACGAGTTGTCGATTATGTACCGATACCCAAATCAATCAACAACTTTTCTCCGTGTAAATCCGTGCCTCCGTGGCAAATACTTGTGCATGCATGGCCACAGCATTTAAGGAAGTCGTGGGCAAGTTGTCGATCATGTACCGATACCCAAATCAATCAACATCTTTTCTCCGTGTAAATCCGTGCATCCGTGGCAAATATTTTTGCATGCATGGCCACAGCATTCAAGGAAGTTGTCGAAGAGTTGTCGATCATGTACCGATACCCAAATCAATCAACAACTTTTCTCCGTGTAAATCCGTGCCTCCGTTGCAAATACTTGTGCATGCATGGCCACAGCGGTGCAAAAAACATGTAATCAAATCCATCACTCTATGTTAACTACTAAATTGCCTTATTTTTAAAAATCATTATCTTGCGCATCTTTAAAAAAAACAGCCTCGTATGAAATTTATAGTGTCGTCAGGTTCATTGTTGAAACAATTGCAATTGATTGCAGGTGTTGTGAGTTCAAATACAGTGCTCCCGATTCTCGAAGACTTTCTTTTTGATATTAAAGACGGAAAGCTGACGGTGTTTTCAACAGACCTGGAAACATCAATGAGTTCATCGCTGGATGTGGAAGCTAATGAAGAAGGTAAAATTGCCATTCCTGCCAAATTATTGATGGACATTCTGAAAACGCTTCCTGAACAACCACTTACCTTTTCCATTAACGACCAGAATTTAGCGATCGAAATCACTTCTGATAAGGGAAAATACCGTCTTACCGGTGAAAATGGCGATGACTTTCCAAGAATTCCTGTTCCTGAAGAAACCAAAGAAATTAAACTGCCTTCCTCCGTTATTGCCAATGCCATCAACAAAACACTTTTCGCGGTAGGTTCTGATGATATGCGCCCTGCCATGACAGGTGTAAACTTTGAGCTCACACCGGACGGAATCACTTTTGTGGCAACGGATGCACATCGTTTAGTCAGGTATAAAAGGCTCGATGCAAAAGCCGGGAAGGCCACTTCTTTTATTGTCCCCAAAAAGGCGTTGCAATTGTTAGGAAATGCCCTACCTGCAGAAGAAACGCAAGTGAAAATTTCTTATAACAGTTCCAATGCGTTTTTTAATTTCGGTTATGTGAAGTTGATCTGCAGATTAATTGATGCACGATATCCTGATTATACAGCGGTTATTCCAACGGAAAACCCGAATAAGCTCACCATCCAGTCCAGTGATTTGCTGAGTTCATTGCGCCGTCTTGTAGTATTGAGTAGCAAGACAACACACCAGGCTACTTTAAAAATGAGCGGCAGCGAATTGAGTATTAATACGCGTGACCTTGATTTTTCGAATGAAGGAAATGAAACCCTTACCTGTCAATATGATGGTGAAGATCTTGAGATTGCCTTCAATGCAAAATTCGTGATTGATATGATTGCATCAATGAATGAAGAAGAAGTACAGTTTGAATTTTCTACACCTTCGCGTGCCTGCATCATGACTCCTGTAAATAAGAAGGAAAATGAAGATTTACTTATGCTCGTGATGCCGATTATGGTGAATACCTGACCTGCATTTTAATAAGTAATAATTAAAAGCGAAAGCCCTCTGATATTTAAAAGGGCTTTCGCTTTTTTGCAGTACTGGATTGCTGTTAAAAAACATTGCTTGAAGGTTAAAAGACGGTTATACTTCTTTTTTCTCGTCTACAGATTCTTCAGTTGATTCGTTGTCTTCAACCACTTCCGTTGTTGGAATGGAATCGTGCTGTTTCAGTAAATGATACCATTTGATCATCTTTTTCATGTCACTCACATGAACTTTTTCTTCATCATAATCAGGTACAATTTTCTTGAAATAGCTTTTTAAGGTTGCCGGATCTGATTTTGGGTCAGCCAATGGAATGTTAGTTTCCTGCTTGTTCATTTCAGCTAATACATTACGCAAGCTGATGGTTTCCTCCTGATTCAGGTAAACAGAAATGTTATCCAGCGAGGAAATGCCGTGAATGCGCGAAGAAACAAATTGTGTTTTTCCATCTTCCATCGATTTTACGACGATGCCGTTCCCTTTTGTGGAAACCAATGAGAATAATCCCGGAAGGCCGCTGATGGACATAATGTCTTTAAACTCCATGAAGTATTGATTTTTAGAGCGCCAAAAGTAATGATAAAACCGCGTCCGGCAATTGAAATTATGCAGGAATTGATTTTGTAAATAAGCGGATTGGGTTATCTTTGCGTCCTCAAAAAATTAAAAGAAGTTCAATGGCCAATACCAAAAATGCTCAGAAAGCCGATCGCCAGGCAAAGAAAAGACGGGAACACAACCGTTATTTCGGTAAAACTACCCGTAATGCTGTAAGAGATCTGCGTGCAGTGGATACCAAGGAAGAGGCAAAAAAACTACTTCCTGATACAGTTGCAATGATTGATAAACTCGCAAAACGCAACATCATCCATAAAAAGAAAGCCGACAACCTGAAATCAGGTCTGATGAAGAAGTTGAATGGCCTGAAGTAAAAACTGTTTTCGTAACATGCAGAGGTGCAGCTGAAAAGTTGCACCTCTGTTGTTTTTAAAGGTGTCGGATCGTAATAAAATCAGCTGTGGATCACGCTGTTTTATTTCTGAACGAAAAAGAAAGAAAACCGTAAATGGCTCCTCTGAGTTTCGGGAATATTCAAGCTAAAGGATAATGATCTGGAAATGTACTTCTTCGCAAAGCTCGCAAAGGAAGGAACCCATTTTTTCTTTGCGAGCCTTGTGCCTTTGCGAGAAAATATTAGTAAATAAAGCTGGAATCTTGAAAACCATATAATCAGTAACAAGTTTGAATAATTTGCTACCTTTTCGATTATTATATCCTATTTACTATGTCAAACAATAACCACAACCCTTCGGGCATTTATCCCGAACCCTCTGGTATCAAGAGTTGGGCTGAAGAAGATCGTCCGCGTGAAAAGTTACTGCTGAAAGGAAAACATACGCTCACCGAATCGGAGCTGATTGCCATTCTGCTTCGAACGGGAACGCGTGAAAAAACCGCAGTGGATATTTCCATGGAACTGCTCAAACGCACCAACAACGACCTTGCTGCACTTGGAAAACTTACAGTGCACGATTTTCTCAATTTGGGAATTTCCGGTATTGGAGAAACAAAAGCGATTACGATTGTAGCTGCACTCGAACTGGGACGGCGTCGACAATTGTCGGCTGTTAAGGAAAAAGATAAAATCACTTCCAGCCGCGATGCGTTTGATATCCTCTATCCGAAAATGGCGGATTTCAGGTATGAAGAATTTTGGATTTTGCTGTTGAACCGGGCCAATAAGGTAATTGGTGTAGAACGTATCAGCGAAGGAGGTTTAACGGGAACAGTAGCGGACCCAAGAAAGATTTTCAATGTTGCGATTAAAGCCGACGCTACTTCGGTGATACTCTGCCACAATCATCCTTCAGGCAACCTGCATCCCAGTCAGGCCGATATTGAGCTGACTAAAAAAATGAAGGAAGCGGGTAAAGTATTGGAAATTTTAGTGTTTGATCACTTGATTATCGGCGATGCTAAGTACTATAGTTTTGCCGACGAAGGGATGATGTAAGGGAAGTGCCGATGTGCCATTGAAATGATGTTATGATGTGAATCGATGTGCGATAATTTGAAGTGCCGATGTGCCAATAAAGAAAAGTGTTCCGTTATTTTAGAATGGAACGTGATATTACAATCCGCTGTACTTCGCTTGTTCCTTCATAAATCTGGGTGATCTTGGCATCGCGCATCAATCGCTCCACATGGTATTCTTTTACATAACCGTATCCACCGTGAATCTGCACTGCTTCTACTGTTGTTTTCATCGCCACTTCTGAAGCAAACACTTTCGCAATACTTCCTGATAAGGTATAATCAAGATGCTGATCTTTTTCCCATGCTGCTTTCATAATCAGGAGTCGTGCTGCTTCAATTTCAGTTGCCATATCGGCCAGCTTAAACTGAATGGCCTGGTGTTGTGAGATTTCTTTACCAAATGCTTTACGCTGCTTAGAGTAAGCAAGCGCCAGTTCATAAGCGCCGGAAGCAATGCCCAATGCTTGCGAAGCAATTCCTATTCTTCCGCCGGCCAGTGTTTTCATCGCGAACTTGAAGCCGAAACCATCTTCGCCAATCCTGTTTTCTTTGGGAACTTTCACATCCTGAAACATAATCGAATGTGTATCACTACCGCGAATACCGAGCTTGTTTTCTTTTCCTCCTACCGTTACTCCTGACCAGTTTTTTTCAACAATAAAAACATTGATGCCGCGACTTCCCTTTGCAACATCAGTTTGTGCAATCACGAGATAAACAGAAGCCGTGTTTCCGTTAGTAATCCAATTCTTTGTGCCATTCAGCAAATAATGATCACCGTTATCAATTGCTGTAGTGCGTTGCGAAGTAGCATCACTTCCCGCTTCCGGTTCTGAAAGGCAAAAAGCACCTAAATAGAGTTCACCATCTTTCATTCCACGGGCAAGAGGAGTGAGGTATTTCTGCTTTTGTGCTTCGGATGCATACGTTTCCAATCCCCAGCATACCAATGAATTATTTACCGACATGCATACTGATGCAGACGCATCTACTTTAGAAATTTCTTCCATGGCAGTTACATAGGAAATCGTATCCAATCCACTGCCGCCATAATCCGTTGAAACCATCATGCCCATAAATCCAAGTTCAGCCAATTTCTTCACCTGTTCCACCGGAAATTTTTGTTTCTCGTCGCGCTCTATCACGCCGGGCAACAATTCCTGTTGTGCAAAATCACGTGCTGCTTTCTGAATCATGAGATGTTCTTCAGTCAATTGGAAATTCATCGGGTATAATTTTTTTTGAGGTTGGTAAAAATAGAAATCTTTTGTGATTGGTCATTTTAGACAGTAGTCCTTGGGCATGAGTCATTGGGCATTCTATGACATGCAAACATCGAACAACATCCACAGCAACAACCTACCTTCGCAACTTAAATCAAACGCTTATGAAAAACACTTATCCACGTTGGATTCGCCAGATCACGAACTATTTTTTTCGCGGGTTAATTTTTGTTTCACCCATTTTTATAACGGTTTATACGATTGTTTACCTGATCAGGTGGTTAGATGGATTGATCCCGGGTTTGTTCCCGGGACTCAGCTTTTTGATTGTACTATCATCAATAACCGTTGTTGGATTGTTTTCCTCTTTCTTTTTATTCAATCCGGTGATGGCTTTCATTGAAAGTATTTTTTCTAAAGCACCTTTTGCAAAAGTGATTTATACTTCAATAAAGGATTTGTTTAATGCCTTTGCAGGAAACAACAGAACCTTCACCCAACCTGTAATGGTAACTTTATTTAAAGACGCAGGCATTCAGAAGTTGGGATTTATTACTAAGGAAGATCTTTCGGAAATAGGAATCAGCGGATTGTCGGCTGTATATTTTCCACACTCGTATAATTTTTCCGGAAACCTGTACCTTGTTCCGAAAGAAAATATTACCGTGCTGAAATCATTTGAAGCTACCAACGCGCTTAAGTTTATTGTCTCCGGCGGGATTACCGGAATTGAAAGCATAAAAAAAACTGAACCAAAGGAAATCATGAATGACGACCCGGCCGGCCTGATTTAAATATATCAGTGCTCAAAATGAATAGGATAACTTTTACTGTTCAGGCAATAATAAACAAACAGGTTAAACAGTCATACTTTTAATTTTTCAATCCGGATTTATTTGAGAAAGCCTACCGCAATATCACTACTTGTTTTCCTGGTTTTGGCAACCACCACTTCTATTGTCTATTCCTGGGGATTTTGGGGGCATCAACGCATCAACCGTATTGCTGTGTTTACGTTACCTCCGCAAATGCTTGCACTTTACAAAGCGAATATTGAATACATCACCAGCCATGCTGTTGATCCTGATAAGAGACGTTACAGCAATCCGGATGAAGCACCAAGACATTATATTGACCTTGACAGGTATGGAAGTTATCCTCACGACAGTTTGCCGCGTCGATGGGACGATGCAGTAGCTAAATACAGCGAGGATTCGCTTAAGAAACATGGCATTGTTCCATGGTATGTTCCGTTAATGCTTTATCGTTTGACAGATGCTTTTAAGGAGAAAGACAAATACAGAATCCTTCATTATTCAGCCGATATCGGACATTACATTGCGGATGCGCATGTGCCGCTGCATTGCACTCATAATTACAATGGACAACTTACCAATCAGACAGGTATTCATGGATTCTGGGAATCGCGTATTCCTGAGTTGTTTGGTGAAAACTATGATTTTTTTGTGGGGAAAGCGGAATACATTTCGCATCCATCTGAATATATTTGGAACGTAGTTTTGAAAAGCAGTTTGGAAGTGGATTCTGTTCTGTCAATGGAAAAGGAATTGTCGGAGCAGTTTACCCCAGATCGCAAATATGCTTTTGAACAAAGGGGCGAGACCGTCGTTCGAACGTATTCAAAAGAGTATTCTGCAGCCTATCAGCAAAAACTGAATAATATGGAGGAGCGGAAAATGAGAGCGGCCATTATTGCGGTGGGAAGTTTTTGGTACACAGCCTGGGTAAATGCAGGCAAGCCTGATTTGAGTGAACTCAATGATGGTACTGTTTCACCTGAAGAACAATTGGAAATTGAAGCAATGGACAGAGCCTGGCGCGATGGTAAAATTTATGGACGGGAAGAATGACAACTTTGTAAATATTCTATTTGAATGCTAAACAATTTTGCTTTCAATAGTAATCTCATGGGTAAGAATCTGATGCGTTGGACATTTATCTGCAATCACCATGAGTCTTTTCTTTTGTTCTTCAGAAAGCGCACCTTTTAACTCAACAGTCCTGAGAATGTGTGTTGTGTTTTTGACTTTATCTCTTTCAAACGTCATGTGAACTTTTACTTCGTCGAGTGCCCAACCCTTTCTGTCGGCATACATTCGCAAAGTAATGGTAGTGCAGGAGCCCAAAGCTGCGAGTAACAATTCATCAGGAGAAAAACCCATTTCTGCTCCACCTTCATCTGCAGGCTCGTCCGCAATAATTGAATTTTCACCTGCCTGTACATGTGTTTTAAAATGATCTTTTTTGATGTGAGCTGTTGTGAGATGCATCGGTTGAGGGTTATACTGCTACGTTATCAAATTGTTGAATTGATATTTCAGTGTAAGGTGCAATAACAATTCAACAATCTAACAATGCAGCAAATAATATTACTACTTCGGTTTCGTAAACTGCATATTGCAATGGATGCGAACATCTTCACTTACCACTACACCACCGGCTTCCGTAACCACATCCCACATCAATCCGAATTCTTTGCGTTTTACTTTTCCGTTCACTTCAAATCCCACTTTCTTATTTCCCCATGGATCATCAATCATTCCCATGTAGAGCACATCGAAAGAAACCGGTTTGGTAATATCGCGGATCGTAAGATCGCCTTGCAGAATCCAATGGTCATCACCTGCATGCACGAGAGATGTGCTTTCAAAAGAGAGCTTGGGGAATTTTTCAGCATTAAAAAAATCATCTGATTTCAGGTGTGTATCGCGCTGTTCGCTGCCGGAAGTAACGGAAGCAATATTTGCCGATGCACTGATTTTTGCGGTAGAAAAATCAATTCCTTCTGTTTCCGCGTTCACTTCAAATTCTTTAAACTCACCCGTTACAGTGGTGAGCATCATGTGTCTTACTTTAAACTGCATCTGCGAATGTGCAGTATCCAGCGTCCATTTTACAGTTGACATTTTTAATTTGTTTTTGGTTTAGTGATGAATAAATATCAGGCGTGATTGAATGTGCCGCTGCTATTATGAATCTAAATGTCCATCGGAACTTCAATCAAAAGTATTTTAGAATCGTTGGTTGTTTTAATGATTATTGATTCCACGCCGGTGATGCCGGCACCATCCCTTTCATTCATCTCCTGGCCATTAATTGTTGCGCTGCCTTCAATTATAAAAGCATAAATGCCATTTCCTTTTTGATGAATAGTATATGTGGTTTCAATTTCTTCATTAAAATCTCCCATTGAAAACCATGCATCCTGGTTGATCCACAATGCCGCGGTTTCCTTTTCCGGTGAAACCACTAACTGCCACTTATTTTTCCGATCTGCTGTTTCAAATGTCTTTTGTTCATACCGCGGTGGAATGTTACGAAGTTTAGGAAACACCCAAATCTGCAAGAAGTTCACGGCATCTGTTTTTGATGCATTAACTTCTGAATGTGAGATGCCCGAGCCGGCACTCATAATTTGTACATCACCTGTTTTAATAATAGCTTTCCTGCCTGTTGTGTCGTTGTGTTCTAAAGCACCTTTCAGCGGAATGGAAACAATCTCCATGTTGTCGTGTGGATGTTTTCCAAAACCCATGCCGCCGGTTACGCTATCATCGTTCAGCACGCGCAAGGCGCCAAAGTGAACTCTTTCCGGATTGTGATAACCCGCAAAACTGAAACTGTGGTGGGAATCGAGCCAGCCATGATTAGCGTGACCACGGCTATCGGCTTTGTGAAAAATGGTTACTGACATATTCGATCTTTTTTGCTGCTGGAAAATTCCAACGAGGCAAAGATCAGCCAGTTAATTTTAATGGCCTTGTAAAAAACATCGACTTACAGGTACATTTTACGGATTTCATTTCTGAAAGTGGTGTAATCAGTAGCGGTGCAATTCCTGAAAAATTTGCTGAAATGAGAAGGATCATCGAAGCCTAATTGAAAGGACGTTTCCTTCATTGAATAATCTGAATAAGTGGCCAGCCGCTTAGCTTCTAAAATGATGCGGTTTTGAATCAGGTCTTTGATGGACTGACCGGTTTCTTCTTTAATCACTTCATTAAGATAATTGGCGGAAAGGTGCAATGCTTTTGCATAGTCACTTACTTTATGCTGTCGTGCATAGTTTTTTTCCAACAGGTTCTTGAATTCCTTAACTGTCCTTGACCTTGGATTTTGCAATGGCGAATTCAGATCAGCATTTTCTGCTTTTAGGCGCTTGCAGGCAATTAAAAATAATTTGAGCCAGGCAGCAATGGATTCCTGTTTCAGGTATTGATCATTTGCAAATTCTTTGAAGATGTGATCTGCGTAGCTTTTCATTTCAGGAATTTGCGAGCTTTTTAAACGGATTGGCTTGATTTCATCGCAGGCAAAAAACAATTCCAGTCCAGATAAAAACTGTTGCGGAATACCATTGGCTTCGAGAAAATCATTGGTGAAAAGAAATACCCTTCCTTTTGGTTTCCCCTTCAACAGAAGGTGATGCACTTGTTCGGGCCCGATGAAAAAAATGGTTTGACTGCTTACAGCATACGACTTGAAATCAATCTGATGTGTACCGGTTGCTTTTTCGATCCAGATGATGGTGTAATACTGATGGCGATGCGGAAATTGAAGCAGATTATTTTCTTCCGCTTCTACCTTCTGCATGGTTTTACATAAAAAATTTACCGGCTTGCCATTATGCAATAAAGCGAGTTGTGGAATTTTTTCGGGAGAGACTTTCATAATCGTGATAAAGTGCTCATGCTTACGGAATGATAACATTACCGTTTTGGCGAATGATCAGGCGGAGAGAGAGGGATTCGAACCCTCGTACCGACAAGTCGGTAAACGGTTTTCGAGACCGTCCCATTCAACCACTCTGGCATCTCTCCGGGGGCGAAAGTATCAAATAATTCCTTTAGCTGCCGGGTGGTTGTTAGGATAAAAATTCAAATACAATAAGTTGATGATTTAGCAAATACCTGTTACAATTCATTCAACTTCCCGTCATCCGTCAGTTTAAACAAACCGAATTTGCCATTCATATCATACAATTTCACGCTTCCATCTCCGGGAAATTCAAAGGACTGCACACCGGTGAATGACGTCCAGAGTTTATACAGTGTTTCAAATTCCGGCTTTTATAAATTTTTATTTCTACTGATTCCGTTGATGTACGCGCACCCACTAAGATTTCTAACTTGCCGTCTTTATCAATATCCGCTTCAGCCACCTGCACCATCAGCGCATTGGGATAAGGATCGCACACTGGAAAATTCTTTCCGTTCTTGCCCATCATTACTTTTAAGCCATCCGGTTCTTTGTAAGAGAGCACGATGGTTGAACCGTCTTTGTTTTTTATGGAAGGAAGCTTCGCGCTTTTCTTTACGAGTGAAACGGTATTGGTCGCGCCTTTAATAATATCCTGGGCAAATGAAATCCGGAAGGCAGCACACAAAATGATAAATGCAAAAAGTATTTTTTTCATGAAAAAAATTTTCACTGGCGAAAATAAATCCAAGTTGCGGCTTCGGGAAATTTAGATTTCCACGTTCATTTTGTGAGTTGCATTACTGTCTTTACATTCTTTCAAACTTCGCAGTAAAGTGGCGGAGAAATTTTGGTTCGTAGATAATGCGAAGCCCCTTCGCCCGATTCCTGTTTTTGTAGACTTCATCAAATACTTCGATTACATAATCAATATGACTTTGTGTGTACACCCTTCTTGGAATAGCGAGCCGGACTAATTCCTGTGCTGCCGGAATTAATTTTCCTTTCGCGTTATACTTCCCAAACATTACGCTGCCAATTTCAACGCAACGAATTCCACCGGCGAGGTACAATTCACAAACAAGTGCCTGTCCGGGATATTGCTCAACAGGAATGTGATGATAAAACTCTTTGGCATCAATGTATACAGCATGACCTCCGATTGGATGCATGAGCGGGATTCCCTTTTCGTACAAATGATTACCGAAATATTTTGTGCTTTCAATCCGATACTTAAGGTAATCAGGTTCAAAAACTTCTTTCAGACCAACCGCGATTGCTTCCATATCGCGGCCAGCAAGTCCGCCATAAGTAGTAAAACCTTCCGTAATGATCAGCAGGTTCGTACAGGCCATAGCTACCGCATCATCTTTTAGCGATAGAAAACCGCCCATGTTTGCAAGCCCGTCTTTCTTCGCGCTCATTACACAGGCATCTGCCAGACGGCACATTTGCTGAGCGATTTCATAGTAGCTCTTGGAAGAAAATCCTTTTTCAAAATGATGAATGAAATAGCTGTTTTCTGCAATACGGCACATGTCGAGTACAAGCATCAACCCATGTTCGTCACAAATCTTTCTCACCTCAATTGCATTGCGCATCGATACGGGTTGCCCACCGCCTGTATTGTTGGTGACGGTGAGAATAATGGCAGCTATATTTTTTCTTCCATGCTTTTTGATCAGCTTTTTCAGTTCATCGGTATCCATATCACCTTTAAAATGAAATTCGGAATTGAGATCCATTGCTTCGGAGGTAAGACAATCAATAGCTGTTGCTCCGGTAAACTCAATGTTGGCGCGTGTGGTATCAAAGTGGGTATTGGCAATAAAGATTTTTCCTTTGCCGCCAAGCTGACCGTACAAAATCCGTTCTGCCGCCCTTCCCTGATGTGTAGGAAGAATGTGTGGCATGCCTGTCAGTTCGTGGATGGTTTTTTCCAGCTTCAGCCAACTGCCTGCACCGGCATAAGATTCATCGCCCAGCATAATTCCCGCCCATTGAT
Organism: Chitinophagaceae bacterium; assembly: GCA_016717285.1. Lineage (NCBI taxonomy): Bacteria > Pseudomonadati > Bacteroidota > Chitinophagia > Chitinophagales > Chitinophagaceae > Chitinophagaceae bacterium. The sequence goes on from JADKFU010000002.1 coordinate 399,462, forward strand.
GGATGCTCATAGCTGAAGTGCCGCTGTCGGTAAGCAGGTCGATGATTATATCTTTTGAATGCAGCAAAAACGGATTGTAACAGGCACTCTTGAGCAAGCGCTGCCGCTGCGATTTGGTAGTGAGTGAAATGGGTTCGACTGTTTTGATCCTAAAAGGCTCGATAATAGTTTTTGTCATGGTAATTATATTATCAGGAAGAATTGATCATTACGGTTCCTTGCGGAAACTTTTGATTAAAAAGTTTCGCCGAAAGTAGTTGCCATAATTGTTGCTGATACTGATGAGAATTATTGATCCACATGATTTTTGTCATGTAGATGGCTATTGCAGGGTTTATAAAAAAGAAAACTCGCCTTTGTCCCAAGGAAAACAGGGACTTCGGCGAGCGATGGCGGAGAGGGCGGGATTCGAACCCGCGGTACCCTTTAGGAGTACACACACTTTCCAGGCGTGCTCCTTCAACCACTCGGACACCTCTCCTTTTTTTGAGCGGGACGCAAAGGTCATAAAATTTGCTTGCCAATCAAAATCAATACGCAAATACCTGTTTCGCATTGGAAGTGGTAATTGAAGCGACCTCTTCAGTGGAAAGGTTTTTAATAATGCCGATTTTCTCAGCAATCAACGGAAGATAACTGCTTTCATTTCGCTTTCCACGGTGTGGAACGGGTGCGAGGTAAGGCGCATCTGTTTCCAGTACAAGGTGACTCAGATCCAATTGCTCCAGCACTTTGTCAAGGCCGCCGTTTTTGAAAGTTACCACCCCACCAATGCCTAAATAAAATCCCAATTCAATTATTTGTTGTGCCTGGTTTATATCGCCGGAAAAACAATGGAAGATGCCACTGAGTTTTTCTGATTTGTTTTCCCGGATCATTTCAATGCAAGCATCAGTTGCGTCGCGGCTGTGAATGATAATCGGTAGCTCCAATTCCTTAGCCCAATCAATATGCAATTGAAAGTTTTCTTTCTGTTGGGGTATAAAAGTTTTATCCCAATAGAAATCCAGTCCTGTTTCACCAATACCCCGGAATTGTAGCTCAGGTTTTCTGAATAAATAGTCTTCAATAATTTTAAGCTCCTCCTTCCAGTCTTCTTTCACCGAACAAGGATGCAAACCCATCATTGGAAAGCATTTTTCCCGGTAGGTTGCTCTTAAATCCAGCATGCTTTCAATGGTTCCTGATTCAACGTTTGGCAGGAAAAAGCCATCAACTCCGGCCTGCATCGCCCTTTGCATCATGGCATCACGATCCGCATCAAATTCCGGCAGGTAAAGATGGCAATGGGTATCAATCAGCTTCACGGCAGACTTATTATTGTGCAAAGGTATTCATGTACGGTGGATTTGTTGAGATTGTGTTAGCTGCAAAAAGCAACGGTTACACATTATTTATTATCTTTAATGATCAATTGAAAACTATGAAAACGATAAATCTCTTATTTTTCTTTGCCCTGTTGTGCAGCACTCAAATGGCACTTTCACAAAATGAAATGGCTCCCGCGCCTGTGATGAAAAACAGGATTATTAAAATGGATTTCTTCTCTCCGCTCACCGGAAATCTTACGTTTGGATATGAGCAGGTTCTTACCAACAATATTACATTGGAAGGCAATATTGGCATTATTGGACTGAGCTTTATTGATGACGGCTATAATGGAAAGGGTATCTTTATAAAGGCAGGTCCGAAACTCTATTTTACGCCTGATTATTTACTGGACGGAATGAAAAGGTATAATGATTTTCAGGGAGGATATTTTAAGCCGGAATTTATTTACAGCGGATTCGGATTTGATTATGAATCTTACAATTCCACTAATGGTATTTACACTACTGAAAGAGGAACAAATAATTCTATTGCACTCATGCTGAATTTTGGAAAACAGTGGGTATTGGCAAAGATTATTTCGCTTGATTTGCACGGCGGAATTGGATATGGAACATCTTTTTTTCCACTACAATTCTACAGCACCTGGTTATGGATATCCTGATTCATTTGACGAAAGTTACAAATACAGTCATTTTGAAGTGCCTGAAGTTCCTTTGACTTTTTCTGCAGGTTTTGATATTGGAATACTGCTTAAGTAATTAGTTTACGGTTAGCGGTGCAAAAGAGAAATTCCTTTCTGAATAATATTCCAGAACACGTGGCAATGCATATTGCATGCGGTCGGCAGCTTTCACACTATCGTGAAAAACAATGATGGAGCCGGGTTGTGTATTTTCCAAAACGTTTTTAAGGCAGCGTTCTTTAGTTATGGTACGGTCGAAGTCACCGCTCAGCACATCCCACATTACCACTTTATAGCGGTTGAGCATGATGCTGGTTTGCGATTTCGTAATACGTCCATATGGTGGACGGAAAAGTTTGCTCGATACAATCTCATCACATTTTAATATGTCTTTAATGTAAGCATTTGTGCTGGTAGACCAGCCATTTAAATGTTTGTAGGTATGGTTGCCTATAGCATGACCCTCTTTCTTAATCGTAGAAATAATTTCCGGGTAACGCTCCGCATTTTGTCCTACCAGGAAAAAGGTGGCCTTGGCACTAAATTTTTTCAATTCCTTTAATGTCCATTCTGTAATAGAAGGAGTAGGTCCGTCATCGAAGGTGAGATAAAGCTTTTTTTGTACTTCAGGAAAACTCCATACCTGACGCGGATAAAGGCGTTTTAAAATTTCAGGGTTTTTATAAAATACATTCCCAATTTGGATTCGGTTCTTTAATATGCGTTCTGACGAAAGGTGAAGCATCTTATTTTATTTCAGAAAAACTTAATTCAAGATGGTATGTGGATTGTATTGGTTGCAGACGGACTAGAATTAATATTGACACGGTAAGCCATCTGCAATCTTTGGTCGGGTTCTGGAGAAACTTCTGATCTGAGTTGGAGCATAAGAATGAACTGATGAATGTTTGGCAGAACTGAAGATTAGTCCTTCGAAGAGCCATTTTATACAGGCTAATTTTATCATAATTCAACTATTTTTGTCCGAATCAACTTCATGAAATGTCCGTCAGAGTAAGGTTTGCTCCAAGTCCAACAGGCCCCCTGCATATTGGTGGCGTTCGCACTGCTTTGTACAATTACCTCTTCGCGAAGCAACACAACGGCACATTTATCATAAGAGTGGAAGATACCGATCAGAACCGTTTAGTGAATGGAGCCGAAGAATACATGTTGCAAGCGTTGGAATGGTGTGGCATTGTTGCCGACGAAGGTCCTGGATCAGGCGGACCATATGGACCTTACAAACAATCGGAACGTAAGCAATTGTATTATCCCTTCGCATTACAACTGGTAACTGCCGGTAATGCGTATTATGCTTTGATACTGCAGAAGAACTGAATACTATGCGCGAGCGACTGAATATTATTTGCTGTACCGGTTTTTCGGATGGGAAGAAGAACGCCCGAAGTTTGCTCACTTACCGCTGATCCTTCGTCCCGATGGAAATGGAAAGCTCAGCAAGCGGGATGGCGACAGATTGGGATTTCCGGTATTTCCACTTAACTGGAAAGATCCGGCAACCGGCGAACAATCGTTGGGATTTCGCGAACGTGGATTTTTTTCCGGAAGCATTTGCAAACATGCTGGCACTCATTGGATGGGCGCCGTCAGAAAGTAAGGAAGTGCTTCCAATGTCGGCATTGATAAAGGATTTCAATATCGAACGTATTCACAAGGCAGGCGCAAAGTTTGATTTTGAAAAGGCGAAATGGTTCAATCATGAATACATGAAGCAGAAATCAGGGAATGAACTATCTGCTTTTGTAAAGTTGGAATTAATGGAAATCGGGAGGAAGCATCGCAGGATTATATCGAACGCGTTTGCGAAGTAATCAAATTGCGGTGCACGTTTATCAATGAGCTCTGGCAGAACGCTGCTGTTTTTTTATTGCACCTGTTGAATTTGACACGACTGTTGTAAAAAGTAAATGGAACAATCAGGCAGGAAAAAATTTTGAAATGTTAGCCAGTGAATTGCAGGCGCATGATGATTTTTCAATGCATTCGGCAGATACTTTTTTGCACGACTTTTTGAAGCAGCATAATTTTAAAGCAGGAGATATTTTACCAGTGCTGAGAGTGATGTTGATTGGAACAAAGAACGGCCCCGCCGTTTTTGAAATCGTTTCATTGCTTGGCAAAGAAGAATCACTCAACAGGATGAAAGTAGCTGCTGTAAAGTTTGATGGAATGACAGCCGCTTAGTTGTTAATTTTATTGATAGGCTTTCCCAAAAGCAGAAAATGAAAAAATGAAAAAGAAGAAAGATAAAATTGATGAAGCGCAGGTGGATCCTGAACTTAAGGGATTGGATATAAGGGTGAATGAATTCGGCGAAATCATTTCCAATATTTCACCAGATAAGCTGAATGATTTTCTCGACCGTAAAGTAGTTGACAAAAGCTGGTTGAGAAAAAAGAAAAAGAGCAGAAAAAACCCGGTCAACTGAAGAAATAAATGCAAACCATTAAAATTTAATACCTCATGTCTTCCATTCAAACGAATCGTCCGGTACGTGTGCTGGTTGCCAAGGTTGGTCTTGATGGCCATGACCGTGGCGCGAAAGTGATTGCTTCTTCCTTGCGTGATGCAGGTATGGAAGTAATTTACACAGGACTTCGTCAAACGCCTGAAATGGTGGTGAATGCCGCTTGCAGGAAGATGTGGATGTGATAGGTATTTCGATTTTATCAGGCGCGCACATGACGGTGTTTCCAAAATAATCAACCTGATGAAAGAAAAGGAACTCGGAGATGTGCTGTTAACCGGCGGCGGCATTATTCCTGAAGAAGACATGTCTGCGCTTCATGAAATGGGAGTAGGTAATTGTTCGCGCCGGGTACTTCCACGCATGAAATCTCCGGCTATATACAAGAATGGGTGAAGTTGCACCGTAATTTTGATTTTTATAATCTGCACGTATTTGTAAATCGCTCACAAAATAAGGACTCAAATCTTGCCGGGAAATCACGGCTCAATTCTTAAAAAAAATCAACAATGGAATTCAAACATTTATTAGTTGACTTGAATGAAGGAGTGTTAACCCTCACAATCAACCGCCCTGAAAAATTAAATGCGCTCAATCGTGAAGTGATTGAAGAATGGATATTGCCTTTAATGATGTTTATGAGAATGATGAGATTCGTGGAGTAATAATCACAGGTTCAGGGGCAAAAGCATTTGTAGCCGGAGCTGACATAACAGAATTCACGTCCTTCACAACAGAACAGGCAAAAGAAATGTCGGCGAATGGTCACAGGGTTTTTAATAAGATTGAAGCAGCGCCTAAACCGGTAATAGCTGCCATAAATGGATTTGCTTTGGGAGGTGGT